>NZ_JAUSYB010000001.1:2573007-2894633 GCF_030816505.1 Microbacterium sp. W4I20 | reverse complement strand
CGGCCGGGGTGTTCTGCTCGACCAGGCGGCCCTTGCGCATCACGCCGACCCGGTCGCTGATCTCGAGCAGCAGCCCGAGGTCGTGCGTGATGAACAGCACCGCGAAGCCGAAGTCGTGCCGCAGCCGGGCGATCTCGTCGATGATGCTGCGCTGCACGATCACGTCGAGCGCCGTGGTGGGCTCGTCCATGATGATGACGCGCGGCTTGAGCGAGAGCGCCATCGCGATCATGACGCGCTGCCGCATACCGCCGCTCAACTGGTGCGGGTAGCTCGCGAGCCGGATCGGGTCGATGCCGACGGTGCGCAGCAGCTCGGCGGCCCGACGGTGTCGCTCCTCCCTGCTGAGGCGCAGGTCGTGGTCGATGAAGATGTCCTCGATCTGATCCCCGATCGAGATGACCGGGTTAAGCGCGTTCATCGCGGACTGCAGCACCATCGCGATCTCCGACCAGCGGAACGCCTTGAGCTCACGGTCGTCGAGCGCGAGCACGTCGATCTGCTCGCCGTCGCGGCCCGTGTAGACGATGTCGCCGCCGGCGATCACGGCCGGCGGCCGCAGCAGGCGGGTGACCGCGTAGGCCAGCGTCGTCTTGCCGGAACCGGATTCGCCCGCGAGCCCGACGATCTCGCCGCGGTGCAGCGTGAGGCTCACGTCGTCGACGGCGCGGAAGGCGCCGCCGTCGTGCGTCTGGTACTCGACCGAGAGGTGCGAGATGTGCAGCACGGCCTCCCCCGCGACGAAGTCGGTCGACTCGTCGAGGTCGCGGCGCGGCTTGCGCAGGTTGAGCACCGGCTGACGGGGGCGTTTGAACTGCGTCTTCGTCCCGGCCTTCGTGCCGAGACCTGCCGACCGCAGCCGCGGGTTGACGAACTCGTCGATGCCGAAGTTGACCAGTGCGAGCGCCGTGCCGATGACCGCGATCGCGAGTCCGGGCGGGACGAACCACCACCAGGCGCCGAAGAGCAGCGCCGAGCTGTTCTGCGCCCAGTAGAGGATGCCGCCCCACGACCACTCGGTGACGTCGGTCATGCCGAGGAACGCCAGGCCCGCCTGGGTCAGGATGCCGCCGGTCACGGTCGCGAGGAACGACGAGGCGACGATCGCGAGCATGTTCGGGAGGATCTCGCTCCAGATGATGCGGAACGTGCGGTCGCCCGCGACGCGCGCCGCCTCGACGAAGTCGCGGTTGCGCAGCGACAGCGTCTGCGCGCGCAGCACCCTGGCGCCCCACGCCCACCCGGTGATCGAGATCACGATGATGATGCCGATCGATCCGGTGCTGGGCAGGTAGCCGGCCAGGATGACGACGAGCGGCAGGCCGGGGATCACCAGGAAGATGTTCGAGAGCACCGACAGCAGCTCGTCGCCGATGCCGCCGACGTAGCCGGCCGTGAGTCCGACGATGAGTGAGAGCGCCGTGGCGAAGAACGCCGAGACGACACCGACGAACAGCGAGATCCGGGTGCCGTAGACCATCTGTGCGAACAGGTCCTGGCCGGTGTGAGTCGTGCCGAGCCAGTGCTCGGGCGACGGCGGCAGCAGCACCTCGGTGCTGACAGCGCTCGGATCGGTCGTGACGAGCATGGGTCCGAAGATCGCCACGAGCACGAAGAGCAGGAAGACCGTGCCGCCGACGATGATCTTGGCGGAGCGCAGGCCCCGCAGCCAGTCGAGGTTGCGGCCCTGCCCCTTCTTGACGGGCGGCGTCGGGGCGGCGAGCGTGGCGGTGAGCGGCGTCGTCATCGGCGGGCCTCCTGTCGGGTGCGCGGATCGAGCATCACGTAGGCGAAGTCCGCGACGAGGTTCGCCACGAGCACGGTGATCGTGATGACGAGGAAGATGCCCTGCATCAGCGGGTAGTCCTGCTGCTGCACGGCCTGGAAGAGGGTGTAGCCGAGGCCCGGGTAGTTGAAGACGACCTCGGTGACGATCGATCCGCCCACCAGGAAGCCGAGAGACATCGCGAAGCTCGCGAGCGAGGGCAGCACAGCGTTGCGTCCGGCGTAGGTGCTCATCACCCGTCGGGTCTTCAGACCCTTCGCCTGGGCGAGCAGCACGTAGTCCTCGCTGAGGGTGGTGACCATCATGTTGCGCATGCCGAGCAGCCATCCGCCGATCGACGACACGACGATCGTGAAGGCGGGCAGCAGTCCGTACGAGAACACGCTGGCGATGAACTCGCCGTTGAATCCGGGGGTGAGCCCCGGCTGGTACCCGCCGGAGAGCGGGAACCAGCGCAGCTGTACCGCGAAGACGTAGACCATGATCAGGCCGAACCAGAAGTACGGGATCGACGAGATGAAGGTGGTGGCGGGGACGAGCCCGTCCATCCACGAGCCACGGCGCCAGCCGACCAGCATCCCGAGCCCCACGCCGATCACGAAGCTGAGTACCGTGCAGATGCCGATCAGCGACAGCGTCCAGGGCAGCCCCTGCAGGATCATGGTCGAGACCGGCGCCGGGTACGCGCTGATCGACACCCCGAGGTTGCCGGTGAAGATGTTGCCCCAGTACTCCCAGTACTGGTTCCACAGGTTGTCGTCGCCCTGGCCGAACAGCTGCCGGAGCGCGTACACCGCCTCGGGGCTCAGCTTGCCCTGGAACCGCGTGAGCATCCGCTCGATCGGGTCGCCGGGCATCAATCGGGGGAGGAAGAAGTTGATCGTGATCGCCGCGAACGCGGTGATCAGATAGAACAGCCCTCGCCGTAGGAGCACTCTCATGCCACGGCCTCTCTCATCGCATACATCTCTTTCACGTCAGAACGTCGAAACGATCTCGGTCTCGGGTGTCCACAGGCCCTGCTCGAGTCCGCGCTGCAGGGCGTTGTCGAACACATCGAGGGGCAGGTGCACGGTGCCGCGGCGCACGCTCGACTCGTACGCGGCGAAGATGATCTCCGCGGCGGCGAGCCCGTGGCGAGCGTGCAGCACGGGTTCGTGACCGTCGTCGAGCGCGCCCGCCAGGTCGGCGAGCGCGAGCGCCGTCTGCTCGATGACCGCGGGGTCGACGCCGCGGAGCTCGACGGCGAAGGCGGGATCGACGGACTCCGCGATCTCGCGGGGCTCGCGGTCGTCGGCGTGCACGGTCGCACGCCCGCCGAAGATCTCCACCCGGCCGCGGCTGCCCTGCAGCACGATGCCGTTGTCGCCGAGCGGATGCAGACGCTCGTCGCGACCGGTCGTGATCACGGCATCCACACCGGTGTCGAAGCGCACCTCCACGATGCTCGACGTCTCGGTCAGTGCGCCGTAGACGCGTTTGCGTGCCGCGACGTCGATCTGGGCGAGCACGGAGGTGGCCCGCGGGTCACCGAGGTGCCAGCGCAGCAGGTCGACGGTGTGCGAACCCCAGTCGAAGAGGTTCGCGCAGTATCCCTGCGCCCCGATCAGCTCGCCGATGTCGCCGCCCCGCACGAGTTCGCGCACCGCGCGATGCATCCGGTCGAAACGGCGCTGGTGGTTGATCGTGAGCACGGCGCCGGCCGCCGCTGCGGCCTCGACCAGATGGCGCGCGTCGCCGTAGGTGAGCGCCATCGGCTTCTCGCAGTGGATGGCGCGGACTCCGTGAGCGAGGGCGGTATCCACGATCGCTCGGTGGGCGACCGCCGGGGCGCAGACGCTGAGCAGATCGATGGGCAGATCGATGGGCTGGTCGGCGAACAGCGACTGCGGGTCGGAGTGGGCGCGGGCACCGTGTTCTGCCGCGAGCGCGGCGGCGGCATCCGCGTCGACATCGCTGATCGCGACGATGCGCAGACCGGGGATGCGCGCGAGCCCGAAAGCGTGCACAGCACCCTGCGCTCCCGCGCCGATCACGGCGGCGGTGCGGACCGCCGTCATCGCGGCCCGCCCTGCAGAGTGCACTGGTACACTATGGCCTCTCCTTCGAGCCTTATCAGTAGTCCATGTAAATACCACTGAGGGCCAAGCTAATACGCTTCTAAGATGAGCACAACCACTTGCGGTCCATTCGAGACAAACGGTTGCCGAGCACGCGCAGCCGGACGAAGGAGAATTCCATGCTCATCAGCCAGGTCATCGGTCCCCGCCGGTCCGAGGTCGTCTCCGCGCCCGATCCGGTCCCCTCGCCCTCGCAGGTCGTCATCGACGTGCTGGCCTGCGGCGTCTGCACCTCCGACCGCACGCCGTGGCGCGAACACGGCACCCCCGAGAAGCCGGTGCGGCTGGGGCATGAGACGGTGGGGCGGATCAGCGAGGTCGGCGATCCGAACGGACGCTGGCGCGTGGGCGACGTGGTGACCGGCCTCGGCGGCGACGGTTTCGCGACGAAGGTCGCCCTCGACGCCGACTCGATCCTGCGGGTGCCCGCCGGCTTCGCTCCGGAACATGTCATCGGCGAGCCACTGGCCGACCTGGAGGAGGCGCTCTCGCGCAGCGGCATCCGCCCCGGCGATCGCGTCGCGGTCGTCGGACTGGGATTCATGGGCCTGGGCCTCATCCAGCTCGCCGCCGCGCGGCTGCCCGGCCTGCTCGTCGCCGTCGACCCTAACCCCGCCGCCCGCGCCCGGGCTCTGGCTCTCGGCGCCCACGAGGCCCATCACCCCGACGAGCTGCCCGAGGAGTTCGTGTCGGCCGCGGGCCGACGGGACCAGCGGATGGACGTGGTCGTCGAGGCTGCCGGAGTCACCTCGGCGCTGACCACGGCCTCGGCGTTGGTGCGTCCGTACGGAACCGTCTGCGTCGTGGGCTACCACCACACCGGCGACGCCCCGATGGACATGGAGCTCTGGTACAAGGGCGCGACGATCGTGAACGGGTTCTCCCCGCAGCGCCCGCGTACGATCCGCGCCATGGCGGACGGCCTCGCGATGATCGCCGACGGTCGCTTCAGCTACCTGCCGCTGATCACACACACCTTCGCACTCGAGGACATCGACCAGGCGTACGAGCTGATGGAGTCACGACCGGCAGACTTCGTGAAGGGCGTCGTCGTGTTCCCCTCCGGCACCTGATCGCACGCTCGGACCGATTTGGTTAGGGGTCTTTTGATACCAGTATTGACCACTTAGAGTCCGAAACAGTACCATCAGGGGAATCGCCGGTATCCGACCGGCAGACAAGGAGGTTTTCCGTGCAGAAGCGCGTGTCCATCCCCCTGGCAGCCGCCAGTGCCGTCGTGCTCGCCGTGAGCCTCGGCGGCTGCGCCGGCGGCCAGCCCGCCAGCGACCCCGACCAGATCGTCGTGCAGACCAACTGGACGGCGAGCCAGGCGCAGAACAAGCCGCTCTTCGCCGCGTTCGAAGCCTTCACGGAAGAGACCGGCATCGAGGTCAAGGTTCTCGAGTCCGGTGACAACCTCAACCAGGTGTACGAGACCTCGCTGCTCGCCGGCGAAGAGGCCGACGTCCTGCTGGTCGGTCTGCTCGAGAAGCAGCTCGACTGGGCGATCAACGGCGCCGTCGTGCCCGTCAACGACTACATCGAGGAGTGGGGCATCGCGGACCGCATCCCCGAGGACGCGATGGTGGACTGGACGGATGCCGAGGACAACGTCCGCGCCTTCCCCTACTCCGGCTTCACCTGGCCGTGGTGGTACAACACCGATCTGCTGACGCAGGCCGGCGTCGAGGGCGTGCCCACCACGACCGACGAGCTCATCGACGCAGCGAAGAAGCTCCGCGCCGCCGGCATCGCTCCCGTCGTGCTCGGCGGCATCGACTGGTCGGGCCAGAAGATCTTCCTGCAGTTCCTCGAGATGTTCATGTCGACCGACGAGGCCAAGCAGGTCTACGCCGAGGGCGGCACCTGCGAGAACCCGAACGCCATGAAGGGCATCGACCTGCTGGTCGAGCTCCGCGACGCCGGAGTGTTCGTCGACGGCGTCGAGGGCTACACGGCCGACCAGGCGCAGGCCGCGTACATGGACGGGCAGGCCGCCATCGCCCCGCTCGGCTCGTGGGCGTATCCGTCCGCGTCGGAGGAGCTCGCCGGCGCCACGGTGCTCGGCGGACTGCCGGTCGCCGACGGCGCACCGTTCGAGAAGCCTCTCGCGTACCGCGGCTCGACGTCTGCCGGCTGGTGGATCAGCCCGAACGGCGAGGAGAAGATCGACGCGGTCGAGCAGCTGATCACGTACATGTACGGCAACGACGTGCTCAAGGGCATCCTCGACGAGGGCGGCGTCATCCCGGTGGCCGACTTCGGCGGCGACACGTCCGGCGTCACCTCCCCGCTGCTCGCGCAGTCTCTGACCGAGATGCCCGAGGCCGTCGACTTCCCGGTGATGCCCGACATCTACGTGCCGGCCGACGTCTCCAACCCGATGTACCGCGCGACCTCGGTCGCCTTCACCCCCGGCACCGACGCCGCGACGATCTGCCAGACCGTCGACGACATCTACGCCGCCGCGAAGTAACCCCTCCCGGGCGGTCCGGCGCATGTCGCCGGGCCGCCCTCCCGACTGCTGGAGCACTCGATGACCGCACTCTCCCCCGACCTCGTCGCCCGCCGGCGCAGTGCGAAGCGCCGACGGGGTGAACTCCTTCAGCTGTCGGCGACGCTCCCCGCGCTGCTCTGGTTCCTGGTCTTCACGCTCGGACCGCTGATCAGCCTGTTCTACTTCTCCACGGTCAACTGGCGCGGCCTGATCGCCCCGCGCACCCCCGCCGGAGCCGACAACTTCGTGCGCCTTCTGAACGACCCGATCGTCTGGCTCGCCACGGGGAACACGATCCTCCAGCTGGTCGTGACGCTGCCGATCGTCGTGGTCGGCGCGTTCATGATCGCGTACTACCTGAACCTCAAGCCGCGCGGTCACCGCTTCGTCCGCGCCCTGATGTTCACCCCCGTCCTGCTGTCGGCATCCGCGCTCGCGATGGTCTTCATCGGCGTCTTCGCACCCAAGGGCATGATCAACGGCTTCCTTGAGATCCTCAGCCTCGAGGAGTTCGCCCGCCCGTGGCTCGCGAACGGCGACAGCGCGATGCTGTCGATCATCATCGTCACCATCTGGTGCAGCATGTCGGTCTCGGCGATCATGCTCGCCGCCCGCCTCAACTCCATCGACGCCTCGGTGTTCGAGGCCGCGGAGATCGACGGATGCGGGCACTTCCGCCGCATGTGGAGCATCGCCTGGCCGATGTGCCGCGAGTTCGTCGGCGTCGTCACGATGCTGCAGTTCCTGTGGACCCTGTTCTCCTCCGCCGCCGTCGTGCTGCTGCTCACCAAGGGCGGCCCCGGCAACGCCACGGCCACGCTGTCGTTCCTCGTGTACGACTTCGCCTTCAACCAGTCGAAGGTCGGCTACAGCCAGGCCGTCGCCGTGGTGCTGTTCATCGTCGGCGTCGTCGGCATCCTCGTGATCCGCCGCGCCTTCCGGCAGAAGTACTGATGGGAAACGCTCCGATGACCACCACGCTCGACGCCCCCGCGACCGCTCTCGCCGCGGCATCCGCCCCTCGTCCGCCTGCCCGCCGGCGTCGCCGCTCCGGCGTCCTGGCCCGCACCGGACCCTCGAAGTACTTCGCCCACGCCGGGGTCTGGCTCTACGTGATCCTGCTCGCCGCTCCCCTCTACTACCTGTTGATCTCGGCGTTCAAGCGCAACACCGACATCTTCAACCAGCCGTTCTCGCCCTTCACGCCGCTCACGCTCGACAACTTCGGGCTGGCTTTCTCGCAGGCGTCGCTCGGCACCGCGCTGCTGAACTCGGCGTACATCACGATCGGCGCCGAGGTGCTCACGCTCCTTCTCGCGGTGCCCGCGGCCTTTGCGCTGGCGCGCTCGAAGGGGGCCATCGGCCGCGTGGTCGAGCGGGTGTTCGCCCTCGGGTTCCTGATCCCCGGATTCGCGGCGCTCGTGCCCACCGTGCTGCTCTCGATCGCGATGCACCTGTTCCACACCCGCGAGTTCCTGATCCTGTTCCTCCCGGCATCCGCCATGCCGCTGACCGTCATCCTGCTGACCCAGGCGATGCGCGCGGTCCCCGCCGAGCTGGAGGAGTCGGCACTGCTCGACGGCGCCGGCCCCATCCGGGTGCTGTGGTCGGTCTACGTGCCGCTCGCCATCCCCACACTCACGGTCGTCGCGATCCTCAACTTCCTGTCGTTCTGGAACGAGTACTTCTTCTCGCTGGTGATCATCGGACCGGAGGCGTCGCTGCGCACGGCCCAGGTGGCACTGCCGACGCTCTCGATCGCGAACGCCGCGCAGTACGGTGTCCTTGCCGCCGGCATCCTGATCACGCTCATCCCCGCCTACCTCGTCTACGCGGTGTTCGCCGAGAAGATGGAGAACGCGGTCCTCGCCGGAGCACTCAAGGGCTGACCATGCGCATCCTCACCGATCACCTCGGCTACGACACCGGGGCGCCGAAGTCCGCGCTCATCGAGCTGTCGCACGCGGGTGCGACGCCGCGGGTGGAGCTGGTCTCGCTCGACGACGGATCCCGCACGCCTCTCGCCGCGACGCCGGCCACGACGGTCGACGCCTGGCAGACCGGCGCGTACTCGCGGGTCGACTTCGACGCCGCGGACGAGCCGGGGCGGTACCTGCTCGAGGCCGCCGTCGATGACGACGTCACCGCCTCGGAACCGTTCGTCATCGGCGAGGAACGGCTCGCCGCCGGCACCCTCTCCGACGTGCTGTTCGCGTTCAAGGCCGGACGCTCGAGCGGGGAGATCGAGCGGAAGGATGCCGCCGCGCTGCGCTACGGCGACGACTCGGGCTTCACGGTCGACGCCCGCGGCGGCTGGCTCGACGCGTCGGGCGACACGAGCAAGTTCCTCAGCCACCTGACCTACACGCCCACCATGAGCCCACAGCAGATCCCGCTGTGCGCGTGGGCGTTCCTGGAGGCCCGCGACCAGCTGCAGGTGCGGCATCCGCGTTTCCACCGGGCCCTCGGAGCGCGCCTGCGGGACGAGGCGCTGTTCGGCGCCGACTTCCTGGTGCGATTCCGCACCCCCGAAGGCGCCTTCTACACCGGCATCTTCGACGCGCTGACCAAGCGCCTCGAGGAGCGGGTGATCAACGCGCCGCTGCCCGAGAGCGTGCGCACCGACCGCTATCGCGCGTCGTACCGCGGCGGGGGCGGGCTGGCGATCGCGGCGCTCGCCCGCGCGTTCCGCGAGAGCGAGCACGGCGACTTCACCTCGGCCGAGTACCTCGCTGCCGCCGTCGGCGCGTTCGACGACCTCGAGGCCCACAATCAGGCCTACCTCTTCGGGCTCGACCTGGAGAGCGGCGAGCTCACCGGGAGCGCGGAATCGATCGTCGACGACTACTGCGCGCTGCTCGCGGCGGCAGAACTCGTGGCGGCTTCGGATGCTGACGCTGACGCCACGCGTTTCGCCGCTGCCGCCGACCGGCGGGCACACGCCCTGATCGGGCGCTACCGCGCAGCATCCGACGGCGGCGCCGGCTGGTTCGAGGCCTGGCACGACGGACGGCCGTTCTTCTCGGCCGTCGAGGCCGGCCTCCCGATGATCGCGCTGCTGCGCTACGCGACGCTCGTGCCCTCGGGTGCGCATGCCGAGCGGGCGCGGATGCTGGCGCTCCGGCTCGCGCAGGACCTCGTGGAGCGGACGGATGCTGCCGCCAACCCCTTCGGCTATCCGCGGCAGCGCGTGCAGCCGCGGGGAGGCCCCCCGAAGGACGCGTTCTTCTTCCCGCACGAGAACGACACCGGCTACTGGTGGCAGGGCGAGAACGCGACCCTCGGTTCGCTGGCCTTCGCCGCCGCCTCGGTCGCCGCTCTCCCGGAGTGCGATGCGGAGCTCGGCGTGCGGCTCCGCCGCTTCGCGGCCGACCAGGTGCACTGGGTTCTCGGGCGGAACCCCTTCGACGTCTGCATGCTCCAGGGCCGCGGCCGCAACAACGTCGAGTACACCCCGGACTTCCCCAACCTGCCCGGCGGGATCGTGAACGGCATCACCAGCCACCCCGACGACGAGAACGGCATCGCGTTCCTCACCCCCGAGACGGCTGAGGGGCCCGATTCCTGGCGCTGGGCGGAGCAGTGGATCCCGCACTCCGCGTGGTTCCTGCTCGCCGTCAGTGCGGGCTGACGGCGAGCAGGGCGCCGTCAGTGCTGGCTGACGGCGATCAGAGCGCGCGCTCAGGGAACGCGCGAGCCCGACGTCTTCTCACTGATGTACTCCGAGGACAACGCGGTGTTCACGTACGTCTCGGTGAGCTGCCCCCCGGCCGTCGGCAGGAGCCAGATGACCGGCAGTGAGACGACGTTCGCGCTGCCGTTGAGAACGCCCGTGTAGGTGTACTCGACCAGCCCCGACGTTCCCGGTGCCGGGAGCGCCCCGACGCGGACCCAGCCGTTGAGCGTGCGCTCCTCGGCGCGGTAGCTCGTCGGCGTGGGCACACCGTTACCTGCTCCCCACTGCACGGTCACGGTGATGGCCCCCGAGCGGAAGGTGCCCGCGGTCACGTTCTCGCCGGTGTCGGCGTCGATCACGTTGAACCCGATGGTCTGACCGGTGTTCACCTGCACGCGGTTCGGCGACGCCACGGTGAACGTCTGCACCGAGGTGCCGCCCTGCCACACCGACAGTCCGCCTGCCGGTGCCGGCTGCGGTTCCGCGACGCTGGCGGCAGCCAGCGGCGTCGACACGGCGACCGCGACGACCGGCACCGACCACGCCGCCGCCTTGAGCACCGTCCGACGCCCCAGGGAGGACGCTGCTCCGTCGATCTGTGTCTCCGTCATGTCGATGCCTTTCGCTGCTGCGTACGCGCGGACCCGATCGAGCACGCACGAGGACAGCTCGTCAGTGCCCAGTCCCGCGGAAGACGCTAACAACGCGGTCGGGCCGGCCCGCCCGGTTCTCCGGAAACCCACCCGGGTGAAACCCGGGTGAAGACGGCGCTCTGCGACCGAGGGACAGACCGAGGGGTCAGTGCGACCGATCAGGCGGGCCGAGCGGTCAGAGCGATCGAGCGACCGATGGTGATGGCCGAGCGGTCAGACCGAGCGGTCCGAGAGGGCAGACCGAGCGGTCAGAGCAGGCCGGCCTCGTACGCGCGCGCGATCGCCTCGTCGCGGTTCGTGACACCGAGGCGCTGATAGAGCCCCCGGGCGTGCGTCTTCATGGTGTTGAGCGAGAGGTGCTCGTGCGTCGCGATCTCGCGCAGGCTCCAGCCCTTCTCGAGCCCCTGCAGCACCACGGCCTGCTGCCGCGTGATGCGGATCCGCTGATCGTCGATCGCGAACGGTTCGCGCGCGCCGTGCCCGTCATCCAGCGGTTCGAGACCCAGCCGCGCTCGATCCTCGCGCTCGATGGACAGGCCCGCGAGACGCAGCCCGCTCGCCTGGAGCGAGTCGCTCAGATGCGCGGCGGTCTGCACGGCGGCATCCGGCTCCGACAGGTGCAGCTGCGCGACGGCGAGGATCGCGAGCGCGTCGGTCCGGTTACGTGTCGACAGCCGCTTCCCCAGAGCGGATGCCGCATGGCGCGCGGCGCGGTCGAAAGCACCGCCGACGAGCTCGATCCGGGCCTCTGCGACGGCGACCGCCGGCTGCGACCGATCCGACCCGATCGCCTGACGAGCGCGCTGCGACTGCCCGACCGAGAGCAGCAGCTCGCCCTCGGCCTGCGCGAGCAGAGGCCCGAGGACGCTGCTCTCGCCGAGCCAGTCGGCGTAGCGACGGCGGTCGCTCTGCACCCGGTCGATCGTGGTGAGCCGGTCGCCCCAGACGAGCGCGTGCCGCGCCTGGGCGAAGGTCACACCGGGACCCCAGCTCTGCTCGGCGTTGACGGGCTGCTCGAGTCGGCGCAGCACCGACTCGGCCGCATCGCGCTGCAGACCCTCGATGGCGATCAGACTCCGCGCGACATCGGCGGTCAGCGTGATGCGCGGACCGAACCAGCCCTCCACGGCCGCAGCCTCGTCGTGCCGCGCGAGCCAGCACTGCGCCAGCTCGATGTCGCCGGCGAGCGCGAGGAAGAAGGCCGACTTGCCGGCGGCATCCCTCTCGATGTACTCCGCCGGCGAGTCGGACGCGCGTTCGTAGGCATCGCGCAGGCTGATCAGGGCGCCGGGGATGTCGTCGGCGAGCCCGCGGGTGATGCCGGCCTGGAGCAGGGCGGCGGGCAGCCGGGCGGAGACGAGTGCGGGTTGGTGCACGGCCGCGATGCGCCCGAATCGCTCGACCAGCTCGGCCAGCTGCGTGGCACGGGCCAGCCGCCCCCGCACGCGAAGAGCGATCATGCGTGACGAGACCACCCCGAGCAGGCTGAGGGCGCGCTCCGACCGCGCGAGCGCTTCGAGGGTCGCGAGGTCGTTGGCGTCGGGAACGGCGACGTCTCCGATCATGCGGTCGACGGCGTCAGAGGAGGTGTGCAGGCGGATGTCGCGGACGGCGGCCGCACGGGAGTCGAGCTCGAAGGCCTCGAGCGGGATGGCGCGCAGGGCGTGATCGAGCCGTTCGCGCGGCTCGTCGAGCAGCGCCGACCAGTGCGCACCCACCAGGGAGACCGCGGTACGCCAGTCCTGCTGCGCGATCGCCGCGCGCAGCCGGTGATCCACCTCGCCGATGTCGCGCTCGTTCGAGGGGACGCCCGACGACCCCGACGACGCGAGGGAAGGTGCGGAGGCGTGGACACTCTGAGTCATGGGCGATGAAGCATGGCGGGTGGACTCCATCGTCTCAGGGCGAGACCCACGGTGTCGCACCGACGCGGTCGCGCCGACGGAATTCATCCTCGCTTCACCCTGGCCGGCTTCTAGGCTGGCCCCATGCTCTCTGTACCCGCGGATGCCTCATCGCGCCGCGTGATGTTCCACCGGTTCGGCGGACCGGAGGTGCTCGAGATCGAGCATCGGCGCGTGCCGCGTCCCGCATCGGGCGAGGTCCTCGTCCGGGTGGCGGCGGCGGGCGTGAACCCGGTGGACTGGAAGCTGTTCAGCGGCGAGCCTCTGCACGACCCCTACGAGCGCCACCTGCCCTCGGGCAACGGCTACGACTTCTCGGGCGTGATCGAGGGCCTCGGCGACGGTGTGACCGACTGGGCGATCGGCGACCGTGTGTTCGGTGGCCTCCGTTTTCACGCGCAGGCCGACCACCTCGTGATCGATCCGGCGCAGCTCGTCCGCGTGCCGGACGGCCTCCCGCTCCTGGTGGCCGGCGCGCTCAACGTCGTCGGCCGCACCGCGATGGCGAGCGTGGAGTCGCAGCGGATCACGGCGGACGACGTCGTTCTCGTCAGCGGCGCCGCAGGTGGCGTCGGCATCCTCACCGCCCAGCTCTGCGTGCTGCGCGGTGCACGGGTGTTCGGCACGGCGAGCCCGCACAATCACGCGCTGCTGCAGGGGCTCGGCATCCACCCGCTCGCCTACGGCGACGGACTCGCCGATGCCGTGCGCGCGGCGGCTCCCGACGGACTGACCGCGGTCCTCGACACCGTCGGCCACGGCACGGTCGAGCTTGCGCTGTCGCTGGGTGTTCCCACGGATCGCATCAACACGGTCGCCGACTACGACGCACGCGCGCGCCATCCGGTGCGGGGAGTCGGCGGGGCGAGCGCAGGAGTCCGTGAGCTCGCGGCGATCGCCGAACTGCTCGCCGACGGGCGCATCGAGCTGCCGATCGACTCGGTGCATCCGCTCGAAGACGCCCGTGTCGCGTACGAACGGTCGATCGCCGGCCACTCGACCGGGAAGATCGTTATCGTCACCGGAGTCACCGACCCCCTTCGAGGGTGAAAGGGAGCCCGCGGTCAGCTCATGGTCGCGGCGACGAACACCGGCGTCATCGCCACCATCAGTGCGGCGGTGACCGCGTCGTTCACCGCCTTGGAGACGGCGTCGCCCGCTGCGGAGCGTGCGGAGAGCTCTTCGATCCGTCGCTTCAGGTGACCCGCCGAGACGAGACCCGCCTCCGTGCGCAGGATCGAATGCGCGGCATTCAGTCCCTGCAGGATGGAGAGCAGCGTCAGGTCGGCCTGCGACGGGGCGGCGGAACCGGCGAGCACCGCGGCGAGACGAGAGCGCAGCAGCATCTCCGGCCCCGGATCGGACTCCGGCGTGCGCTCGGCACCGAGCCCGAAGAAGCCGCGCTCTCCCCGCACGAGCGCCCCCTGCGCGACGAGCGAGGCGACAACCTCGTCGAGCGGATCGATCTTCGTGCGCGTCAGGAACGACTGCAGCCGCTTGCCGGTCAGGGGTGCGATGCGCGCCAGGGATGCATCGAGCACCGAGTTGCCAGTCGGCTCGGTCGACACGACGTGCACGACCGGGTGCTTCTCCTCGGTCACGACCACACGGCCGTGCAGCGCGAGGTCGACGATGACCGCGGCGATCTCGCCGTAGAGCCGGTGCGCGGTCGCCGCATTCTCGACGCGGCCATCCGGTCGCAGCAGCAGCAGGTGGAGTTCCTCGACGATCAGCATGGCTTCACGATACGGACGGCGAGATGAGACGGCATCCCCCGTGCGGCGGACATTCGCGAGGCCGGAACGACGAAGCGCCGCGCCCCCGAGAGGACGCGGCGCTTCGAGCGGAACGTTACGCGCCGGCGATCTTCTTGGCGTCGTCGGCGTTCAGCACGCGGAACAGGAGCGCCGCGATGACCGCGCCCACGACCGGGGCGACGATGTAGAGCCACAGCGAGCTCCACGCGAAGTAGCCGCCGACCGACAGGCCCAGCGCGACGGCCGGGTTGAAGCCGCCGCCGGAAATCGAACCGACGGTCGCCGCACCGACGAACACCGTCGCGCCGATCGCCAGACCGTAGAACGAGTTGCCCTCGGTGCCCTTGGCGGTGGCGGTGTTGAGCACGACCCAGACGAGGATCAGCGTGAACAGCGCCTCGACGAGGAAGGCCGGGCCGACCTCGATGACCATGGCCTTCTCGCCGGCCGGCCAGACGGTCAGGCTTGCGAGTGCCGCCAGCGCCCCGCCGACGAACTGCGCCACGAGGTAGGAGATGAGGTCGACGACGCTCAGGCCGCCGCGCAGGAAGACGCCGACCGACACGGCCGGGTTCAGGTGAGCTCCCGAGATGTGGCCCGTCGAGTAGACGAGCACCATCAGGGTGAACCCGATGGCGAGCGGGGTCAGCGGGCTCTCGCTGTTCACCGCCGCGATGATGGCGAGGACGAAGAGGAAGGTCGCGATGCCTTCAGCGAGCGCCTTGCGTGCAGTACCGGTCATGGGATGGCCCGTTTCTGTTCAGGTCGTGGGGCGATCCCCTCGATCGTCCCGCTCTGAGGTCGGCGAACCGCCTCCCGAGCGACGCCAATATATCGGGATCGCTTTCAGCAGACTCATAAGACGCGCAATGTTTCTGTGAAAGTCCTGAGCGCTAGCAGGATGACGGCATCCCCTGTCAACCCCATCGTCGCCCCGACTCCGGGACCGTAGTTTTCGAGGATGACCACCGAGACCGCGCCCGGGGCCGAGGCCCCGACCCGCCTGCGTCGGGCCATCACCGGCCCGCTCCTGTTCGCATTCATCCTGGGCGACGTGCTCGGCGCCGGCATCTACGCCCTCATGGGCGTGCTCTCCGAGAAGGTCGGCGGGATGCTGTGGGCACCGCTCCTGCTCGCCCTGCTGCTCGCGCTGCTCACCGCCGGCTCCTACGCAGAGCTCGTCACCAAGTACCCGAAGGCCGGTGGTTCCGCCGTCTTCGCCGAGCGTGCGTTCCACAGCCCGCTCGTCTCGTTCCTCGTCGGCTTCAGCATGCTCGCCGCGGGTGTCACCAGCGCCGCGGGTCTCGCCATCGCCTTCGCCGGCGACTACTTCCGCACCTTCATCGACCTGCCGACCATCCCGGTCGCGATCGCCTTCCTCGCCGTCGTCGCGCTGCTGAACGCCCGCGGCATCCGCGAATCCATGGGCGCCAACCTCGTGATGACCGCGATCGAGCTCAGCGGCCTGGTCATCGTCATCGCGGTCGTCGCGATCTTCGTCGGCGGGGGCGGCGGAGACGTGTCCCGGGTCACGCAGGCACCCGAGGGCACCAGCGTCGGCATGGCTGTTCTCGCCGGAGCCGTGATCGCGTACTACTCCTTCGTCGGCTTCGAGACCTCCGCCAACATGATCGAAGAGGTGAAGAACCCGCGCCGCACGTACCCCCGCGCGCTCTTCGGCGCGCTGTTCACGGCGGGTGCCGTGTACGTGCTGGTCGGTCTCGCGAGCTCGATCGCCCTGCCGGCATCCGAGCTGCAGGAATCGAGCGGACCACTGCTCGCCGTCGTCGAGGCGACCGGCGTCAGCATCCCCTCCTGGCTGTTCAGCCTGATCGCGCTGATCGCCGTCGCGAACGGCGCTCTTCTGACGATGATCATGGTCAGCCGCCTCACCTACGGCATGGCCGAGCAGGATCTGCTGCCCGCAACCCTGGGCCGCGTGCTGCCGAAACGCAAGACGCCGTGGGTCGCGATCCTCACCACCACCCTCGTCGCGATGGGGCTCACCCTGGTCGGCGACCTGGCCACCCTCGCCGAGACCGTCGTGCTGCTGCTGCTGTTCGTCTTCCTCAGCGTGAACGTGTCGGTGCTCGTGCTGCGCCGCGACAAGGTCGAGCACGACCACTTCCGCATCTGGACGTTCGTGCCCGTCCTCGGCATCGCCTCCTGCATCCTGCTCCTCACCCAGCAGCGACCGATCGTCTGGCTGTTCGGAGCGATCCTGCTCGTCGTCGGCGTCATCCTCTTCCTGCTGGCCCGCTGGGGCCGCACGCGCACCGCGAACTCCACGACCCACGAGAACCACGACCCGGAGGACACCCATGAGCACGCCTGAGCACCCTTCTGCCGACGACGAGACCTTCGAGGAGAACCGTCACGATCAGCTGACGTCGGCGCCCGATGCCACCGAAGCCGACGCCGCACCGCGCATCGAGGTCAGCGAGCACGACGGCAACACGCGCATCGACATCGCCCCGGATGCTGCCGTGCGCCCGGGCCCCGGTCCCGGCGTCGAGACCGACGACGAGGTCTAGCGGTCGCTTCTACACGTCGACGACGAGCTCCCGAGAGGTCGACCGCGACACGCACGGGTAGATCGTCATCGAGTCGTCGTCGGCGTTGAGCGAATCGCGGTGCTCGGGGATGCCGTCGAGCACGTTCAGGGCGCAGGAGCCGCAGACGCCGCGCAGGCAGGAGCCGCCGACCGACACTCCGGCATCCGCCAGAGCGTCGAGCATCGACCGCTGCGGCGGAACCTCGACCGTGACCTCCGACCGCGAGCACACCACCGAGAACGTCTCGTTCGGCCGGTGCTCACGCGGCTTGGGCTCGAAGCGTTCGACGTGGATGCTGCTCCCCTCGGGCAGCGCATCCGCGAGTCCGGTGAGCGCGTCGATGAAGCCCTGCGGGCCGCAGGCATAGACCGCGGTGCCGGGTTCGATGTCGGCCAGCAGTCCCGCCAGGTCGAGTCGGCCGAGCTCCGAGCTGACGTGCGTCGTGACCCGGTCGCCGAGCGCCTCGAGCTCGGTCGAGAATGCGATGTCCTCCGGCCGCCGAGCGAGATACGTCATGCGCCAGTTCGCCCCCTCGGCTGCCAGATGACGGGCCATCGCCAGGATCGGCGTGATGCCGATGCCCGCGGCGAGAAGCAGGTAGGCCGGTGCGTCGGTGAGGGCGAACAGGTTGCGCGGTGGCCGCACCCACACGCGGCTGCCGACCCGCAGGAACGAGTGGATGTAGTGCGAGCCTCCGCGGGAGGCCGCCTCGCGCAGCACGGCGATGCGGTATCCCGTGACGTCCGCCGGGTCGCCGCACAGCGAGTACTGCCGTTCATGCCGCGTGATCAGCTGCACATCGATGTGCGCGCCCGGCACCCAGGGCGGGAGCGGCGAGCCGTCGGGGGCCTCGAGCCGCACGCTCACGATCGACGGCGTCTCGCGGACGATCTCGCTGACGAGGAGGGGGATCATCCCCGCGCGGGAGCGCATTCAGTACAGCACCTTGTAGGCGCCGGCCATCGCATCGTCGATCGCGGTGCCGACGGTCGGATCCCAGCCCGACATGCTCGCCCAGATCTGCCCGGAGCTGGGCACCTCTGCCGCAAGATCCTGGGTCTCCGGATCCCACAGGCCACCGCGCAGCAGGGCGCGACCGCAGTGCAGGTAGACCTGCTCGGTGCGAATGACGATGGCGAGATCGGGTACGGCGTGATCCTGTTCGAGCATCGCCAGGAGAGCCGGATCGTCGGTCACCGTGGCGGTGCCGTTGATGCGGAGTGTCTCGGTCATGCCGGGGACGAAGCACAGCAGTCCGACGTGGCCGTTGTCGAGGATGTTCGTCATCGAGTCGGCGATCTTGTTGCCGAGGCGGTCGGGGATCACGAGCGTCTGCGCATCGAGTGCGCGGACGAAGCCGGGGTAGTCGCCGCGAGGTGAGCAGTCGCAGTTGCCCGCGGCATCCGACGTGGACAGGCAGCAGAACGGCGAGTGCGCGAGGAACGCCAGGCAGTTGTCGTCGAGGTGATCGGTGATCTTCTGCGTGGTCGGGGCGTCGGGCTCCCCCATCTTCGCTCGCAGAGCAGCCAGGTCGACGGGTCGAAAGTCACGGACGTCCATACTCCGACGGTAGACAACAGCGACCGCGGTGTCAGCATCGCTTCGTCACAGCAAACAGGGTGGTGACTGTGCCGGGGGAACACCGGGGGCGGGTCAGCCTCCGGCGGGTCAGTACGATCTCCTTCATGGGCAGCCTGACACCGCGGGGAGCGACCCGGCCGAGGGCACTGTCGGTCGTGAGCATGGCGACCGCCGGGATCCTCTTCGCCCTGGTCGGCTGCGGTTCGACGGACTCGCCATCCGAGCGGGGCACCGTCATCGATCTGCTGCAGCAGGACTGGCGGCACGTGTCGGGGATCGTCGCGGACGGCGATGGTGTGCGGGTGACGGCGACGGGGAGACGCATCGTGGAGCAGGACGGAGGGGGAGGCCAGCCGAACCCACCGATCAACCTCGCGGGCACGCATCTGGTGGCCTCGGGAGAGTTCTCGCTCCGGGTGTCGTTCACGGACGTGACCGCCGACGCGACCCTGGCCGTCTACGACAGCCCGCCGGTGATCGCGGACGAGTTCCGGATCGAGCCCGCGGGTCTCCAGCTCACCCTCCGCGGCGATGACCTCCGCATCGCCGTCTTCGACGGTTCTCCCCCGCCCGACGTGACCGACCCCCAGCCGGTGCACGACGCGCACGTCACGGTCATCGACCCCGAGGCCGAGCTCTCGGTACACCGTTCCGGCGACCGGCTCGAGATCGCGAGCGGCGGCGAAACCTTGTCCGCGCTGCCCCTCGGCGACGTCTTCGGCTCGGGGGAGCTCTGGTGGGGGTTGTCGAGCGAGGAGGGCTCTTTCACGGTCCGTTCGCTCACTGCCGCGGCGCCGGGTGGTACTGCCCTGACCACCGCCGGTCCGGCCGCCGCTGACGCAGAACCGTCTTCGAATGGTCTGCAGGCTCTTGCTGCCCGCGCTCGCCCGGACTTCCTGATGGGCGCGGCGGTGGCACTCGGTCCACTGGCCTCGGATGCCGAATACGCGAACAACCTCGTGGGCGCGTTCGGCGCCGTCACCCCGGAGAACGCGATGAAACCGCAGGCGCTCTCTCCGCGGCAGGGGGAATACACCTTCGAGGAGGCCGATGCCCTCCTCGACCTCGCGGAGAGCAAGGGAATCGCCGTGCACGGCCACACCATCGCCTTCACCGAGGCGATGCCCCGCTGGATGCAGGAGCTTCCCACCGGCTCCGAGCAGGACCGCCAGGCCAGCGCCGAGGTTCTGCTCGACTACGTGACCACCGTCGTCACGCATTTCCGGGGTCGGCTCGCGTCGCTCGACGTCGTCAACGAACCGTTCGACGTCGATCAGGGAACCCGTCTGCAGGAGAACATCTGGCATCGCGTCTTCGGACCGGCCTACCCGCAGGTCGTCTCGCAGGCGGTTCACGATGCGGACCCCAACGTCAGGCAGTTCATCAACGAGAACGGCGCTGACGTGCCCGGTCCCCGTCAGGACGCCCTCCTTCAGCTTGCTCTCGACACGAACGACCAGGGCGGACACATCGACGGCGTGGGCCTTCAGGCTCACGTCTACGATCTTGAGACCGATGCCATCTCGGCCGATGATCTCGCCACCACATTCGACAGCTTCGCCGATGCCGGGCTGGTCGTTCGAATCTCCGAGAACGACGTCACGGACAGCGAGGGCCAGGATGCCCAGGCGGATCAGTACGCCACGGTCCTCGCAGCCTGCCTCCGCTCGGAAGCATGCGTCTCCTACACGACGTGGGGGGTCGACGATCGGTTCGACTGGTGGATCGACGACGACCGCGGCCTGCACCAGGGCCACGACCTCCTCTTCGACGACGGCGAGCCGACACCTGCGTACGACGCAGTGAGACGAGTGCTCGCGGGCTGACCGCCGGGTGGCACGACCGTTCCGGCGCAAGCCGGGTCAGCCTCCCGCGGCCAACCGCACCCGCAGGTTCTCCAACCGCACTGCGGCCTGCACGCGGAACCGATACTCGGCGTCATCCCAGTCGCCGTCCAGCAGCGTCCAGATGCGCTCGAGGCGCTGCTGAACGGTGTTCTTGTGCACCCGCAGCGCCGTGGCGGCCGCCTGCCGGCTGCCTCCCCCGTCGAAGTAGGCACCGAGGGTCTCGACGAGGGCGGTGCCGCGCCGGGAATCCCACTCGCGCACCCGGCCGAGCACATCGTCGACGAAGCGGGTCACGGCGTCCGGCGCGGCAGAGGTGAGCGCGTGATACGGCGCGAAGGAGTCGGACCGCACGGTGGAGCCGCCGATGCCCAGCGGTTCGAGCAGGCGCAGGTCGCGGGTCGCGCGGTCGGTGGCGATGCGGAGCGACGGGATGCCGCCATCGACGGCGGCGACGACGGCGCGGATGCCGGGCTCACGCAACCGGTCGGCGAGCACGCGGCGCATCCGCTCGGTCGCGTCGGTCGCATCGGGGACCGCCCACGCGACGAGCAGGTGATCTCCGCGCACAGCGACGAGCCCGTCAGCTCCGACGACGTCGGCCGCGGTGGTGAGCGCACCCTCGCGCCCCCGCACATCGACCACCGCGCACGCCGTGATCGCGCCCGAGAGCTCCGCCGCGAGATCGGCCGCGTTCCGGGCCGTATCCCCCTCGAGTGCCGCGAGCAGCGTACGCGCCCTGCGCTCAGCGCGGAGTGCCGACACCGCATCGCGCTTGAACGACACCAGTGCGGCGATGTGGGCCGCTCGCTCCAGAGTCGGCCGGACCACGTCGTCGGCCGGCACCTCGGCATCGTCGCCCTCCGCGACGATGGCACCCAGCACGCGGTCGGCGCCCAGGATCGCGACCACCAGCCAGCGCTTTCCGTCGTGGTCGATCGAGGCGGCGTGGCCGCTCCGCTGGCTCGCACGCACGGCGTCGGTGAGCAGCACCCGCGCGGGAAGGCCGCGGACGGCATCCGGAGAGGCGCCCAGCGGCCGGGCCCCGTCATCGAGCGCCCAGACGCGGCGGTCCAGTCGACCCGAGAGCGTGGCGACCAGGTCGACGACCGTCGCACCCGACATCACCGCCGAGGTCAGCTGCTCGTGGATGCTGCTCGCCACCTGCGTCGCCGCCAGGTGCCGCTGCAGCTCCCGGTACGCCTCCTCCGCCCGCGCTCGGGCCGCCGCGCTGTCGGCCAGCACCCGCGCGCTGTGCAGGACGGCCGCGGCGTGATCGGCGAAGGCCGACAGCAGCAGCACCTGCTCGGGCGTGAAGTCGTGCGCGAAGCGGTTGCACGCGAACAGGGCACCGAGCACCTCGTCGCCGACCGCGAGCGGCACCCCGAGAAAGGACACGAGCCCCTCACGCTCGACCGCGGCGTCGATCGAGGCGTCGTGCGGAGCATCCGCCATCCGCGCGTACTGCCGCACCCACACCGGTTCGCGACTGTTCGCGACCAGGCTCGCGAGTCCGTAACCCGCCGGCACCAGCAGATCGCGGAACTCCGGGGTGACCGTGCCCACCGAGTACCGCACCCGCAGGTCGCCCTGCGCATCGTCGACCTCGGAGAGATAGGTGACGTCGGTGCCCATCAGCTCGTGCGCGCGCTCTACCAGCCGACGCAGCACATCGGTGACGTCCTGCAGGCGCACGAGTTCGCGCGCGGTCGAGAACAGCGCCTCGAGCTCGGTGGCCCGGCGGCGCAGCCGCGCGGTCAGCTGCTGCGACTCCTGCACCGAGGCCAGCAGCTCGTCGACCTCGGCGGCAGCGACGTCGGCCTCGGCGAGCAGCGCGGAGAGCGCCGCGGTGCCCACGCCCGGCTCGGAACGACTGGCCGACACGACCTCGCGCACCAGTGCCGCCGTCGCACCGGGAGAGGCTGCGGTCGGATCGACCATCGCACCTCCTCGGCAGCGGTCACACGGAAATGCTCATCGGGTGAACAGCAGTCTACGAGCGCCGGTTCGTCCTAGCCATGCGAGGGGAACACCGGAGGACGCCGTGCCGCGAAGGCGGCGAGCCCCTCACGGGCATCGGGGCTCGCGAACGCCTGCTGTCCGAGCTCGGCCTCGAGCCGGAACGCCTCGTCCTCCGGGAGATCCTGCAGTGCCCGCACCGCCCGCTTCACCGTCGCGACCGCGGTGCGGCTCTTCGTCAGCAGCTGCTCGGCGACGCGGAGTGCCTCGTCGCGAAGATCGGCGGCCGGAAACCACCCGGTTGACGAGCCCGTAGCGCAGCGCGGTCTCGGCGTCGATGCGCTCTCCGCGCAGCATCAGGTCCATCGCGAACGCGTAGGGGATCTGCCGCACGAGCCGCACCAGCGTGCCGCCGGCCGGCACCACGCCGACCCCGGTCTCCGGCAGCCCGAACTCGGCGTGCGACGCCGCGAGACGGATGTCGGTCGACAGCATGATCTCGAAGCCGGCGCCGAGGGCCAGGCCGTTGATCGCCGCGACCACCGGCTTCTCGAGCGTCGAGTGCTTCTGGTGCGCCGCGTCCCACTCGCTGATGTCGAATCGCTCCTCGGTGAGCGCCGGTATCGACTCGCCGAGGTCGGCCCCGACGCAGAACGCGCGGTCGCCGGCTCCGGTGAGCACCGCGACGCCGATGCCGGCGTCGTCGCGCACCTCCGCGAACGCGGCACCGAGTTCGTCGTACATCGCGAGCGTCATCGCATTGAGCTTCTCGGGCCGATCGATCGTGATCAGCCCGACGGCCCCGTGCCTCTCGAGACGGATGCCCGGCATCAGACGGTCCCGCTCTGCCGCAGGGCCTCGACATCGTCCGGCGAGAATCCGAGCAGATCACGCAGCACGTCGGCCGTGTGCTGGCCGATGTCCGGCGCGAGTCCGGCCGTCCGGGGCGGGGTGCGGTCGAGCTTGACCGGCGACCCGAAGGTGCGGAGCGTGCCGTGCCCGGGGTACTCGGCCTCCACGATCATGCCGCGGGCGGCGATCTGCGGATCCTCCACGACCTCGCCGATGTCCTTCACCGCGCTCAGCGGCACGAGGTCGCCGGCGAGCTGCTCGAGCTCGACCTTCGTGCGGTCGGCGAACCACCGCTCGACCATCGGCCGCACCTCGGTGCGGTAGACCTCGGCGTCGAAGCGCGCGGCCATGGTGTGCAGGTCGGGGTGCGCCTCCCAGTCGGCAGCGGTGCCGAACGTCTCGCACGAGATGCGCCAGAACTTGTCGGTGTACCCGCCGAAGAACACGAAGCCGTCGGAGCACGGGAACAGCTCGTAGGGCCGGACGAACGGATGCTCGTTGCCGAGCGGCTCGGGGATCGTGCCGTCGACCGTGTAGGCCACGACCGCGTTCTCGGTGAGGGTGAGCACGGAGTCCTGCTGCGAGACGTCGACCAGCTGCCCCTCACCCGTGCGCTCGACGTGGCGGAGGGCCGAGAGCACGCCGATGACGCCGTAGAGGCTGGCGGCGAGGTCGCCGATGATCGTGCCCACCCGGGTCGGAGGGCCGCCGGCGGGACCGTTCATCGACCACAGCCCGCCCGTCGCCTGCGCGCTGTTGTCGTACGCCGGCCGCGAGCGGTACGGCCCGGTCTGCCCGTACCCGCTGAGGGCCGCGTAGACGAGCCGCGGGTTCACCGTGCGCAGCCGCTCGTAACCGTGCCCGAGCCGGTCCATCGTGCCCGGGCGGAAGTTCTCCACCAGCACGTCGGCCTTCTCGACGAGGCGGTCGAGAACGGCTGCGGCATCCGGGCTCTTGAGATTCAGCGTGACGCCGAGCTTGTTGCGGTTGTACTGCGCGAAGAACCCGCTGAGCGGCTCCTCCCCCGCACGGTCGAGCAGCGGCGGGAACGTGCGGGTGTAGTCCGGGTCGCCCGGGTTCTCGACCTTGATCACGGTCGCGCCGAGATCGGCGAGGATCATCGAGCAGTACGGACCGGCGACCACCCGCGTCACGTCGAGCACGACGACGCCGTCGAGGGAGCCGGGCGCGGCATCCACTCCGCCGAGGGTGTTCAGCAGGGCGCGCGTCGCGTCGTCGATCATCGAGAGGATCCTTCGGTTGCGGGGGCGGATGCTGCGGCGCGACGGGTGAGCCGGTGCAGCAGCGTGGCCGAGACGAGAGTGATCAGACCCGCGACCACGATGTAGAGCGCGATCGCCCAGCTGCCGCCGAAGACCGTCAGCAGCTCGAGGTAGATGATCGGCACGAACGCCGAGCCGATGATCGTGCCGATGCCGAGGGCGAGCGACATGCCGGTGTAGCGGATGCGCACGTCGAAGGCCTGCGCGTACAGCACGCCGAGCGTGCCGTAGGTGGCGCAGAAGGCGATCGTCATCGCGAGGTAGGCGGCGTATGCGGCGGCCAGGCTCCCCGTGTCGATCAACCAGAACGCGGGGAAAGCCAGCAGCACCGACAGGATCGTGCCCGCAGCGAAGACCTTCGCGACGCCGAAGCGGTCGGCGAGCCAGCCGGCCAGCGGCAGTCCGCCGAGCGCCAGGACCGAGCAGATCGTCGCGATCGTCAGCATCTCGGACCGCTCGTGACCGATGAACTCGGTGCCGTAGGTGAGGCTGAACGTGAACAGCATGTAGAAGACGGCGCCGATCACGGCGAAGCTGAGGGCGGCGAGCAGCACCTGCGCGAGGTGGGTCTTGAGGGTGTCCCACAGCGGCACCTTGGCGGCCTTGCCGGCATCCCGCATCTCCTCGAACTCGGGCGTCTCGGTGATCTTCAGCCGGATGAACAGGCCGACCAGCACCAGCACCGCGCTGATCAGGAACGGCACGCGCCAGCCCCACTCGGCGAACGCGTCGCCGGGCAGCGCCACGAGCGGAAGGAACACCAGCGTCGACAGCGTGAGACCGAGCGCGAGGCCGACCTGCGGGAAGCTGCCGAGGAACGCACGGCGGCGGGGTTCGGCGTGCTCGACGACCAGCAGCACGGCGCCGCCCCACTCGCCGCCGAGGGCGAAGCCCTGCACGAAGCGCAGCACCATGAGCAGGATCGGAGCCGCGACGCCGATCGCGGCGTACGTCGGCAGGAGTCCGATGAGGAAGGTCGCCGCGCCCATCAGGATCAGTGAGAGCACCAGCATCCGCTTGCGCCCGATGCGGTCGCCGAAGTGACCGAAGACGATCGAGCCGAGCGGACGCCCGAAGTACCCGACCGCGATGCCGCCGAACGCGAGGATCGTGCCGACCAGCGGGTCGTAGTCGGGGAAGAACAGGCCGTTGAGGATGAGCGCCGCCGCCGTCGAATAGGCGAAGAAGTCGAACCACTCGACGGTGGTGCCGACGACGCTGGACGCGACGATCGTGCGGATCTGCGACGGCGCGGTCGAGGGGTTCCTCCCGGATGCTGCGCGTGAGCGGCGCGTCGCCGTGGATGCCGAGGCCATGAGGGGTGTCCTTTCCGCCGGCGTCCGCGCTGAAGCCGGCAGTGTCCAGCCTGGTCGGAGGTGCGGCGCGGGAGTATGTGTCTTCGGACTACAAGCAGTACGTGGTCATGGCGCTGTGCGCCACAGCATCCGTCGCCGCGTGTGGGGCTGAGATCGCGCCGATGGGCTGAAGAATCCGGCAGATCCTTCAGCCCCTCGCGGAGATCTCCTCCCCACACGGCGGGGGTGTGGATGCTGCGGGCGCGGATGCTGCGGGCGCGGATGCTGCGGGCGCGGATGCTGCGGGTGTGGATGCTGCGGGCGCGGATGCCGCGGAAGCAGCCTCAGGCGCGCTCGAGCCGCCGCCAGGCGAGCTCGGCCAGCACGCGCGCCTGCAGCGGCACGACCGCGTCGTCGAAGATCGCGGTCTCGGCGTGCAGGGGCATCGGCCCGCTGTCGGGCGCCGCGCCGACGAACACCAGCGCGCCCGGCACCTCCTCCAGCACATACGAGAAGTCCTCCGAGGCCATCGACGGCGCAGCCAGCCGCGTCACGCGCTCCTCGCCGACGATCTCGTCGAGCACGGCGAGCACCTCCCGCGTCTCGGCCGGGTCGTTGTACGTCACCGGGTACGACGCGAAGAACTCGCACTCGAGGGCGCAGCCGTTCGCCTCGGCGATGCCGGTGAGCAGCGCGGGCAGCTGCGTGCGCACGGTGTCGAGCGTGGCCTTCGAGAGCGTGCGGATGTTGGCCTCGAGCGACACGCTCGCCGCCAGCACGTTGCTCGCCTCGGAGTCGCTGCTGAGCCGGGTGATCGAGATCACGGCCTGGTCGGTGGCGGGCAGCCGCCGTGCGGCGAAGGTCTGCACGGCGAGGATCAGCTGCGCGGCCACCGGCACCGGATCGATACCCAGCTGCGGGAAAGCTGCATGCCCGCCCGTGCCCCGGAGCACCATCCGCAGCGCGCTGGCACTGGCCATCATCGCGCCCTCGCGGGTCACGAGCTGTCCTCGCGGTGTGGCACTGTCGACGTGGATCGCGTAGGCGGCGACCGGCCGCTCCTCCGCGGCATCCAGCACGCCCTCCTCGATCATGACGCGACCGCCGGCCTGCCCCTCCTCGCCGGGCTGGAACATGAAGATCACGGTCCCCGGCAGCTCGTCGCGGCGCGCGGCGAGCAGCCGCACGGCACCCAACAGTCCGGCCATGTGCAGGTCGTGACCGCAGGCGTGCATCGCGCCCGAGGTCGAGGCGAACGGCAGCCCGGTGGCCTCGGCCACCGGCAGTCCGTCCATGTCGCCGCGCAGCAGCACCACGGGTCCGGGCCGCCCGCCGCGCAGCACCGCGGTGATCGACGACAGCGTGGTGCCGAGCGTGATCTCGAGTCCGAGACCCTCGAGTTCGCGCAACAGAACGGCCTGGGTCACGGGAAGATCGAGCCCGATCTCGACCACCTGGTGCAGCTCGCGCCGCACGGCGATCAGGTCGGCGCGGAGATCCTCCGCCGCCTCGTCGAAGCGTGTCGTCATCCGAACTGCATCCTCTCGCCGAGCACGGGCACCGCATCGAGCAGTTCCTGCGTATAGGGGTCGGACGGATTCGCGAGCAGCGTCTCGGTGGGTCCGGCCTCGACCAGCTTGCCATGCCGCATCACGCACACCTCGTCGCTGATGTACCGCACGACCGCGAGGTTGTGCGAGATGAACAGCATCGAGATGCCGAGCTCGAGCTGCAGTTCGCGCAGCAGGTTGAGGATCGCACCTTGCACCGAGACGTCGAGCGCGCTGGTGACCTCGTCGGCGATGAGCACCGACGGCTCCCCCGCCAGCGCCCGCGCGATCGTGATGCGCTGCCGCTGCCCGCCTGAGAAGGCACCGGGCCGCTCACCGGCACGATCGGGGTCGAGGTGCACCTGGGCCAGCAGTTCGCGCACCCGCGCGATGCGCTCCGCGCGGGACCACCGCCGCCCCGTCGCCCGCAGCGCCTCGGCGATCGAGTCACCGATCGGCATCAGCGGGTCGAGGGCGGAGAACGGATCCTGGAACACGAGCTGCATGCGCCGCCGGGTGCGGCGCGCGGCCGCGTTCCCGCCCACGGCATCCGCGCCGTCGACCCTGATCGAGCCCGACTCCGGGCGGACGAGCCCCACGGCGGCGGCGGCGATCGTGCTCTTGCCCGATCCGGATTCGCCGACGAGTCCGACCGTCCGGCCCTTCGGGACCGCCAGGCTCACGCGGTCGACCACGCGTGTGCGGCCGTACCGCACGCTCAGGTCGACGATCTCCAGCGCGTTCACGCCCTCGGAACCGCTCACGCCGGCACCTCGTCTTCGAGTGCTTCCGGCACGAGCTCCGGCGGGATCACCGGCAGCGGCTGCGTGCGGTCGCTGGTCATGTCGGGCAGGCACGCGATCAGCGCCTTCGAGTACGGATGCTGCGCGTCCTCGCGGATGCGGCGGGCGTCGAGCGTCTCGACGGCGCGGCCGTCCTTCATCACGACGACCCGGTCGCAGAACGCCGAGACCAGCGCGATGTCGTGCGAGATGAACACGATCGCGGCGCCTGTCTCCTCCTGCGCCCGATGCAGCACGCCCATCACCTGGCGCTGCACGGTCACATCGAGCGCGGTCGTGGGCTCATCGGCCACGATCAGTCGCGGGCGCCCGGTCAGAGCTTGTCCGATCATCGCGCGCTGCCGCATGCCGCCGGAGAACTCGTGCGGGTACTGCTTCAGCCGCTGCGCCGCGTTCGGGATGCCGACCGCGTCGAGCGCATCGGCCGCACGGGCGCGCGCGTCCTTCGGCCGCATGCCCATGTGCACCTCCGGCACCTCGGTCAGCTGCCGGCCGATCGTGAGCGCGGGGTTCAGCGAGGTGAGCGGATCCTGGAAGATCATGCCGAGCTCCACGCCCAGGCGCGCGCGGTCGGCGGCCGAGGGAGCACGGGTCATGTCGAGGTCGCCGAACGTGTGCGCCGAGGTCGTCACGATGGCGTCGTCGCCGAGGAGCCCGGCCAGCGCCATCGCGGTGAGCGACTTGCCGGATCCGGATTCGCCGACGATGCCCACGATCTCACCGCGGCCGATCCGCAGGTCCACACCGCGCACGCGCTCGACGACTCCCCCGTCGGCGGTCGCGAACGCGATGTGCAGATCGCGGATCTCGGCGACCGTGTCCCCCGACGGCTCGGCGCTCTCCGCCACGCGCTCCCGACGGCGCGACGAGATCGTGACCGAGCCGGCGGCCCGTGCGGCGACCGCCCGGAATCCGGCGCCGCGAGATCCCGCGACCGCCTCGCTGAGCATGGTGAAGACGAGACCGGCGAGCACCACGGCGATGCCGGGCCCGAGGGCGGCGAGCGGGTTGACGTAGATGCGCAGGATCCCCTCCTGCAGCATCCGTCCCCAGTCGTAGGCGGGCGCCTGCACGCCGAGGCCGAGGAACGAGAGCCCGGCGAACGAGAGCAGCGTCACGCTCGCGGTCGCTGCCGCGTTCACGAAGAACGGGTTCGCGATGTTGGGCAGCACGTGCCGCAGCAGGACGCCGATCGGACCGACGCCGACGACCCGCGCGGCCCGCACGTAGTCGCGCCCTGAGACCGACGCCGCGAGGTTGTAGACCAGACGGGCGAAGGAGGGGATGCCGGCGAAGCCGATCGCGAGCATGGCGCCGGTCGCCGTGGCGCCCCAGATGACCGTGAAGAACAGCACCATGAGCAGCCAGGGGAACGCGAGCAGGATGTCGAGCAGCCCGGTGAACCACCGACGCGGGTACTTCGGCAGGATGCTGGCGACCAGGCCGAACACGATGCCGCCGCACAGCGCGATGGCCGTGGCGCCGAGGGTCAGCAGCAGCGTGAGCCGGGTGGCCACGAGCACGCGGGCGAGGATGTCGCGGCCGAGCTCATCGGTGCCGAACGGGTGGGCGGCGCTCGCGCCCAGCAGACGCGAGGAGACGTCGGTCGTGGTCGCCGCGTCGCCCCAGATGGTCGGGCCGGCGACGGCGGCGAACACCAGCACGGCGCTGCCGACGATCGCCGAGATCGCGGTCGGGTTGAGGATCTTCTTGCGCAGAGACATCGGGATCAGCCCTCCGTGATCGACGAGCGTGGATCGATGGTGGCGAGGATCACATCGACGACGAGGTTCACGCCTAGCACGATGAGGGCGAAGACGATGACGACGCCCTGCACCATCGGATAGTCCTTGGCCCCGACCGACGACACCATGATCGACCCGAGACCCGGGATGGCGAAGACGGCCTCGATGAGCACGGTCGCCGCAGTGAGCCCGGCGAGGATCAGGCCGCCGACGGTGAGCGACGCGGTGACGATGTTCGGCAGCGCGTGCCGCAGGTACACCAGTCGGCGCGGCAGTCGCTTCGCGCGGGCGGTGGTCATGTAGGTCGTGTCGAGCACCGCGAGCATCTCGACCTGCACGATGCGCACGAGGTAGGCCATCGGACCGATCGCGAGGGCGATCACCGGCAGCACCACGTCGGCGGGTTCGCCCCAGCCCGCCGCCGGGAACCAGCCGAGCCGCACCGCGAACAGCGAGATCAGTCCGACGGCCAGCAGGAAGCTGGGGACGGCGATGAGGATGCCGAGCACGGCCGAGACCGCGATCGACAGTCCGCGCCGGCGGCCGGAGCGGGCGAGCACCGCTGCCCCGATCCCCGCGGGGAGCGCGCCGACCACGGCGATGACGAAGGCGAGGACGGCCAGCAGCAGCGTGGTCGGGAACCGCTGCGCGAGCACGTCGACCACCGGCCGCTGCAGCCGCACCGAGGTGCCGAGGTCACCGGTGAACAGGCCGCCGATGAACCGCACGAACTGCTCGGGCATCGATCGGTCGAGCCCGAGCTGGATGCGTGTGGCCTCGACGAGCTGCGGGGTGGCGCTCTGCCCCAGCGCCGCGCGCACCGGGTCGCCGGGCACGAGATACATGAGCAGGAAGGATGCCACGATCACGACGGCGAGCGAGACGACCAGGCGTCCGAGGCGTCGCAGCAGGAAGGCGGTGCGCGGGGTCAGCCCGCGCCGGAGACGGCGTTCCTCCACCCGCGCCGCCAGGGCGGCCGTACTGGTGTCGGCCACCTCGGAGGTCGCGAGTGGAGGAATCGTCGTCATGATGTCAGCCGAGCATCCGGATCGAGGTGGGCTGGATGAAGTTCGGCAGATCGAACGTCGCACCCGACTGGTAGGTCGGCAGGATGTTGTCGACCACCGGGAACACGTCGAACCGCTCGATGAGCTCGTCCTCCGCATCCTGCCAGATGCCGCAGGCCTCTTCGGGGCTCGCGCTCGATGCCTCGGCGACCAGGGCCGAGTACTCGGGGTTGTCGACCCACATGAAGTTCAGTCCGCCCTGGTCCGGCGTCGCGCCGTCGAAGAAGACCGAGAGCAGCACCGGTCCACCCGGAGCGATCTGCACCCAGCCGGTGTCCCAGTCGGCCGTCGAGTACAGCTGCTCCGACCAGGCGGCCGCGTCGTTCGCGGAGAGCTCGGTCGTGACGCCCAGGCCGTCCCACGTCTCCTTGACGAGCTCGGCCGCGGCCGCGTGCGTCGAGGTGGGCGCGTTGTAGACGAACTTGATGTTCAGGGGCTTGCCGTCCTTGTAGCGCAGTCCGTCATCCTCGAGCAGCCAGCCGGCCTCGTCGAGCAGCTCGGCCGCGCGGTCGAGGTCGGTGTCGGGCAGCGTCCAGGTGGGCTCGTCGGGCACGCACAGCAGCGGGTTCTTGGTGACGAGCGAGATGGACTCCAGTCCCTCGCCGTCGGCGATCACGGTGCCGACCTCGTCGCGGTCGATCGCGGTCGAGAGCGCCTCGCGCACGAGCGGGTCAGAGAACGGACGGCCCTCCTTCTCGTTGAACAGGATCATGCCGACGGGGTTGCGCACCCCGGCGAAGGTGAGACCGGCGGCATCCAGGCGGGCACGGTCGGCGCCCGAGATGGTGGCGGCGTTGATCTCGCCCGACACCAGCAGGTTCGCGGCGGTGCTCTCGTCGGTGACGACGCGGGCCTCGATCGTGTCGGGCAGACCCTCGGTCTCGCTCGTCACGTCGTCGGGACCCCAGGTGTAGTCGTCGCGCTTGGTGAACGTGTACGTGTCGCCCGGCTTGATGTCGCTCAGACCGAAGAGGCCGGTGCCGTCCGTGGCATCCGACATCGTGGTCGGGTCGGCGAGACCCGAGTCGCAGACGAGCATGATCGTGCCCGTGTTGACCGCGAGGAACGGGTTGTTGTCGGTGCTCGTGACGGTGACGGTGTTGCCGTCGGCGGTCGCCGAGATCTTCTCGTCGATGACCGAGCCGTACGAGAACGTCGCGTTCGCGGGGTCGGCATTGTAGTTCAGGTTGTCGGCGACGGTCTGCGCCGTGAACTCGGAGCCGTCGGTGCAGGTGATGTCGTCCTTGAGCGTGAAGACGACCTCGGTGCCGGTCTCCTCCCAGCTCTCGGCGAGCCAGGGCACCAGCTCGCCCTCGGAGGTGACGGCGATCAGCGACTCGTAGGCGAGGCTGACGACGGCGAAGGTGTCGGGCGAGACGGCCTTCAGCGGGTTGAGGTCGCCGGGGTCGTCTCCGACCGCGGTCACGAAGGTGCCACCCGAGACGAAGTCGCCTTCGGAGGGTGCGGACGTGTCGGGCGAGCCCGCGCAGGACGCCAGTGTCAGCGCGAGGGCGGAGAGAACGGCGGCCACGGGTAGTGCGGTACTGCGTTTCATTGCTATCTCCTCTTGACGGGTGGGACAGTGCTCGGGTGCAGGAAGTGCGGGAGGTGCGGGTCGTGCGGGTCAGCGGACGGGGGCCTCGGCGGAGAGCCGGGCGAGGGGACCGGCGGCCTTGACCGTCACGTTGACGGTGGGCTGCGCGGTGTAGGGAACGTGGGTCTCCAGCACCTCGACGATCGAGACCTGGAGCGGATCGGCGCCGGCCTGGATCGCCTTCGCGACGGCGGCCTCGGATGCCTGTTCGATCGCGGAATCCCGGTCGCCCATCGGCGCCATCTGATCGGCGCGGCCGCCGGCGAGCGAGATCGCGGCTCCCACCGCGTTCGCCACACCGCCGTGATCCGGGCGCAGGATGCGTCCGGCGCTCGCGAGGTGGTCGGGCACGAGGAACCCGCCGCCGCCGACGACGACCAGCGGGATGTCCATGCGGCCGAGGGACAGCCGCTCGACCGCCTCCTCCAGCCGGCCGGAGACCACGGCGAGCGCGGCCTCCAGCGCGGCCGTCATCGAAGACGACAGCGGCGGGAGCGAACGGCCGGCGACGGGGCTTCCCGCCATGGCGGCGGCATCCGTCAGCGTGGGCGTGGAGCCGCCGAACAGCAGGCCCTCGGGATCGATGCGGTAGCCGACCGAATCCGGTCCGACGCGGCCGGAGGCCACGTCGATGACGGTGCCTCCGCCGATGCCGACGCTCAGGATGTCCGGCATCCGGAAGTTCGTGCGCACCCCGCCGATCTCGCGCGGCAGCGTGGACTCGCGCGGGAATCCGCCCACCACGACGCCGAGGTCGGAGGTCGTGCCGCCGACGTCGATCACGATCGCGTCGTCGTGACCCGAGAGGTAGGCGGCACCGCGGATGGAGTTCGCCGGCCCCGAGCCGATCGTGAGCACCGGATACTGCGCGGCATAGTCGAGTGACATCAGCGTGCCGTCGTTCTGCGCGAAGAAGGTGGCGGCGTCCAGCCCCTCCTCGGCGACGACCGTGACGAGCGCCTCGGTGACCGAACGCGCGACGCTGTAGAGCGCGGCGTTGAGGAGTGTCGCGTTCTCGCGCTCCAGCAGGCCGGTCGGGCCGATGTCCTGGCTGAGGAAGACGCGGGCGTCCTGACCGAGGTGTCCGCGCAGCAGCTCGGCGACCTCCAGCTCCTGCTCGGGCGAGGAGGGGCTGAAGATCCCGGCGACGGCGATCGCGTCGAAGTCGTCGAGCCCGTCGACGAAGCGCAGGATGCCGTCGCGATCGAGCGGCGAGATGGGCGTGCCGTCGACCATGTGGCCGCCGCCGAGCATCGCGGAGCCGGCGAGCACCATGCGCACCAGGTCGTCGGGCCAGCCGGTCAACGGCGGATATTCGGTCGCGGCGGGGGCTCCGAGGCGGATCATCGCGACGCGATCGAGCTGGCGGCGCTGCACGATGGCGTTCGTGGCGTGGGTGGTGCCGAGCATCACGCGCGAGACGCGGGAGCGGTCGTCGCCGATCGCGGCGAGCACGTCGCTGATGCCGGCGCGGATGCCGCCGGTGATGTCATCCGTCGTCGCCCGCTTCGTCCAGGCGAGCACCCGACCGTCGCCGTCGAGCACGACGGCATCGGTGTTGGTGCCGCCGACGTCGACGCCGATCGAGAGATCACGGAGGCTCATCGGGCTGCTCCTTCGAAGGGGACGTACGGGAGGTCGTAGCCGAAGGCGGCGGGACCGGCGAGCTCGAGTCCGCGGGGTGTGCGCCAGATCGGATCACAGGCCCACGCCAGCACCGACACCCGCTGGCCGAAGCGCAGCATCTCGGTGGTGATCGCGTGACCGGTCTCGGCGTCGATGATCGTGATGAGGTCGGGGACGCTGACCAGCACGTCGCCGTCTTCGAGCACCAGGAGGTTCTCGTTCTGCAGCTCGAGACGCTGCAGGCGACCGCGATCGGTGCCGGTGCCCGAGATCGTGACCGAGCCGCGCACGAAGCCGCCGGCGGTGCGGCGGTCGAGGTCGGTGATCTTGCCGGTCATCAGCACGCGGGCGTCGAGCTCGTCGGCCACGGCGGCCACCGGGTCGGACGACGACATCAGGGCGTGGCCGACCCGGATCGAGGCACTGACCGTGCCTTCGATCACGGCGCCGCGCACCTGGTCGCCGGTCATCGGGTAGTGCGCGCCGATGCAGATCGAGCCGCTGGCGACCGTGAGCGCGCGGGCATGACGCTCGAGCCAGTGCAGGTCGATGGTCTTCATCACCGAGATGTTGCCGACGACGTCGCTCTGCACCGCCCACTCGCACGGGATCCCGGCGACGTTCATCGCCACCATCGCGGCATCCGGGAACGCCCGCCCCATGCCGTCGGCGTCGAGCACCTGGAGTCCGAGGCGCGCGGCCCAACCGATCGGCTGCACGCCGTTGCCGCCACCGATCTCGGCCGCCATGAGCGTGGTGACCTTGCGACCGAGCAGGCGCTCCGCCTCGGCCAGCAGGTCGTGGATCTGGCCGGTGGCCGAGAGCATCTCGATGCCCACCGTGGGCGCCCCGATACCCGACATGAGGATGACCACGTCGTCGGGTCCGAGGTCGTCGACGGTGACCAGCCGCACCGGGCCGTGCTCGCGGAGCGCCTTCTCGACCATGATCTGGCTGGTGTAGACGGCTCCGCCGCCGCCGGTGCCGAAGATCGCGGTGCCGATGCCGAGTGCGGCGACGTCGTCGACCGTGATCTCGGTGATGCGCTCGGTGCGCGCGATCGGAGATGTCTGTGCCATGTGCTCACGCTACGGGCGGGCGGATCGGCCGACAATGTTCCCAGCGGCCAGTGTTTCCCGGCATACTGTGCGGATGGCACAGTACACGCTCGAAGAGCTGCAGGGCGATGCGAGCCGGCTCGGACTGCGGCACGTCGCAGGGCCGGTCGATTCCCGCGTCGTGGCCCGGGTCGACCTGGCGGCGGTCGACCGCCTCGACGCGGTTCCCGCCGGCACGCTCGTCATCATCCCGGGCGACGAGCAGCCGGCGCCCTATCGGATCGACGTCGCGCTGCGGCAGGCGAGCGCGCGCGGACTCGCCGGCATCGTGTTCACGACCGCCCTCGCCCTCGCCGAGACGGCCACCGTGCTCGCCACGCGCGGCGGTGTGCCGGTGTTCTCCGCCGCGGGGGTCGGCGCCGCGGATCTGGCGAAGACCATCGACCGCGCGATCTCGGGCGGCGCCTCCGAGGCGATGATGCGCGGTGCCCACGCGGTGTCTGCGGCGACCGAGGCCGCCGCGGCAGCCGAGAGCACCCCGGAGAGCATTCTCGCCGCCGCCAGCGGAGCCCTCGGCATCGAGCTGTCGATGATCGCGGACCCGACCGTGACGTGGGCGTCGTCCGACGCGGTGTGCATCGGCGAGGTACCCGTGGGGCGTCTGGTCGCGGCATCCACCGACGGCGCCACCACCGTCTCGGTCCCCGTGATCGCCTCGCTGCTGTCGCGCGTCGCGCAACGGCAGAGCCGGGACCGCTACGCCCCCACCCAGTCGCGCGCCGACCTGCTGGTCGAGCTCGTGCTCGCCGAGTCGTCGCGCGTCGAGGGCTTCGTGGGGCAGGCCGCGCGGCTCGGGCTGCCGCTGCCCCAGTCGCACGTCGTCGCCTGGCTGGCGCCGACCCACACCGCGGATCCCGAGGCTCGGGCACCACGCAGCGTGCAGCCCGCGCTCGAGCTGTTCGTGCTGCAGCTGGTGGAGTCCCGCGAGGAGATGTGGCACGCCGCGTTTCTGCAGGACGACCTGATGCTGGTGTGCACCGAGGAGCACGGCGCCGGCGACCACCAGCGCCGGGTGCGCGAGGTCGCGCGGCTGATCCAGCACCAGGCCCGCGAGCTCGCCGGCACGGAGTGGGCGTACACGCTGGGGCTGGGGACGCCGAAGCTCGGGGCCCTCGGACTGCGGCAGTCGGCGGCCGAGGCCCGGATCGCCGCGGAATCCGCCATCGCCGCGGGACGCCTGGGCGGAGTCGAGCTCACCGACGTCACGGGGCTGCGCCGCGTGCTGCTCGACGTGTACGCCTCGCCGATCAGCCGCGACCTGCTGCACGACGTGCTGCGTCCGCTCGACGACCTCGGGCCGGAGCGCGCCCTGAACGCCGTGCGGACGCTGCTCGTGTACCTCGCCCACGGACGGTCGCTCGTGCACGCGGGCAAGGAGCTGATGCTGCATCCGAACGGCGTCGGCTACCGCATGCGGCGCATCCGCGAGCAGCTGGACATCGACCTCGACGACCCGGATGTGCGCTTCGCGGTCGAGCTCGCGTGCCGGGTGAGGCTGCTCGGGGCCGGGTAGCCGCGCGGCGGCGCGTTCACAATTCAGCCAGAACGTCGGGCTGAATTCGCAGATCTGCCGGAACCGGCCGCGGAGCAGCCGTTCTTGCTGAGTTATGCACCGACCTCGGCGCGCAGCGCCGCAGTGCCGGTACCGAATCTGCGGCTGAAGGCTCGGCGCCGGTCAGCCGGAGTCCGCGTGAACAACTCCTCCAGAACTTGCGGCTGAACCCCGGATCGGGCCGGAACCAGCCCGAGAACGACCGTTCCGGAGGAGTTATGCACCGACCTCGGCGCGGAGCGCGGCACCGTCGGCGTCGAGTTGCGGCGCGCGAGGCAGGTGCGCGGTGCCGTTCGTGCCGAGGGCCGACCGCGCGATCGAGACCCCGTCGTCGTGCTCGATGAGGCCCAGCGCCGCGGCCTGCTCACCCGCCGCGGCCTCTTCGGGGCTGCGCACCCGGGCCACGAGCACACGCGCCGCCTTCAGGCGGGCGACCACCTCGTCGAGCTCGAGGCTGCGCACCCGTGCGGCGAGCACCGCCTCGAGCTCGTCACGGTCTTCAACGCGTGCCTGATTGCCGGCCCAGCGGTCGGTGCCGAGCGGTTCGCCGAGGTCGAGCGCCGACACCAGTCGCGCAAACATCGCGTCGTTCGTGGCCCCGAGCACCACGCTCCCGTCGGACGCCGCGAACGCCCGGTACGGCACGATCGACGGGTGCGAACTGCCCCACGGCTTCGACGGTGGACCCCCGGCCGAGGTCGCCGCGATCACCGTGCCGAGCGAGCTCAGCGCCGTGGCGAACAGCGAGAACTCCAGGCGCCGCCCGACGCCGGTGCGCGTGCGTTCGAGCAGCGCGGCGAGCACCCCCGTTGATCATCGACATGCCGGTCGCGATATCGACCATCGCCACCCCGGAGCGCACGGGGTCGGCGCCCTCGTACCCGGTCACGTGCATGAGCCCCGACTCCGCCTCGACGGTGACGGCCGTACCGGGCTCGGCAGCCAGCGGCCCGTTCGGCGAGAAGCCGCTGATCGACGCGTAGACCAGCTTCGGGAACCGCCCGCGCATCGCGTCCGGGCCGATTCCGAGGCGCTCGGCGACGCCCGGCCGGAAGCTCTCGACCAGCACGTCAGCCGACTCGACGAGCCGGTGCGCGACCTCGCCGTCCGCGGCATCCGTCAGGTCGAGCGCGATGCTGCGCTTGCCGCGGTTGATCGCGTGGAAGTAGGCGCTCGCGCCGTGCACGAACGGCGGACCCCAGTGCCGGGTCTCATCGCCGATGCCCGGCTGCTCGACCTTGATCACGTCGGCGCCCAGCTCGGCCAGCGTCATCGTCGCGTAGGGGCCCGCGAGCAGGCGCGTGAAGTCGATCACCCGGATGCCGGCGAGCGGCAGGAACGCTCCCTCGTCGGTCATGCGCGGCTCCGGTGCGTGTTCATCGCTGCGAGGCTATTGCCCGCGGCATCCGCCGACGATGGATGCTGCGCACACCCGACGACGCGTCCGATGAGCGATCGCCCCATCATGACGATGCCCAGCGCGGTCAGCGATAGATCTCGCGCCGATGACCGGCCCCGACGACGACGACCGTCAGCACGTCATCCTCGATGCGATAGAGAATGCGGTAGTCCCCTGTGCGCACGCGCCACTCCGGTCGCCCTGTGAGCTTCTTCGCGGCCGGAGGGCGCGGCTCCTCGGCGAGGAGTTCGATCACGGCCTGGACTCGTCGTTTGGCCTCCGGCGGGAGCTTACGGATCTCGCGAGCGGCGACCGGGAGCAGCTGGACCCTGTGGGTCACAGGCCGAGCTCGCGCTTGACCTCGTCCCACGGGATCGGCGTCTCATCGAGCTGCCGCGTCTCCTCCCAGGCCGCGTCGACCGCTCGGATGTCGTCGAGTTCTTCCGCATCGTCGAGGAGCTGACGCAGGACATCGGGATTGACGATCGCCGCCACCGGACGATTGCGACGCGTCAGGAAGACGGTCTCGGACCGGGAGCGGTCGACGACCTCCGACAGGTGGTCTCGAGCATCGGTGATGGCGATCTGGCTCATCACGCCATTCTACCCGGATATGTACGTTACAGCCGATTATCCTCAGATCACGGCGTCACCGCACGAACACCCGCTCGCCCCGAACCCAGGTCTCGGCGACCCGCACCGCGGCGATCTCGTCATCGGGCACCGTGAACACGTCCCGGTCGAGCACGGCGAAGCTGCCGTCGAAGCCCGGCGCGAGCGTGCCGACGCCGGTCAGCGGTGAGAGCGTCGCGGCGCGCGAGGTGTACAGCAGCAGTGCCTGCGCGACCGTGATCGCGGCCTCGGCCCCGAACTCGATGCCGTTGTAGGTGCGGCGGCGCACGGCAGCCTCGACCGAGAGCATCACATCGTCCGCCCCGCTCCACGCCGTGGCCGGCCGGTCCGACGAGAGGGCGAGTGGACCGAGGCCCGCGTACAGCCGGGCGATCGGGTAGGCATCCGGCACCTGCTCGACGCGCAGCGCCTTCTCGTACCCGTCGTACTCGGCGAAGAAGAACACGGTGTGCGTGGCGATGCCGAACGACATGCGCGCCGACGTGAGCCGTGCGAGGTAGGCATCGCTCACGATCGTGGCGTGCTCGATGCGCACTGACGGGATGCCGTCGAGCCACGGCTCCGCGTCTTCGAAGAGCTCGACGACCCGGTCGAGCGCCCGGTCACCCATCGCGTGCACGGCGAGCTGCACCCCGTTGCGGCGCGCCCAGTCGCCCGCGGCCAGCACATCGGCGTCGTCCACCAGGCGCAGACCGTGGTCACACGAGTCCGGGTACGCCTGGTGCACCCATGCGGTGCGGTTGGAGTAGGCGCCGTCGAGCACGACCTTGACTCCCGCGACCCGGATCTGCCCCTCGCGGTCGCCGGCGTCGAGGTCGGCGAGCGGCGCGGCGGGGTCCCAGGCGGGGTATAGGGCCACCTGCGTGCGGAGCCCCCGCTCGACCGCGGCGCGGAAGGTCGCGAGCGGCTGATCGATCCGCGTGGAGAACAGGTCGCAGACCGCGACGATGCCGCGGGTGGCGAGCTCTTCGCCGATCGACACGATCGCCGCGAGCTGCTCCTCACGGGTGGGAGCGGCGACGAACGACACTACCGCGTCGACGGCGGCGAGCTCGGTCAGCACCCCGTTCGGCTTCCCGTCGGCGTCGCGCTCGAAGCGGGCGCCGTCGGGGTCGGGGGTGTCGGCAGTGATGCCCGCGATCTCGAGAGCCTTCGTGTTGCAGACCGCCGAGTGGGCGTCGCAGCGCCACACCAGCACCGGCCGGTCGGTGCTCACGCGATCGAGGTCGGCCGCCGTCGGCATCCGCCCCTCGGGGAACTTCGTGTCATCGAACCCGCGGCCGAGCACCCAGGCGTCCGCGGCGACGCCGGCCGCATGCTGCTCCAGCACGGCCACCAGGTCATCCGGCGAGAGCACGGCGGGCGGGAAGCACTCAGCGGCGAGCGCGGTGCCCGCGAGGAGCGCGGGATGCGTGTGGCTGTCGAGAAGGCCGGGCAGCACGGTGCGGCCGCCGAGGTCGACGGCGTCCGCATCCGTCACGTCGGCCGCCTCGCCGACCCACTCGACGAGCCCGTCGGTGATCCGGAACGCCGAGGCGAACGCGGTCTCGGACTCGCCGGTGAACACCCGGCCGTTGGTGAAGGTTGTCGTGGTCATGTCTTCCTCAGATCGTTCGCCAGGTGAATCGGCCGCCCAGCAGGGTCGCGGCGACCGGCATCGCGCGCAGTTCGTCGCGATCGCTCGAGTAGGGGTCGCGTTCGGTGATCACGAGATCGGCCGGCTGGCCGACCTCCACCGTGGTGCGAGCGGATGCCGCGAGCGCGACATTCAACGGCAGACGCTGCTCCGGATGCCATGCCTCGCGCTCCCCGCGACTGCGCGCGGTCGCGGCGCTGAGCGAGACCCACGGGTCGAGCGGGGCGACCGGTGCATCCGACCCGAGGCGCAGCGCGGTGCCGGAACGGTGCAGCGAGCCGAACGCGAAGGCTCGACCGGTGCGCCCGGCCCAGTGCCGGTCGGCCACGTCGCGGTCGTCCATCGCGTGCTCGGGCTGCACGCTGGCGATCAGCCCGAGAGCGGCGAACCGGGCGAAATCGTCGTCGCGCACGAGCTGGGCGTGCTCGATCACGCCCTTCATGTCGAGCGCCTCGAACGTGTCGAGCACCTCGGTGTTCGCGCGGTCGCCGATCGCGTGCACGGCGGCCTCGATCCCGGCGCCCCGGGCGCGCTCCAGCAGTCGCCGCAGTTCGGGGATCGGCACGCTCTCCATCCCGCACGCGTGCGGGTGACCGGGGTCCATGCCCGGATACGGATCCCAGCACCACGCGGTGCGCGCGTGTTCAGCGAGCCGTCGACGACGACCTTGAGGCGGCCGAAGGTGATGAGCCCGTGCTCGTCGACCACGTCGCCGGTGCGGCGACCGTCGGCGATGACCGCCTCCAGCAGATCGGGCCACACCGCGATGTCGGCGCGGAGGTTCGTGAGCCCGCTCGCGGTGCGCTCCGACCACTCCGTGACGTTGTCGGTCTTCTCGTACTCGACGATCCCGACGACTCCCCGAGCGGATGCCGCGTCGGCAGCCTCGCGGTAGGCGTCGAGCGGCAGCGACGAGGCCTCGTCGAACGAGTGCAGCAGTTCGATCCACGGGCCCTCCCGCAGGAGTCCGGTCTCGTCGAGCGCGAGACCGAACCGGCGCGCCGCCGCGCGGTTCATCCAGCCGCAGTGCAGGTCGCCGCTCACCAGCACGACCGGCATGTCGGAGACCGCCGCATCGAGCGCATCGAGCGTCGCCGGTACCGGCCAGAGGCCGTCGCGGAAGCCGTAGCCCATCAGCATCCCGTTGGTCAGCGGCGCATCCGCCGCCCGCGCCCGTCGCACGATGTCGAGCACGTCGTCGGCGCTGCGGGTCTCGGTCAGGTCGAGCCGGCGACGGCGGTTCACGTGCTGCGTGAAATGCACGTGCGCGTCCCAGAGGCCCGGACCCACCCAGCGGCCACCGGCGTCGACGACCTCACCCTCATGCGGGGCGGCACCCGCCGGAGTGATCGACGCGATGAGCCCGTCGCGCAGCACGAGATCGACGGGCTCGCCGCCGTCGTACGGGCGGACGCCGGCGAGGGTGACGGGCTCGGTCATGGTGCTCCGATCGATCGGATGGACGGCAGAAGGGCGCGTGTCAGAGCGCGGGCACGGGCGAGTGCGCGAAGCCGAAGAGGTCCTTCGGGTCTTCGGGCGCGGCGACGAGGTCGATCTCGGTGTCGAGGCCGGAGCCTGCGAGGTCGGCGCGCAGGTGCCGCAGTGCCGAGAAGTCCTCGATCGCGAACCCGACCGAGTCGAAGATCGTCACCTGATCGGCCGAGGTGCGTCCGGGCGCGAGGCCGGCGAGCACCTGCCAGAACTCGGTCACCGGGAAGTCCGCCGCGACGTTCTGGATCTCGCCCTCGACACGCGTCTGCGGTGTGTACTCCACGAAAACCGGACCCCGGTCGAGGATGCGCGGGTCCAGCTCGGTCTTGCCCGGGCAGTCGCCGCCGATCGTGTTGATGTGCATGCCGGGGGTGACGTCGGCATCGGTGAGCACCTGGGCCACCGCCTTGTCAGCCGTGCAGGTCGTGACGATGTCGGCACCGGATGCCGCCTCGGATGCGGAACCACACACCGTGATGTCGAAGCCGCGCGCGCCGAGGTTGCGGACGAATTTCTCGGATGCCGCGGGGTCGACGTCGTAGATGCGCAGGGTGCGGATGCCGAGCACGCCGCGGAACGCGAGCGCCTGGAACTCCGCCTGGCTGCCCGCGCCGATCATCGCCATCGTGGTCGATTCGGGACGTGCGAGCTTGCGCGCCACCATCGCCGACGTCGCCGCGGTGCGCAGCGCCGTGAGCAGCGTCATCTCGGCGAGGAACACCGGGTAGCCGTTGTGCACGTCGGCGAGCACACCGAACGCCGTCACCGTCTGGTACCCACGGCCGGGGTTGAACGGGTGGCCGTTGACGTACTTGAACGCGTAGATGTCGGGGTCGCTGATCGGCATGAGTTCGATCACACCGAAGGGCGTGTGGTTCGCGACGCGCTCGCTCTTGTCGAACGACTCCCAGCGACGGAAGTCGGCCTCGATCGTGTCGGCCATCTCGGTCATGATCGTCTCCGCGCCGCGGCGCGAGATCCACTCCACCATGTCGGCCACTCCCACGAATGCGGTCATGCCGTCACCTCCTGTCCATTGGTGCTCGCGATGCGATCGGCGAGCTTCGGGTTCTCGTAGGGGCCGGGCCGCCGCAGCGCCGCGACGATCTTCGCGATCACCTCGGCGGGCTTGTCCTGGCTCATCTTGTTCTTCGCCTCGAACCGGTCGACGCGCAGGCGGAATCCGACCGTGCCGTGCACGATCCGCTCCGCGTACGCGGTGTTCTCCAGCGTGCGATGCATCAGGAACGGCTCGGGCAGCGGGGTCTCGAACCACGCGACGAGGCGGTCGAGCACCTGCAGGTTCTCCGCGTCGGAGAGGATCTCGGGGGTGCCGTGCAGGTGCGCCACGGCGAAGTCCCACGTGGGCACGGCCGGTGACACGTCGTACCAGCCGGGTGAGACGTAGCCCTGCGGTCCGTAGATGATGACCATGGTCTCGTGATCTCCGAGGCGGTGCAGCCGCTCGTCGGGGCGGCCGACATGACTCAGGAGCACGATGCCGTCGGCATCCTCATCGAGCAGCATCGGGTAGTGCGAGGCGACGAGGCCCTCGCCGGGCACGTGGGTCACGATCGTCGCCCACGGGTTCTCGCGCACGAGCGCGCGGATCGCCTCGACATCGTCGAGCACGTAGTCGGGGGTGTGTCTCATCACTGCTCCAGGTCGTCGGTGGGGTCCACAGCTTTTCGAATCGCGTGAATGGGGGCTAAACGGGCGATCTTCACCCCATTCACGCGATTCGAAAAGTGATGTCGGCGGTCGCCAGCACCACGTCGTCCGAGTCGACGGCGGTCACCCGGGTCGTGTCGCCGGTCGTGCGACCGACGATGCGCAGAGGCCGATCGACGAGCACCGGCGCGGTCGCCCGCACGTCGAGACGGACGGGCACGCGGCCCGGGGTGTTCCGCCGCGCAGCATCCATCAGCAGGATGCGGGTGAGCGGGCCGTGCACGAGGAGGTCGGGCAGCCCCTCGACATCGCGGGCCCAGGCGCGGTCGTAGTGGATGAGGTGCGTGTTGAACGTGAGCGCCGAGAAGCGGAACAGCTGCCGCGCGTCGAGAGTCAGCTCTTCCTGCCAGTCGGCCTCGGCCACGACGGCCGGGTCGGGCCGGGGCGTCCGCGCCGGAGCATCCGGATCCGCCGCCTCGAGGAAGACGTCGTGCCAGACCGTGCTCACGGCCGTCTCGCCGCCCACCGCGTACTCGCGCTCGACGTCGACGAAGACCAGGCGTCCGCGGGCACCGTTCTTCTCCACGATGCTGCCGAGCGACGCGGTGCGCGTGACGTCGTCACCCACGCGGATGGGGCGCAGGAACTCCGTCGTCTCGCCCGCATACATCCGCCGCGGCAGGTCGATCTCGGGGATGATGCCGTCGCGGGCGGGCGTGCCGTCGGCGCGCAGGTCGGCGAGCGCGGCATCGAACGGGAAGAAGACGCCCTCCCAGCCGGCCGGCAGCACATCGCCGTCGGCAAGCGCCGGATCGACGGCGGCGAAGGTGCCGCGATAGGCCTCGACGGTGGATGCCGCGATCCGCTCGGTACGGACTTCGCTGGCGGACGGGCTCGTGGGAGCACTCACGGAAGTGCTCCTGCGGCACGCAGCTCGGCGATGCGGGAGGCGTCGTAGCCGGCGAACTGCGTGAGCACCTGGTCGGCATGCTCGGCGAAGCGGTTGGCCGTGCGGGACGGGATCGCCGGCGTCGCCGAGAGCTTGATCGGCTGGCCGAACATGCGCAGCACGCCCAGGTCGCCGTAGTCGGCCTCGACGATCATGTCGCGCTCGGCGGTTCCCGGGTCCTCGACCACCTCGCCGATCGTCTTCACCGCGGTGAGCGGCACGACGTCGCCGGCGAGCTCCTCGAGCTCCTTCTTGGTGCGCGAGGCGAGCCAGCCCGCCACGATCGGCTTGACCCGGCGCTCATACACCTCGGTCTCGAACCGCTTGCGCATGGTGTCGATCTCGGGGTCGTCCTTGTGCTCGGGCGTGCCGAACAGGTCGCAGCTCGCGTTCCAGAGCTTGTCGGTGTACGCGCCGAAGAAGACCTGCCCGTCGGCGCAGTCGAACAGCTCATACGGCCGCACCCACGCGTGCGCGTTCCCCTGCGGTGAGGCCACCGTACCGTTCACGGTGTAGTCGACGACCGCGGTCTCGGTGAGCGCGACGATGCTGTCGACCTGGGCGACGTCGACCACCTGACCCTCGCCGGTCGCCTCGGCGTGACGGAGCGCGGCGAGCGTGCCGACGACCGCGAACAGGGTGGCGGAGAGGTCGCCGATCGTGACGCCCACGCGGACGGGCGGATGCTCGGCGTAGCCGTTCATCGACCAGATGCCGCCCGCCGCCTGCGCGGTGTTGTCGAAGGCGGGGCGCTTGCTGCGCGACCCGGTGCGGCCGTAGCCGGAGATCGCGGTGTAGACGAGCCGCGGGTTGACCTCGCGCAGCACCTCGTATCCCACGCCGAGCTTCTCCATGGTGCCGGGGCGGAAGTTCTCGACCAGCACGTCGGCGTTCCGGACCAGGTCCTTCAGCACCTCCTTGCCCTCGGGGGTGGCGAGGTCGAGTCCCATGCCGAGCTTCCCGCGGTTGTACTGGGCGTAGTAGGCGCTGAACTCCTCGTCGCCGTCGGTGAGGTACGGCGGGAAGCCGCGCGACACGTCGGGGTCCCGCGGGTTCTCGACCTTGATCACGGTCGCCCCGAGGTCGGCGAGCATCTGCGCGGCGTACGGGCCGGCCAGCACGCGCGACAGGTCGATCACGGTGACCCCGGCGAGCGCACCGGGTGCGGGGAGCGTGGTGTCGATCATGCGGGCGTGACCTCCTGGGCGGGTTCGGGAGCATCGATTCCGGCCGCCGCGAACGCCCGGGCGACATTCGACGCCGGGCGCACGTTGCGGATGCGTGAGAGCCAGAGCGTGGTCGCGGCCAGGGCACCGAGATCGAGTCCGGTCTCGATGCCGAGCCCGTGCAGCATCCACACGAGGTCCTCTGTGGCGAGGTTACCGGTCGCGCCCTTCGCGTACGGGCACCGACCGAGACCGCCGACCGACGCGTCGAACTCGGCGACGCCGTACTGCAGCGCGGCGTGCACGTTGGCCAGCGACTGCCCGTAGGTGTCGTGCAGGTGCAGGGCGATCGCCGAGACGGGGATGCCGACGGCGAGGGCCTCCTCGATCACCCCGACGGTGTGGCCGGGGGTGGCGACGCCGATCGTGTCGCTGAGGGCGATGGTGCGCGCGCCCGCCTGGTGGAGCGCGGCGGCCGCCTCGACGACGGCATCCGGAGAGACCGACCCCTCCCAGGGGTCGCCGAACACCATCGAGACGTAGCCGCGCACCAGGATGCCCTGCGCGGTCGCCGCGCCGATGACCTCGACGGCCCGGTCGATCGCGCCCGCCCTGGTGGTGTTGAGGTTCGCCTGCGCAAACGACTCGGTGGCGCTGACGACGACCGAGACCTCGCGGATGCCGGCGTCGATCGCGCGCTGCAGGCCGCGGAGGTTCGGCACGAGGCCCACCGCGCGGGCACCTTCCGGCACCTCGAGGCCGGCGACGACCTCCTCGGCGTCGGCGAGCTGCGGGATCCAGGTCGGCGGCACGAAGCTCGTGACCTCGAGGTCGCGGCTGCCCGCGGCGTACAGCCGGCGGCAGAGCTGCGTCTTGATGTCGGCGGGGATGATGTCGGTCTCGGCCTGCAGACCGTCGCGCGGACCGACCTCGAACACGGTCACCCGGGAGGGCAGGCCGTCCTGGCGGATCACGGTCGGGGCGGGAACGCTCATGCGCCCGCTCCGCCGGCCCGCAGCTCCTCGAGCACTTCCTTCGCGTACTCGACGCGGATGCGGCGGTCGGCGACGATGCGCGCGGCGACCGCGCCGATCTCGTCGACCTCGGCGCCGGCACTCGCGGCGATCGTGCGGGCGTGCAGGGTCATGTGGCCGCGCTGGATGCCCTCGGCGGCGAGCGCCCGGCACGCGGCGAGGTTCTGCGCGAGCCCGACCGCGGCGATCACGGCGGCGAGCTCCCGCGCGGTCTGCACGCCGAGAAGCTTCACGGATGCCTGGGCCGTCGGGTGGGCGCGGGTCGCGCCGCCGACGAGACCGACCGCGAGGGGAACCTCGAGGGTGCCGACGAGGTTGCCGTCGGCATCCTTCTCGAACTGCGACAGCGCCGCGTACTGCCCGCTGCGGGCGGCGTGCGAGTGGCAGCCCGACTCGACCGCGCGGGTGTCGTTGCCGGTCGCGAGCACCACTGCGGTGATGCCGTTCATGATGCCCTTGTTGTGGGTCGCCGCCCGGTACGGGTCGGCCTCGGCGAAGGCGCTCGCGGCGACGATGTCGTCGACCACCTGCGCCCCGCCGAGCAGTTCGGCGTCGAACACGGCGCGGGCGCGGGTGACGCGCAGCTCGGCCTTGTTGGTCAGGATGCGCAGCAGCGTGCGCGTGCCCGCGACCTCGGCGATGCGCGGCGCGATCGCCTCGGCCATCGTGTTCACGGCGTTCGCGCCCATCGCGTCGCGCACGTCGACGTGCAAGTGCAGGATGACCTGCACCCCGGCGCGGGTGGGGAGCACGCGCACCGAGATGTCGAAGGCGCCGCCGCCGACCGACACCAGCATCGGGTCCTGCTCGTTCGCGAGCGCGAGCAGCTCGTCCTTCGCCTCGAGCAGCGCGAACCGGGTGCCGTGCGGGTCGACCGCGTCGAGCACCTGGATCTGCGCGATCATCACATCGCCGGTGTACGAGGTGGTGAAACCGCCGTGCGCCCGCGCCATGCGGGCCGCGTTCGAGGCGGCCGCGACGACGCTCGGCTCCTCGGTGGCCATCGGGATCAGGCGATCCTGACCGTCGATCGTGAAGTTCGTGGCGACGCCGACGGGGATGCCGATCATGCCGACGACGTTCTCGATCATGTGATCGGCCTGGGCGAGGCCGAGCCCACCGTCGGGCCGGAGCGCGTCGAGCACGTCGGGGTCGAGCTCCGCGCTGCGCGCGACGAGAGCGAGCCGCTCGTCGGGCGTGTGGTCACGCAGACCGGAGATTCGGCTGTTGGTCGACATCGCCACCTTCTTTCGTGACAGCATCCGGATCCTCGGCGCTGTGGTCACCTCGACACTAGGAGCGGCCACCGGCGAGCGACGATGGGTGGAAAGCTCACCGCATGCGTCTCGCTGTATGCGGATGACACATCCGCCTGCGGCGGTGGCCGACCTAGACTCGCACCACATCCCGGACCGCGGTCGCTCGCGTCCGCTGCGCGTGAGGAGATCCGATGCCCTACACCGAAGCCGCCGATGTGCGCCTCTACTACGAGGTGTTCGGCGACGACGACGCCCCGGTGCTCGTGCTCATCTCGGGCGGCGGCGCGCAGCTGCTCTCGTGGGACCCGCGATTCATCCGGATGCTGACCGAAGGCGGCCTGCGCGTGGTGCGCTTCGACAACCGCGACACCGGGTTCTCGGCGCGCTTCGGCGGCGACGATGACTTCGACGGCGGGTACGACCTGTCCGACATGGCGGAGGACGTGCTGCGGATCCTCGACGACCTCGGCGTCGCCGCGGCCCACGTCGCGGGGCACTCGATGGGCGGGATGATGGCGCAGATGCTGGCGATCCAGCATCCGGAGCGCGTTCTGAGCCTCGGGCTGCTCTCGACCATCCCCGGGCAGTCGCCGCGGTACGTGCTGCACGAGCGGCCCGACCTGAGCACTCCTCCGATGCGCGTCTCGCGCGAGCAGGCGGTGGAGTTCGCCGGGCTCTACGCCGAGTCGACCCGGCTCGGCTCCTTCGATCCGCAGGTCGAGTGGCACCGTGCAGCCGCCGGCGAAGCGTACGACCGCGGGTACTTCCCCGAGGGCTTCTGGCGGCAGTGGGCGGCGCTGTTCCGCGCGCCGGAACGGCTGGAGTCGCTGACGGCCGTGACCGTGCCGACCGTCGTCTTCCACGGCCGGGAGGATGACGTGCTGCACTGGGCGTCGGCCGTCGACATCGCCGAGGCGATCCCCGGCGCCGAGCTGCAGGTGCACGCCGACATGGGGCACCTCATCCCGCACGAGCTGTGGCCCGACCTCGCCGCAGCTCTCCTGCGGACGGCCGCCAGAGCGGATGCCGTCGCCGCCCGCTGACGCGGGTCGCACATCGCGCCGTACAGTGAAGTGATGCCCGAGGACACCGAAGCGATCGCCGCGCTGCTCGACGCCGCGTACGACCCCGAGCTGGTCGGACCCACCGCGGTCAGCGATGCGCTGCAGCGTCTGGGCGCGACCGACGATGCCGCCACCGCGTTGGCGGAGCGGGTCGGGCGTGCGCAGCGCGAGCTGTCGCGCCTGCGGCGCCGCGAGCACGAGCTGACCGCGCTGTTCTCCAGCGCCAGGGAGCTGGCCGAGCTGCGCGACAGCGACGCCGTGCTCGCGCGGCTGGTACAGCGCGCCAGGGAGATGATGGGCGTCGACCTGGCCTACCTCTCGGAGTTCGATCCGGACACGCGGGAGCTGCGGGTCCGCGAGACGAGCGGGTCGGTGAGCGCGTCGTTCCAGACGCTCCGGGTGCCGCCGGGACGCGGGCTCGCCAGCGTCGTCGTCGAGTCGCGCACCGCGCACTGGGTCGCCGACTACACCGCCTACGCCGCCGACCGGCACGACGCGGGCATCGACGACGCGGTCTCGGCGGAGGGCCTGGTCTCACTGCTGGGCGTTCCGATGCTGACCAGCGACGACGTGCTCGGCGTGCTCTTCGTCGCGAACCGCGAGAAGAAGAGCTTCTCCCCCGACGAGGTCGCACTGCTGTCGGCCGTCGCCGACCACGCGTCCGTCATCCTGCAGACGACCCAGACGCTGCGCGACCTGCAGCTCTCCGAAGACGCCAGCCGTCGCACCCTCGAGAGCCTCACGGCACACCTGGTCGAGCGCGATCGCGCGAACACCGTGCATCAGGAGCTCGTGCAGGCCGTGCTCGCCGGGGGCGGTTTCGGCCCGGTCGCCGAGACGCTCGCCTCGGCGCTCGGCCGCGCGGTGGCGATCATCGACGCGCAGGAGAACGTGATCGCCGCGGCGGGGCTGCCCCTCTCCCCCGGGATGCTGTCGCTCGACGAGCCGGTGCGCGACGCCCTCGCCGAGAGCCGCCGTCACGGTCACTGCGTGCCGGTCGCCGGGAGCGGTGTCCGGGCGGTGTCGGCCCTCACCGCGGGCAGCCGCCACTTCGGGGCGCTGCTGCTCGGCGACGGCGACTTCGAGCTCGGTGCGGTCGACCTCCGCACGATCGAACGGGCGGCCCAGGTCGGCGCCCTGCTCGAACTGCAGCAGGAGGCGGCATCCGGTGCCGATCATCGCGTGCGCAGCGAGCTGATCGCCGACATCCTCGACGACGTCCCGGAGCGGCGGGCCGACGTCGAGCGACGCGCCCGCCGGCTCGGCGTCGACCTCGCCGCGCTCGACTCGCTCCTGGTACTGGCCGTCGCGGGAGACCAGCAGACCCCCGCGGCGCGAGCGGTCATGCGGCAGTTCGACGATCGCGTCCTGGTCGGCGAGTACCGCGGATTCGTCGTCGCCGCGTATGCGGGCGGGCGCGGCGAGGTCCAGCCCGACCGGCTGCGCACGCAGGTCGCATCCGCCATCCAGGGATCGGTCGCGGTCGTCGTGCCCCCGCCGGCGAAGGGGCCGCTGCCCGCGGCGTTCCTGTCCGCCCGGCGCACGGCTCGTCTGCTCGCGGCGCTCGAACTCACCGACCTCACCGCGCACGTCGAGGACTTCCTCCCCTACTCGGCCGTGCTCGACACCGACGCCCACGGGCTGTCGTCGTTCCTGCGCGACACGATCGGCGCCGTGCGGCAGTACGACGCCGAGCGCAACGCCGACCTGATCGGCACGCTCCGCGCGTTCGTGCGCAACAACGCGAGCCCCACCCGCACCGCGAGAGCCCTCAACTTCCACACCAACACGATCCTGCAGCGGCTCGACCGCCTCGACCACGTGCTCGGCGCGGACTGGCGCGACGACGAGCGGATGTTCCGGCTCGGCATCGCCGTGCGACTCGACGAGTTGCGCGAGAGGCTGCAGGGCGGGCAGGGCTGAGCGCGGGTTCTGCGTCGGTCGGGCGGTCGGTCGTGGCCTTGTGCGCCCACAGCGTCGGGCTGAGAACGCACGCGTGGGCTGAGGATCCAGCCGCAGACCTCAGCCCGACGAAGAGTTCTCAGCCCGACGCAGCGGAACCCTACCGCTCCGCCTCCGCGTCGAAGGCCTCGACCCCGGTCTGGGAGAACGGATGCTGCCCGCGCGGGCCGAACACGAGCACGAGCTCGGCGACGGCATCCGACTCGTTTCGCACCCCGTGCTGCATGCCCTCCGGGGCGTAGAAGGCATCACCTGCGCGCAGCGTCCGCCGATCCTCGCCCGCGGTGATCACGACCTCACCCCGCGTCACGATGTACATCTCGTCGGAGCTGTTCGTCGAGCAGCTGTCCGGGTCCCCCTCCAGGTGGTGGTGCTGCCCCTCCTCCGCGCCCGGTTCGAGGTGGTACCGCATGACCGAGATCGGCAGGGCAGAGGTCTCCTGGAAGTACCACTCGATGCCGATGCGGCCCGCACCGTCGTACAGCTCCCAGACGTGGGCGTTGTCGCCCGCTCGCTGAATCCTCATGATCAGGTCCGGTACAGCACCGGCATCGATTCCAGCAGACGCTGGGTGTACGGATGCTGCGGCGCGTTCATGACCTGTGCGCCGGTGCCCTCCTCGACGACCTTGCCCTGGTGCATGACCGCGACGCGATGGGCGAGGTGGTGCACGACGGCGAGGTTGTGCGTGATGAAGAGGTAGGTGACGCCGGTGTCCTTCTGCAGCTGCACGAGCAGGTTCAGCACCTGCGCCTGCACCGAGACGTCCAAGGCCGACGTCGGCTCGTCGAGCACGACGAACTCGGGCTCGGCGGCCATGGCGCGGGCGATCGCGATGCGCTGACGCTGTCCGCCGGAGAACTCGTGCGGGTAGCGCTCGGCCGAGTCCATCGGGAGTCCGACGCGATCCAGCGCATCCGCGAGACGGCGGCGACGCTCCTTGGCTCCGATACCGGCGGCGACGAGCGGCTCCGAGATCGACCGGGCGACCGTGAACCGCGGGTCGAGCGAGTCGTTGGGGTCTTGGAACACCATCTGGATGCGGCGGCGGTGGGTGCGCAGCGCGCGGCCGCGCAGCCCGGTCACGTCTTCACCGTCGAACTCGATGGTTCCGGACGTGGGCTTGCGCATCAGCAGGATCGCGCGGGCGAGCGTGCTCTTGCCCGAGCCCGACTCGCCGACCAGGCCCAGAGTCTCGCCCCGGGGGACGGACAGGCTCACGTCGTCGAGCGCCATCATGGCGTTGTCGCCGTGCCCGAAGCGCTGCGTGATGTTCTTCACCCGGAGCACGTCATCGCTCCGCACGTCGTCGGTCCGCACGCCGTCGGTCAGCACGCCGCTCATGAGGCCTCCTCGAGTTCGGCGGGCGCCTCGGCGAAGTCATTGAGCGCCGGGATCACCGCGAGCGGTGAGCGCACCGGCACCGACGGGCGGGGGATGCTCTCGAGCAGCGCGCGGGTGTACGGATGCCGCGGATCCTCCAGCACGCGTCGCGCCGAGCCCGACTCGACGACCCGGCCGCGGTACATCACTGCGACCCGTTCGCAGAGCTGTCCGATCACGCCGAGGTCGTGGCTGATGAACAGCACGCCCATGCCGGTCTCGTCGCGGAGGCTCTTGATGAGCTCGAGGATCTGCGCCTGCACGGTCACGTCGAGCGCGGTCGTCGGCTCATCGGCCACGAGCAGATCGGGGCCTGCGGCCACGGCGATCGCGATGACGACGCGCTGACGCTGACCGCCGGAGAGCTGGTGCGGATAGTAGTTCAGCCGCTTCTCGGCATCCGGCATCTGCACCAGCTGCAGGATCTCGAGGGCGCGCGCCCTGGCCTGCTTCTTGTCGGCCTTGCCGTGGATCTGCAGCACCTCGGCGATCTGGGCGCCGATGCGCATGCACGGGTTGAGGGCCGCCATCGGCTCCTGGAAGACCATCGACGCCTTCACGCCGCGCACCTGCCCCCAGTCACGCTCCGTCGCATCCTGCATCTCCGCGCCGGCGACCGTCATACGGTCGGCCGTCACGCGGGCCGAGTCGGGCAGCAGCCCCATCATCGCCAGCGCGATGCTGGACTTGCCGCTGCCGGATTCGCCGATCACTCCGACGATCTCGCCCTTGCGCACGCGCAGGGACACACCGGAGACCGACGGCGGGGCGGTGCCGTAGGAGATGCTGAGGTCTTCGACGCGGAGGGCGTCGACGTCGTCGGTCATGCGCGACCCGGCTTTCTCTCTGGTGCGGAAGAAGAAGTAGTGGATGCCCGGGCGCCGGCGCGCATGTTCGCGCCGACGCCCGGGCGGGGTGTCACTGCGACAGCCAGGCGCGATCGAGAGCCGAGCGCGAGTAGAACGCGTCGTTCTCGTAGTCGTGCAGCTTGTTCGCGTCCCAGACCTCGAAGTACACCGGGACCGCGGCGGGCACGAACTCGAGCGCCTGGTCGGCCGCCTCGGTCGCGAGCTGCGCCACGAGGTCGGTGTACTCCTCGGGGGATGCCGCGGACTTCGCGGCCTTCAGCAGCTCGCGCGCCTTGTCGGCGTCGGGGTTGCCGTCCCAGTGGTTGTACACGCCGCCCTCGAGCAGGACCGGCTCCAGGTAGAACGCGGCCGAGGCACGCGGGCTGCCGGGGATGGCGACCAGGTCGGTCCAGGACTCGCCCGTGGTGAAGATCGGCGCGATCTCGGCGAGCGGCGTCGACTTGAGGTTCAGCGTGATCCCCGCCTCGGCCAGCTGCTGCTGCATCATCTCGTAGACCGGGTGGTGGGCCTGGGCGACGTCGCCCATGTAGCTCAGCGTGATCTCGGGGTTCGGCTGGCCGGCTTCTTCGAGCAGGCGCTTCGCCTCATCCACATCGCGCTGGTGGTACGGCAGCTTCGTCGCGTCGGTCGCTCCGGGGTCGCCGGCCGGGGGCACGAACGAGACGCCCGCATTGCCCAGCATGGCCGTGTCGACGAGGGCCTGGCGGTCCAGCGCGAGCGAGAAGGCGCGGCGCACGTTCACGTCGGCGAGCGGACCCGCCTCGGGGTTCACGTAGATGGCGAGGTTCTGGCGGAACGCGGCGTCGCCGAGCGTGAAGCCCGACTGCTCGGCCTGCTGGGCGAGGCTGCCGTCGATGAACGACGCGGCCTGCACGCTGCCCTGCTGCACGGCGGCGAGGAGCGTGTTCTCGTCGGGGTAGAGCTCGAAGACGATCTCGTCGAGGTAGGGCTCCTCGCCCCAGTAGTCCTCGTTCTTCTCCATCGTGACGGAGACGCCCTGGCTCCAGTCGGTCACCTGGTAGGCGCCGGTGCCGAAGCTGGTGGTCTGACGCTCCTCCTCGGTCGCGTTGCCGTAGCCCTCTTCGCTGACGATGAGGAACGTCTGGCGGGCCGAGACCGCGTCGAGGAACGTGCCGTCCGGTGCGCTGAAGTGGAACGTGACCTCGTGGTCGCCGGTCGCCTCCACGCTCTCCATGAGGCTGAGGTAGGTGGCGTTCGTGCCGCCGTCCTTGCGCGTCTCGAAGGAGTAGACCACGTCTCCCGCGTCGAAGGGCGTGCCGTCCGAGAACGTCACGTCGTCGCGCAGCTGGAACACCCAGGTGAGCTCGTCGACCTGCTCGTACTCAGTGGCGAGCGCGGGCTCGATCTTGTTGTCGTCGTCGCGGGTGAGGAGCGTGTCGTAGGCCATCGAGTAGATGACCTCAGCGGCGATGGCCGAGGCGACCATCGGGTCGACGCCACCGGCCGAGGGCTCCGCGGGCACTCCCCAGGTGAGGGTGCCGCCGGCGACCGGATCGCCCGCGGGCTCTTCGGCACCGTTGCCGCCGCCACCGGCGGAGCATCCGGAGATCGTCAGGGTGACGACGGCGAGTGCTGCCGCCGTCCCTGCCCAGGATCGTCTGTTCATGAGGGCCTCTTCTCGGTTCGGGACTGCTGTGTTCGGGATTGCTCGGTTCGGGTGTCGTGCGCGGAAGGGGTGGAGCGGTCGGATGCGGCGGACGTCGATCGGCGCGCGGAACGGCGCTTCGAGCGTCCGCCGAGCGAGAACGCGGGTTCGCGGCGCGGCGCGAGGTAGTCCTGCATCCCGTCGGCGAGGAGGTTCCACCCCGCCGAGAGCAGGATGATCACGAGCGACGGGAGGATGATGAGCAGCGGCTGCAGCTGCATGAAGCGGGTGAACTCGCTGATCATGCGACCGGCCGACGGCTCCGGCGCCTGCACGCCCTGGCCCAGGTAGCTGAGGGCGGCCTCGATCAGGACGACCTGCGAGGCGACCGACGCGAACTGCACGAACAGCGGTGTGAGCACGTTGGGCAGCAGGTGCTCGGCGATCACCCGGTGGGGCCGCACCCCGCTGAGGGTGGCGGCGAGCACGAAGTCGCGTTCCCGCAGCGCGATGACCGGCGCCCGCATGACCCGGGCGAATCCCGGAGCGAACACCAGACCGAGGGCGAGGATCAGCGGCCAGGGCCCGTTCCCGATCACGACGCCGACGACGAGCGCGACGAGGATGGCGGGAAGGGCGAGGATGGCGTCGACCACGCGCATGATGACCGCGTCGACCCACCCTCCGACGTAGCCGGCGATCAGGCCGAAGAACGTGCCGATCACGGCGCCGAGCAGAGCCGCAGCACCCGAGATGATGAGGCTGGTCCTGGCGGCGAGCGCGAGGCGGGTGAAGGTGTCCCGGCCGAGGTTGTCGGTGCCGAGGAAGTGCTTGGCCGAGGGTCCGGTGAGGGGCAGGCCGGAGGCCGCGAACGGATCGTGCATCGGCCAGAAGCTCATCCAGCCGGCGAGGATCAGGATGACGCCGAGGATGCCGGCGCCGCCCCAGAACGCGGGGCCGAAGCGGCGGCGGGCCGGGCGCTTGCCCGCGACCTTCGCGAGGGCGAGTTCTCGTGTGACGGTCATCGCGTGTGCACCCTCACTCTGGGGTCGATCAGCGGGTAGAGCAGATCGACGGCGAAATTGATCACGACGTAGACGACGCCGATGAGGAGGACCGTCGCCTGGATGATCGGGTAGTCGGACGAGCGGATGCCGGTCAGCAGCAGCGAGCCCATGCCGGGAAGTGAGAAGACCGCCTCGATCACGACCGTCCCGCCGACGAGCGCTGCGAGCTCGATGCCGATGACCGTGGTGACCGGGATGAGGGCGTTGCGCAGCGCGTGCCGCGTGACGAGGCGCCCGGGCGAGGCGCCCTTGGCCCTGGCCGTGCGCACGAAGTCCTGCCCGAGCGTGTCGAGCAGCGTGCCGCGGGTGTACCGGGCGATGATCGCCGCCAGCACGATGCCGATCAGGAGCGCGGGCAGCAGCAGCACCCCGAACGCGCGGAGGGGATCGTTCGCGGCGCCGGCGTACCCGACGAGCGGGAGCCGCAGGGTGAGCGAGTTGACCAGGATCAGCACGGTTCCGAGCACGAACGGCGGCGTGGCGAGGAGCACGAACGAGAGTCCGCGCACGACCGTGTCGGGGAGCCGGCGCCACCGCGTCGCGGCGAGCACACCCGCGGGGATGCCGAGCGCGGTGCCGATCACCGTCGCCATCACCGCGAGGGTGAGGCTCAGCGGAAGCCGGGTGGCGATCAGGCCGGACACCTCGCCGGGGATCGTGATCGCGCGGCCGAAGTCGCCCTGGACGACGCCGAGCAGCCAGACGAAGTACTGCGTGATCCACGGCTGGTCCAGCCCCAGCTGCGTCCGCAGCGCGTCGAGTTTCTCGGGGTCGGGGTTCGCCGGGTCCGCGAAGGCGGCCAGCGGATCGCCCGGGATGATCCGGACCATCGAGAAGACCAGGACCGACAGGACGAGCAGGACGAAGAGCGAGGAGAAGACGCGGGAGATGATGTATCGGGTCATCCGCGGGTCACCCCTCGGTGTGGAACGGGCTGACGGCGCCGCCCGCGAGCTCGCGGACCATCGAATCCGCCGCGTCGAACTCGCTGAGGTCGTCGGTCGATTCGCCGTCCAGGGCCAACTCGGCCAGCACCCGACCCAGTGTCGGCGTGAATTTGAAGCCGTGACCTGCGGCGAGACCGACGATGATGTCGGGATGCTGCGGCAGCGCGCTGAGCACGAACCGGCGGTCCTTCGTCAGCGCGTACTGGCAGGTCACGGTGCGCAGCTCCGGTCCCTTCCCGGGGATCAGGCCGTCCATGAACTCGGACAGCTGGGCCGTGAGCTCAGGGGACGGGACGAACGACCGCTGCTCCGGGGTCATCCGGTTCTCGGACACGTCGCGAGCCGCCTTGATGCTCGGCTCACCGAAGGTGGGGAAGCCGTAGTAGCACTCGTCGTCCTCCCAGATCCACACCGGGAAGCGCGCGCGGTCGTAGTCGTCGGGGTCCTCCGGGTGGAAGTAGGTGACCTGCTCCTGCATGATGTCGAGCGGGATCGCGGCGCCGAGGGGCTCGAGCAGCGTGTTGGTCCAGGCGTCGGCGGCGACGATCACCTTGCCGGCGCGGATATCGCCGTTCGCGGTGTGCACGACGACGCCCTCGGCATCCGGGGTCAGCGACAGCACCGCCGTGCGGTCGCGAATGTCGGCGCCGTGCATCCGGGCGCGCATCTGCAGTGTCGCGACGGTGCGCGAGGCGTGGGCGATGCCGGTGTCGGCCGTGTACACGGTCTCGACGTTCTCCGGCACCCGGAACTGCGGCCAACGCGCCTGCACCTCGGCGGGCGAGAGCAGCTCGTGCTCGACGCCGCATTCGGTCAGCGCCACGGTGAAGTCGGATGCCGAGTACGGCCCGTCCGTCGGGATGAGGATCACGCCGCCGGTGACGGTCAGCAGCCGCTCGCCGGACTCCTCTTCGAGGTCGGCCCAGTCGCGGTAGGCCGACTGCGCGAGACGCACGTAGGCGGAGGCGCCGTACGAGGTGCGGACGATCCGCGAGGTGTCGTGCGAGGCCCCGCGCACATGGCCGAGCTCGTACTGCTCGAGCGCCACCACCTTCGCGCCGCGGCGTGCCAGATGGTACGCGGTCGCACTCCCGATCGCCCCCATCCCGACGACAGCCACCTCGAACGACTCCATGGATGCTCCGCTTCTCTCGCGGCGTCCGGCGTCTGCCACCGGCTCGCTGCTGTCAGTGTGCGGGCGGCGAGGAAGTCACGACCATGGGGCGATCGTCCACAGTGACGGAGCGGGAATGTGCAAACGTTCCACGGTCGCGCGGACGTCGGGCGGTCTAGAGCCAGCCTTTGCGCTTGAAGACGGCGTACAGACCGACGCCCATCACGACCATCAGACCGATCGCCATCGGGTAGCCGAGCGCCCAGTGCAGCTCGGGCATGTGATCGAAGTTCATGCCGTACACGGTGCCGACGAGCGTCGGGGCGAACAGGATCGCCGCCCACCCGGAGATCTTCTTCACCTCGTCGTTCTGCCGGATGCCGAGCTCCGTCATCCGCCGCATCTCCTCGTTCTGCCGGCGAGCGACGATGGTCGATTCCACCGTGAGGGCGTTGTCCAGCACCGTGCGGAACGTCGTCGCCCGGTCGGTCACCCGCAGCGTGTGGTCGAGCACATCGCGCAGGTACTTCTGCAGCTCCTCGCTCACACGGTACTTGTCGGATCCGCGCAGCAGCGCCTCCAGCATCCCCGACAGCGGCTGCGTCGCACGCTGGAAGTCGATGACCTCCCGGCCGAGGTCGTAGATGCGCTGCGTGGCGTCCACGTCTTCCTCGAACAGCTGGCTCTCGATCTCGTCGATGTCGTTCTCGAGGCCGGCGAGGACCGGGGCGTATTCGTCGACGACCTCATCGAGGATCGCGTACAGCACCGCCTCCGGACCGTGCCGGAGCAGGTCGGGGTCGTCCTCCAGCCGGCGTCGCACCCGGCCGAGATCGGGCGCCTCGGCGTGCCGGATGGTGACGACGAAGTCGGGCCCGACGAGCACATGCACCTCGCCGAACTCCACCTCTTCGACGTCGTCGAGGTAGCGCGCGGGTCGCAGCACCATGAAGAGCACGTCGCCGTAGCGCTCGAGCTTCGAGCGCTGATGACCGGAGAGCGCGTCCTCCACGACGAGGGCGTGGATGCCGAGCTCGTCGGCGACCTCGCGGATCTCGTCCTCGTTCGGGCGATAGAGGCCGATCCAGCTCATCCCCCCGCGCTCGCGCATGCGCTCGAACGTCTCGCTCAGGCTCTGCGGGTTCTCCGTGCGGTGGCCGTCGACGTAGATCGCGTTGTCGATGATGGCCATCGTGCCTCTTTCGTTGTCGCCGTCCGGCGGGCTCACTCCACCGGAGGGGCCACGCAGGCGACCGCTGCCTTGGTGATCGAATCGCGGTATTCCTCGGCCGTGAACGGCAGTCCGAACTCCGGAACCGTCTCACCTGACGCCGCCGGCGACTTCGACGCGATCGCCGCGAGCTCCCACGAGAGCTTCTGCGCGAAGGAGGCGCCGCCCGTGGAGTCGTTCAGGACGACGGCTACTGTGAACCCTGTCGCGGGGTCGGAGTAGGCGGCCGTGGCGTAGCCGGGCGTCCAGCCGTGCTGGCCGACCATCGAGCCGACGAGGTACGCGCCACCCGTGGCCTGATACCAGGACGGCGACTTGGCGCTCACCCGGGAGTGGGGCTCCGAAGCGGTCGGGCGTCTTCTCGGTGCGCAGCACCTGCTTTGCTTCCGCCTGCATGTAGCGACCCAGGTCGGAGATCGTCGAGACCACGCCGGAGTCGGTGAATCCGGAGCTCGCGGACAGGGTGGTGATGTCGACCGGCGCGGCGCAGCTGTAGCCGCCCTCGACGGCCGGCAGATAGTGCCCGTCGAGCACGGGACCATCCGACGGCGCTGCGGGAGTCGCCCCGGGGAGTGCGGTCGCGGTGAGTCCGAGCGGCTCGGTCACGTACTCGGCGATCAGTTCGGATGCCGTCTTCCCGGTGGCTCGCTCCAGTGCGAGCCCGAGGACGAGGTAGCCGGCGTCGGAGTCCCGGAACGTGGTGTGCGGAGCCACGCGATCCCGGCCCAGTCCGAAGCCGGCGAGCTCGAGCGGCGCCCAGACGCGTTCGGGCGTGTTCAGCCAGGCCGACTTGACCGTCGGCTCGGAGGAGCCGGCACCGCTGGTGCCGTTGCAGAGATCGAGGAGCGTGACCTCTTTCATCTGCGCGTCGGCGACGCCCGAGACATACTTCGTGACCTTCGCGTCGAGCTTGATCGTGCCCTCGTCGGCGAGGGCGTACAGCACGTCGCAAGTCATCAGGCGGGTCACGTCGCCGATGCGGAACGACATGTCGGTGTCGACCTTGCCGCCGTCGCGACCCTGAGTTCCGACGCCGGTCACCCAGCTGCCGCTCCAGGGCACCCACACGCCCACGATCGCGCCGGAGGCGCCCGACGAGACCAGCGCGTTGTCGACCGCCGCCTGCATCGCGGCGACCGTGTCATCCGGCAGAGCACCGTCGACCTGAGCAGGCGGCTGGTAGCTGAACGAGTCCTCGGCGGCACAGCCGGTGAGGACCAGACCGAGAAGCGCCGCACCGGCCGCTGCGGCGCGCCAGCGGCGCGACGAGAGAAGTTGCATGGAAAGAACCCCCGAAGACGTGTCTCCCGAGTCTAAGACGCGGATGCTGAAAGTCGGCATTGTGCCCACCGCCGCCGTCTCGTCCTAGGGTGACAGGGTGCCCCACATCTTCGATGCCGACGTGATCACCGCCGTCCTGCGACACATGAACGGCGATCACACCGACGACAACCTCCTCATCGCTCGTGCCTTCGCCGAGTCCTCGGATGCCGAGATCACGGATGCCGAGATGACCGGGTTCGACGGCGAAACCGGGGTGTGGAACGTCACCCGCGGCGGCGCGGTCTCCGAGCTGCGCGTCGAGTGGCCGGGCGGCCCCATCTCCGACCGCCCCGCAGTGCGCCGCGAGGTCGTCGCCGTGTACGACGCGGCGTGTGCGCGGCTGGGAATCGAGCCGCGTCCGCACGCGTGACCTGCCTCGCGGGACTTCCGCGCAAGGTTAGGTAACCCTTACACTGATCTCATGTCCGAGATCCTCTCCTTCTCCGCTGCCCTGCGCGAACGCTCCTCCGGATCGCACTCCCGCAGCGAGGGCGCTGGCTTCATGTCCGACCTGATGAAGGGCGAAGGGTCGCGCGAGGACTACATCTCGCTGGTCGCGCAGCACTACTTCATCTACGACGCCCTCGAAGGCGCCGGCGAGCGCATGCGCCAGGATCCGGTGGCATCCGTCTTCCTCAGTGACAAGCTCACGCGCCTGCCCGCACTCGAGGCCGACCTGGAGTTCCTCCTCGGGCCCGACTGGCGGGAGCGGATCACGCCCCTCCCCACCACGCAGCGCTACGTCGAGCGCATCCGCCAGGTCGGGGCGACCTGGGCCGGCGGCTTCGTCGCCCACCACTACACGCGCTATCTCGGCGACCTCTCCGGCGGCATCTTCATCGGCCGCGTGATGGCACGCCGCTTCGGCTTCGAGACCAACGGCATCGGCTTCTACCTGTTCGACGACATCGCCGACCCGTCGGCGTTCAAGGACGTATACCGCGAGCAGCTCGACGCCGCGCCGTGGGACGACGCCGAGCGGGAGCGCGTGATCGCCGAGGTGCTCCTCGCCTACCGCTTCAACACCGAACTCTTCGAAGACCTCGACCGGGCGCGCGCGGCCGCCTAGCCCTTCGTCTCGCTGCGCTCGCTCAGGAACCGGGACGGTCGTTGCGCGTGCCGTGCCTCAGCCCGTCGGGAGTTCCGGCGTCGTCTTCGCGAGCCAGGCCTCGCGCATGAACCGGCGCACGTCCTCGTCCACGCGGATGTCGGTGGGGCGCAGCGCCCGCGACAGGTAGAGCCCCTCCAGCGACGTGAGCCGACTCAGCGCCACGTAGGTCTGACCGGGGGCGAACGCGCCCGATCCCAGGTCGATGATGGCGCGCTCGTATGTCTTGCCCTGCGACTTGTGGATCGTGACCGCCCACGCGAGCCGCAACGGGAACTGGGTGAACTCGGCCACCACGTCGCGGGAGAGCTTCTTGGTGTTCTGGTCGTAGGCGTAGCGGAACCGTTCCCAGACCGCGGGTTCGACGTCGACCTCCTCGCCGTCGATATCGACGCGCACCGCTCCCCCGAGGATGCGGATCACCGTGCCGATCGTGCCGTTCACCCACCGCGGCGGCTCCCCCGACATCGCCGTGTCGTTGCGCAGGAACATCACCTGGGCGCCGACCTTGAGCTTCAGCTCCGACTCCGCGGGCAGCGAGGCCTCCCCCCGACCGAAGTCGCCGCTGACCTCGGCCCTCGCCGTCTGCTCCTTGCCGGGCAGGGCGGCGAGATGCTGGCTGTTGATCTTGTTCACGATGTCGTTGCGGGTCGCGAGCGTGATCATCGGCACCTCGCCCGGCTCCGGATCCGGAGGTGTGCGCGCGCCCTGCGCGTTCAACACGCCCGCGATCTCGGCGGTCACCCGTCCGTAGCGGACGGCGTTCAGCATCGCCTTGAACCCGTCGTCCGACTGCCGGTGGATGTTGACGAGCTCGCGCACGTGCAGTTCGGCCCTGGTGTCGACCTCGAACAGCCCGGCCTGATCGGACGAGCCGTAGCCGTGGGCCTCCGCCCTCGTGCCGGACCCGGTCCACGGACCCGCCCACACCTTCGCGTCGAAGAACCAGAACGAGCGGTAGTGGTCCTGCACGTAGCGCGCTTCATCGCCCCGCGGCGGGACCGGCGCCAGCTGATACGGGTCGCCGAACATGACGACCTGCACGCCGCCGAACGGCTCACCGCGGCGCCCCCGCGCCTGGCGCAGCGAACGGTCGATGGCATCCATCAGATCGGCGTTGACCATCGAGATCTCGTCGATCACCAGCGTCTCGATCGCGTTCAGGATGCGGCGGGTGGCATCGTTCTGATCGATGTCGGCATCGCCGATGAGCCCGATCGGCAGGCGGAAGAGCGAGTGGATCGTCTGCCCCTCGACGTTCAGCGCAGCGACGCCGGTCGGGGCGCAGATCGCGATCTGCTTCTTCGTGTTCCACGCGAAGTGCTGCAGCAACGTCGACTTGCCGGTTCCGGCGCGGCCGGTGATGAACACATGCTCGCCGGTGTCCTCGATGAGCCGGAACAGCTCTTGCTGCTCCTCGGACAGGGCGGGAAGGGACACGATTCTCACAGGGGCAGCGGTCGGACACGGGCGCCCACCCATGCTACGTCCCGGCATCCGTTCACGATCGCCGACGCTCGGCGTCATCCCAGGACGCCCTTCTAGACTGACGCCATGCTGCAGGTGGAGACGAAGGCGCCACGACGCGCCCGTCTCGGCGCCGACCTGGCCATGCTCGCCGTCATCGGCGTGCTGCTGATCGCCGCTCTCGGCGCCGGCGGCATCACGCTCTACCAGCAGTTCTACGGCCCCTCCGCGTTCGTGTCCCGGTACCTCGATCTGCTCTCCTCGGGCCGCGCGGCCGATGCGCTGCGGGTGCCTGGCGTCGCCGTCGACCGCGAGACGCTCGACGAGGCGGACATCGACGTCGCGGCATCCGAGGCGATGCTCCGCCACGACGCGCTCGCCCCGCTGACCGACGTCAAGGTCGAGTCCGAGAAGCCCGCCGACGGGAAGACCGCCGTGACCGTGAGCTACAAGGCGAGCGGCCATGCGGGCACCACCACCTTCCTGATCGAGCAGGACGGCTGGGCGGGTGTGACTCCGAACTGGCGCTTCACGAACAGCCCGCTGGCGGTCGTCGAGCTCACGGTGCGCGGCGCGGATCGCTTCGCGGTGAACGGGTTCGAGGTGGATCGCCGTCAGGTGTCGGCCGCGGGGGCGACCGCTGCCCCGCTCGACCCGCTGCCCCTGCTGGTCTTCACGCCGGGACTCTACTCGGTCACCGTCGACACCCCCATCGCGGAATCGTCCGGCACCGGCGTGCTGGCCGACACCCCGCTCGCCGTCACACCGCTCGACGTGCAGACGACCCCGACCGACGAGTTCGTGGACGTCGTGCAGAAGCGGGTCGAGGAGTTCCTCACGCAGTGCACGACCCAGGAGGTCCTGCAGCCGACCGCCTGCCCGTTCGGCTTGCAGGTCGTGAACCGCATCACGTCACCGCCGAAGTGGTCGATCGCGAAGCAGCCGAAGGTCACCGTCGCCCCGGACGGCGGATACTGGCAGATCCCGGCGGCGGATGCCGTGGCGCACGTCGAGGTGGAGATCCAGTCGCTGTTCGACGGGTCCATCGAACCGGTCGCGGAAGACGTGCCGTTCCAGGTGAACGGGACCATCACGATCCTGCCCGACGGATCGGCGTCGATTCGGGTGGGATCCCCGGGGGATCCCAGCGAGGACTGACCGGCGCTAGCGGGCCTGGCGCTCGGCGGAGCGCCGGTCGCGCTCGGCGAGGGCGGCGAGCTGGGCGTTGTACTCCTCCAGCTCGGCGTCACCCGTGCGGTCGGCGTTCCGGTCGCTGCGGCGCTGCAGCCTCGTGTCGTCGCGGCTCCACTGGATGGCGACGGTGATCGCCAGGATCAGTGTCGGGATCTCGCCGATCGACCAGGCGATGCCGCCGCCGATGTACTGATCCTCCAGCGGCGAGGGTCCCCAGTCGCGGCCCATCGCGCCGAACCAGTCGGCGACCATGAGTCCCTCCTGCATCATGATCGCGATGCCGAAGAACGCGTGCATGGCCATGATCGCGATGAGGGTGATGAGTCGACCGGGGTACGGCAGCCGGTAGGGGACGGGATCGATGCCGATCAGGCTCATCACGAACAGGTAGCCCGAGAGCAGGAAATGGACGACCATCCACTCGTGACCCAGGTGCTCGTACATCGACCAGCGCACCAGGTCGGTGAAGTAGAAGGCCCAGAGCGACAGGATGAAGATCGCCGCCGCCACGAACGGATGCGTCACGACGCGGGCGAACGGGGAGTGCACCGCCCACATGATCCACTCACGACCGCCGCGCGTGCCGTCGTCGCGCTTGCGGATGGCGCGTAGTGCGAGGGTGATCGGAGCCCCCGAGACCAGCAGCAGCGGGATGGCCATGGAGAGCATCATGTGCCCCATCATGTGCACGCTGAACAGGTACTCCTGGTACGCGTTGATGGGGCCGCTGGTCACCCAGAACAGCATCAGCACGCCGAGCACCCAGAAGACGGTGCGGTGGATCGGCCAGCGGTCGCCCCGGCGGTGCAGGCGGAGGACGCCGACCAGGTAGAACGAGAGGCCGAAGCCTGCGGCCACGAGCCAGAGCACGTCGATGTTCCACGCCGAGAACCAGCGGTCGAGGGTGAACTCCGGCGGGAGGGTCGCTCCGGTCAGGATCTGTGCCGGCGTCTGCGCGAACGTCGCGCTCTCACCCGTCGGGGGTGGCGTGCGAGCGAGTGCCGCGGCCGCCCCGGACGCGAGGCCCATGAGTGCGACTTCGCCGAGCACCAGCATCCAGAACCAGCGCGTCGCACGTGCGCCCTCGAGCTTCGGGATGAGGCGGGTGCGATACCAGGCGCCGAGCAGACCCATGCCGACGAGCAGTACGACCTTCGCGAGCACGATCGCGCCGTACGGGGTCGTCCAGAGCGCGTCCCAGGTACCGACGGCGACGAACGAGCGGGTGACGCCGGAGACCGCCACGACCGCGAAGGCCGCGATCGCGAGGGTCGAGTACCGTGCCACCAGCCGCGGGACGTCGACGTCGTCGCGGCCGCGCAGCAGCACCAGAAGCAGCAGACCGCCGAGCCAGACGGCCGCGCCGATCGTGTGCAGCAGGATCGAGTTCACGGCGATGTTGTGACCGGCGAGGTCGCCCGCGTGGCCCTGCGTGGCCAGCGGGAGGAAGGATGCCGCGGCGAGCCCCGCCGTGATGAGGGTCGGGGTCCAGGTGCGCCAGGCGAATGCGAGCACCGTGATCACAGCGCCGAAGATGGTGGTGATGAGCCACGACTGGCCGATCGGCAGCTCGAGCAGGAAGCGTCCGAGCTGGGCGCCGAACTCCCGCTCGATGCTGAGCTTCGGGTTGAACGCCGCCATGAAGGCGAAGAACCCGGCCAGGCCCGATGCGACGGTGAAGACGGCTGCGCCCACGGAGGCGATGTTGAGTGCGGCGTCGAACGAGCGCTCGCCGGCTCGCAGGGCGAACAGGGCGAGCACGAGGGATCCGAGCATCGCCGCGCCCGCGAGGTTCATGATCAGCCGCGCCAGGGGCGTGCCCCAGAGCACGAGGACACCCGGGTCCTGCAGCAGCGGCGCCTTCGCTCCCCCGCCCACGAGCAGCGCCACCACGACGGCGATCACCGCCGCGACGAGGAGGATCGCGATCCCGGCGACACGATACGCCGAGGACCGGGTCGTCGTCTCGGCGCGGGAGGTCACCCCTCCAGCCTAAGCCGCGGCATCCGTCCTGGCCGACCGGCGGGAGAACGCCGAAGGCCGCCGCCCGCCGTATCGGAATACGGGGGCGGCGGCCTTCGTGAAGGTGCGTCTGATTACTTGACGGCAGCCTTGAGCTTGGAACCAGCGGTCACCTTGACGCGCTTGCCGGCCGGGATCTTGATCTCGGCGCCGGTCTGCGGGTTGCGGCCCGTGCGGGCTGCGGTGTCGACCTGCTCGAACGAGATCCAGCCCGGGATCGAGACCTTGCTGCCCTTGGCAACAGCGTCGGAGACCGTGGAGAACAGCGCGTCGAGGACACCGGAGACGGTGGCCTGGCTCTGGCCCGTGGCGCTTGCGATGCTCGCGACGAGCTCGGTCTTGGTGATGGACTTGTCAGCCATGTCACTCCTCCAGCGACGAGATCCCGTCGCATCGTTGTGGGTGTTCGGAGCGGATGCTCCTGGTCTTACGACCGCCTCGAATGTATCAACCACCACCCACATTTCCGCGTCATTTCGCGGGTTTTGGGCAATTACTGGGCGTGTCACGTCACTTTCGTCACTCCAGTCACAGATTTCAGCCGGTTTCAGAGGTCGACGGCGTCGGGCGCTCGGGGCTGCCGCACCCCGTGTGGGGCTGACTTCGCGGGGTGGGGAGGAGGATTCGGGGCCGACGATCCTCCCCACGAGGCGATCTCAGCCCCACGCTGCGAGCACCTCAGCCCGCCAGGTGCAGTCTCTGACCGATGGCAGCCAGGATCACGCGCTGCACCTCGGGCCACCCGTTCATGAGTTGCTCGTACCCGATCCGGATCACGTGGTACCCGTGCAGCTTCAGCAACGCGTCGTGCGCGATGTCGCTCGTCCGCTGACTGCCGACGTGATGCCCGCCGTCGATCTGCACCACGAGCCGATCCCCGATCAGGAAGTCCACCCGATGTCCGAAGAGCCACACCTGCGGGGTGATCGCCACCTCGAGCCAGGCGAGCCGCGTGAAGAAGATGGTCTCGGTGCCGGAGTCCGCGAACGGTCGCGCCTCGATCAGCATCCGCCGAGCGGCAGCGGGAAGCGGAGCCCTCGCGAGCACACCCGGATCGATGAGCTTCAGGCGCAGCGCCGACTCCCACGTCGCCAGAGCGTTCTCCTGCGGCTGGCATCGCGCCACGAGCACGAGGGCGTTCTCGAGCGAGTCCTCGCAGGAGTCCGGGTCCCGCGGGAAGACCGGCTTGCTCCAGTGCAGGACTCCCCGCGCAGCGGACGCGTGCCCGGAACTCGGCGGCGCGGCGAGGTGAGGCTGAGAGTCCTCGGTCACCCACAGCCCCCTCCGCGCTGCGAGCGTCACACAACTGAGCACCACACCGCGGCGTGCCGCGGCGACCAGCATCCGATCGGCGCCGCGCAGCGCCACCCACCCGCGGCACACCGAGAAGATCATCCCTCGCTCGCGTGCCGAACGCAGTGCGTGATCGCTCACGCCGGCCCGCCGCAGAGTGTTGATCCTCGCCACGCCGTCGCGCGCCCTCAGGGCAGATATCGCATCCATGCCGACCGATGCTGCAGGACTCGACCGCTCTCCCGCCGGGCCTTCGGCCGTGAACCGCACGATGTGTGCACAGCAGCACGACCGGCACCCGGTGTGCACGACAGATCACGCTCGCGCGGGGGCCCCTCCGCAGCATCCGCCCCCGTCTCATCGTCGGGCTGACTTCGCGCGCTGGGGCTGAGGCCGCGGGCTCAGGACTCAGCCCAACGGCGCGTTCTCCTCCCGGATGCTGCGAGGCCCGGATGCTGCGGGCGCACAACCCCCGGGTACAGGCACATCCCCCGGGGTACGCGAAAGGGGCGAGGATCCGAAGATCCTCGCCCCTTTCGTCGTACGGGTGCTTACCAGCTCGACTTGGTCACGCCGGGCAGCTCGCCGCGGTGTGCCATGTCACGGAAGCGGACACGCGAGATGCCGAACTTCGTGAGGACACCGCGGGGGCGGCCGTCGATGACGTCGCGCGAACGCACGCGAGCCGGCGACGCGTTGCGCGGCAGCTTCTGCAGTCCGACGCGTGCGGCCTCGCGGGCCTCGTCGGTCGCGTTCGGGTCGACCAGGGTCTTCTTCAGCTCGGCGCGACGCTCGGCGTAACGCTCCACGATGACCTTGCGCTGCTCGTTGCGAGCGATCTTGCTCTTCTTAGCCATTGATCAACGCTCCTCTCGGAATTCGACGTGCTTGCGGACGACCGGGTCGTACTTCTTGAGCACGAGGCGGTCGGGGGTGTTGCGGCGGTTCTTCTTGGTCACGTACGTGTATCCCGTTCCTGCCGTCGAACGCAGCTTGATGATCGGACGTACATCCTGAGCCTTTTTAGCCATTAGAGCTTCACGCCCTTCGCCTGGAGGTCCTTGACCACGTTCTCGATGCCGCGGACGTCGATCACCTTGATGCCCTTGGCGGACACGTTGAGCGTGATCTTACGACCGAGCGAAGCGACGAAATAGGTCTTCTTCTGCACGTTCGGGTCGAAGCGGCGCTTCGTCCGGCGGTGCGAGTGCGAGACGTTGTGACCGAAACCGGGAACAGCTCCGGTCACCTGGCACACTGCTGCCATGATGGTGACTCCTTCTATACCGTGAGGCCGGACGGCCCCACCCAAGATCCCTTGTCTGCACGCCACGGGCCCTTCGACAAGCTCAGGAACCCACACGGCATGCGAACTGCGCACAGGAGTGTGCGCAGACAAAGAGTCAGTCTAGCACGGCGGATGCTGCCGCTTCGGCCGCTCCGCGACCCCACCGGAACGGCGACACGGTCGGGTCGCCGTCGATCCAGAATCGCCAGGGGAACGCCGCAGTTCCTGCGATCCCCGCGACGCCGACCCGAGGACCTGTCGCGACATCGCTGCGCGGGCTCCCGAGCCACAGCTCCGCGCGCGCTCCGTGCCGCTTCTCCCCGGTGATCGCGTCGATCCCGTCGTGCAGCGGATGCCGGAGGCCGACGGCCTGACCGAGGCGCCCCGGCCCGCGGGCGAGGTCGCGGAGAGCGATGCGGCCGAGCGGCAGCGCCGCACCGCGACGCCGAGCCGCGGCATCCGTCCCGAAGACGATCTCGCCGGCCCGCAGCAGGATGCCATCGCCCTGCCCCTCGGGACCCGCCACAACGTTGACGCAGGAATGGATGCCGTGGCTGAGGTACACGTACAGGTGCCCCGGCTCGCCCCACATCGTCGCGTTGCGCGCCGTCGGCCCCATCCGCGCGTGCGAGCCCGGGTCAGCGAACTCGCCGGTTCCCTGCCCGTGATACGCCTCGACCTCGGTGACACGCAGCCGCACCTCGACGGGCGCGGCATCCGGTGCGACACCGTCCGGCACGACGAAGGTGCGCAGCTCCGCGCCGAGAAGCCGCGGGGCGACCTCGACGGCCGAGTGGTTCAGGTCCGCGCGGGTCGCCCGGCGCAGGAGCTCGTGCTGCGGCATCCGATCACCCGTCGCTCAGAACCGGGGAGCCGTCTGGCACCAGGAGGCGTCGAACCCGGTCAGGGCGACGATCTCCTTGCCGGACTCCATGTCGATCAGGTGCGTCTCCACCGACTCGGGCAGCGGCAGCAGCATGCCGTCATAGGGGTTGTTCGCGAGGTCGGGCGCCACGACGACCGCCGCATACTGACCGCTCGGAGACGCGCACGCCTGGAGGATCGAGTCGGTCGACCCCACCTCGACCAGCGGGGTCGCGGCACCGTCGTCGTCGACGCGCACGACGGCCTGGCCGACCGGCATGCCGGAATCGTCGCGGGCGACCACGTGGCGCAGCGTGCCGCCCGGGTAGGGGGTGATCGAGGTGGCCGTGCCGTAGTCGGGATCGGATGCCGCGAGCGGCTCCTCGGATCCGTCGGCCAGGTTCAACTCGACCACGGCCCCGTCGAGTCGTTCGACGATCGCGGTGTAGGTGCCGCGGGAGATCCCCTGGATGGTCGCCGCGAGGCCGAGTGACTGCACGCCGGCATCGGTGGAACGGTCGACCAGCGACAGCGCGCCGTCGAAGTCGATGAACAGCACGGCTGAACTGTCGGGCACGAACTGCCAGGCGAACACGCTCGCCTCGGCGTCGCCGACCTCGATGATCTGCGGCTCGTCCTTGCCGCTCAGCGACTGGGTGACGAGCACGCTGGCGCGCCCCTCGGTGTCGCTGAGCTCGCGGTCGGAGTAGTTGTAGCCGACGAGTCCGCCACGCTCGGAGACCTGGATCGCGCCGACGTATCCGTCGCCGGGAAGCTCGAGCTCGCGTTCGTTCCCGCCGTCGCGGTCCATCACCAGCAGCCGCGAGCCGTCGTCGTCGGCCACCGCGACCACCAGCTGCGTCGACGTCGCGCGGAAGTCGTTGATCTGCTCGTGCGCGAACACCGCCTTCCCGTCCCCGGCGAGATCGGTGCGGAAGATCTTGTCCTCGCCGTCGACGTCGCGGCGCAGCAGGAAGAAGCTCGAGGCGGGGGTCGTGAAGCTCGTGGTCAGGGCCGTCGTCGGCCCGCCGCCCGCTCCGGTGACGCCCTTGACCCGCACGGTGTACTTCGTCGAATCGTCGAGCGGCACCGTGAAGCGCACGCCGATGCCGCGGCCGGAGGCATCGACCGTGAAGGGCACCGCCGGTTCGACCGTGACCTGCTCCGGGTCGATCTCGGCGAGCGCCTGGTTGGCGGTGAGGATGACCCTGCTGCCCGAAGACTCGATCGCCTGGCGGGGTTCGACCTGCACCTCCGAGAGCCGCGGTCCCTGCAGCAGGCTCGCGACGCCGAGGCCCGTGCCGACGACCACGAGGGCGGCGATCACCGCGGTCAGCGTGAGCAGGAAGCGGCGGGACGGGGCGGAGCTCCGAGGGGCCGGCGTTCCGGCGCCGGACGACACGCCGGATGTCGGACGCTTCGCGGCATCCGGTCCGACATCTGGCGTGTCGGCCCCCGGAATGGGACGTGCGGCTGCGGGTTGTGCGGCCGGCTCGGCCCCGATGAGCACGGGTTCGGGGGCGACCGGGACCTCGGGAACGACGGGAGCCCCGGGAACGACGGGGGCCTCGGGAACGACAGGAGCCTCGGAAACGACGCGGGCCTCAGCAGCCGCGGTCGCCTCGACATCCTCCCGCGCGGCCGCCTCGAAGGCGGCCATCTTTCGCGCGGCAGCTTCCTGTTCCGCGATCTCGCGGTCGCCGGCCTCGCGCACGGCGGCTTCACGGGCAGCAGCCTCACGGGCAGCAGCTTCACGGGCAGCAGCCTCACGGGCAGCAGCTTCACGGGCAGCAGTCTCGTCCTGCCCGGCATCCGTCTGATCCACGGGCTCTGCGGCCTGCTCGGCGGGTGCGGCCGCGCGACTGATCCGCTCCGCCTCCTCCGCCTCGGCGGCCTCGCGGGCGGCGCGCATCTCCGCGCGGGTGCGCGGGACGGCGGGCACCTCGGGGCGGTCGTCGTCAGTACTCATACGGGTCCTTCGGCTCATCGATCGCGACGACGTCGGTCGGATCGATGCGGAGCTCGCCGTCGGCATCCGCCTTCACGGTGCCGGTGACCTCGACCCACTGGCCGGTCTTGTAGTCACCCGGATCCACCGCGACCGGCAGCGCCGCGGTCTGGGCGTCGATGACGCAGTGCGTGATCACCAGTCGCGTGAGGTTGACCCCGTCGTCGCTCGACTCCTCGGGCGTGACGAAGCCGATGAGCTTCACCTCGGCGCCGTCGTAGGCGGTGGTGTTGGTCGCCGTAGCGAACACGCTCGCCCAGTCGCCCACGCCGAACGTCGAGGTGTCGGCGACGCCGAGCGCGACCGTGTCGGCCCCGGCGAAGAGCGCGGTCTGCTCTCCGGCGCGCGACATCGCCAGTTCGACCGAGAGGGATGCCGGGGGCAGCACGAGAGCAGCGGCCACCACACCCGAGGCCACGACACCGCCGGTGACGGCGCCGACGACGGTGAGGGTGCGGCGGGGAGAGCGACGGGCGGGATGCCCGTCGTCCGCAGCATCCGCCACGTCTCCGTGATCGTGCCCGTGGTCGACTTCCTCGCCGAGCGGCAGGGTGCACGACCAGATGGCGCCGGCGAGCGTGACCACAGCCGCAGCGCACGCGAACCACACCGACTCGGGGCTGATGTAGAGCGTGAGACGTCCGGTGACGCCGAGGCCGAGCGTGACCACGGCGATGAGGGTCGCCAGGCCGACGCCGAGCCAGCGAGTGCCGAGCGCCCGCGCGCGGGAAGGAGCCTGATCAGACAAAGACGTTCACCCCCGATCCCGATCGCGAAGGCCGCTGCCACGACGACGCCGACGATCCCGGCGAGCGTGCGGCCGGTGAAGGTCGTGCGCATGAGCGCCAGCATCTTGATGTCGACGAGGGGCCCGACCAGCAGGAAGGCGACGAGCGCGCCCGACGAGAACGTCGACGCGAAGGACAGCGCGAAAAAGGCGTCGACATTGGAGCAGATCGCGACGGTCATCGCGAGCACCATCATGGCGACGATCGACAGCACCGGGTTGGAGCCGATCGCGAGCAGCATGTCTCGCGGGATCAGCACCTGCACCGCTCCGGCGAGCGCCGATCCGATCACGAGGGCCGGCATCACCGCGCGCAGCTCGATCAGGAACTGGGTGAGGCTGCGCTTGACGGGCGTGCCCGGCTCGTGAGCGACGCGGTCGCAGGTGTCGACGAAGCGCCGGGTCAGCAGCGCATCGGGCGAGGGGTGCAGGCTGTAGATCCAGCCGATCAGGTTGGCGATCAGATAGCCGCCGACCAGGCGGGCGATGAGGATGCCGCCGTCCCAGCCGAACGCCGCATGCGTGGTGAGGATCACGATCGGGTTGACGATGGGCGCGGCGATCAGGAACGTCAGCGCCTCGGCAGGGGCGAGCCCGCGCATCATGAGTCCGCGGGCGAACGGCACGTTGCCGCATTCGCACACCGGGATCAGCATTCCGAGCAGCGACAGCACGGCGCGACGAGCCCACGCCCGCTGCGGGAGCCACCGGTGGATGACATCGGCCGGGAGCCAGACCTGCACCACGATGGACAGCAGCACGCCGAGGATCACGAACGGCAGTGCTTCGATCAGCACGCTCAGGGCGAGGGTGAGGCCGTCCTGCGCGCGAGACGGCAGTGACGCCGGGAACAGCGCGGGCAGGAACTGATCGACCAGGAACAGGGCGGCGATGATCACGACGCCGAGGCTCACCCCGACCCAGGCGGAGCGTGGAGATCGGGTCGGGCGATGCGAGTGCCGCTGACCCGGCCGGGTCGCCGTGCCTGCGGGGGAACTCACGCCGTCGCTGCCCGTTCGGCGTCGCGCTTGTTGGTGCAGGGGGTGCACAGCCCGAAGATGTCGACCACGTGGGCGGCCTCCGTGAATCCGTGGAGCGCGGCGGTCCGGTGAGCCCACTGCTCGACGTCGGTAGCCTCGATCTCGACGGTCAGCCCGCAGGATCGGCAGATCAGGTGGTGGTGATGGCCCTGCGTGGTGCAGGCGCGGTAGAGGGCCTCACCCTCGGGGCTCTGCAGCGAGTCGGCGTCTCCGGATGCTGCGAGCCCGGCGAGCGCGCGATACACGGTCGCGAGGCCGATGCCGGTGTTGTCGTCCCGCAGCGAGGCATGCAGGTTCTGCGCGCTCACGAAACCGCGCGCGTCGGCGAGTGCTTCGCGCACGCGTTCGCGCTGCCAGGTGTTCCGCTGAGCCATGGGTCAAGTCTAGGCGGCGGGGGTTGGCGAGGGCTGGGAGCATCGCGGCATCCGCATCCTTCGTTCCCGCCGACAGCCGGGCAGACCCGCTCAGCCCACCCGCCGCACACGCGCTCGCGCCTTCTGCACGATCCAGCACACGACGTAGATCGTGAACGACAGGGTCGTGATGTACGGGCTCACCGGGAGGGTGCCTGCGAGGGCGAGCAGGATGCCGCCGACCGCCGAGACGAACCCGAACAGCGCGGCGAGGAGTGGCACCGACACCGGCCCCGCCGCGATCCGCATCGCGGCGGCGGCAGGGGTCACCAGCAGAGCCATCACCAGCAGCGCCCCGATGATGTGCACGCTGACGGCGACGATGAGTCCGAGCAGCACCATGAAGATGAGGCTCACGGCGCGCGTCGGCACTCCGCGCGCGGCGGCCGACTCGGGGTCGAGCGAGTCGAATCGCAGCGGATTCCACATCACGAGAAGGCCCAGCAGCACCACGACGCTGATGCCGATCAGCCAGGTGAGGTTCGGGCTCGAGACCGACACGATCTGCCCGGTGAGCAGGCTGAAGCGGTTGGCGCTGCGGCCGTCGTACAACGACAGGAACAGGATGCCGAGGCCGAGGCCGAACGGCATCAGCACGCCGACGATCGAGTTGCGGTCGCGGGCCTTGGCGCCGAGCACGCCGATCAGGATCGCTGCGACGAGCGCGCCGCCGAGGGAGCCGAAGACCACGCTCCCGCCGAGCAGCAGGGCTGCCGCCGCACCCGCGAACGACAGCTCGCTCACGCCGTGCACGGCGAAGGCCAGGTCGCGCTGCATCACGAAGACGCCGATCAGTCCGCCGACGATGCCCAGCACCGCGCCGGCGATGATCGAGTTCGCGAGCAGGGCGACGAGCTCGCCGTAGTCCTGGAACGAGAAGACGTCGCTCCAGTCGACCATCGGCATCATGCGTCGCCTCCGTGCTCGTGGTCGCCGTGATCGTGATGCGGCTCGGCATCCGGCACACCCACGACGACCAGGCGATCACCGGCGCGCAGCACGAAGACCGGAGTGCCGTAGAGGTCGGTGAGCACACGGGTCTGCAGCACCTCTTCGGGTGTGCCGAGCAGGAATCGACCGCCGGAGATGTACAGGATGCGGTCGACGCGGTTCAGGATCGGGTTGATGTCGTGCGTCACGAAGAGCACCGCGGCGTCGCGCTCGCGCCGCTGCCGATCGATGATGTCGGTCACGGCGACCTGATTCGCGAGGTCGAGGTTCGACAGCGGCTCATCGCACAGCAGCAGGGAGGGCTCGTCGGCGAGCGCCTGTCCGACGCGCAGCCGCTGCTGCTCCCCGCCGGAGAGCAGACCGACACGGCGATCCGCGAAATGCGAGGCTCCGACCGATTCGAGCAGACGGTCGACCTTGGCTCGGTCGCCGCGGTGCGGGATCGGCAGCCCGAAGCGGCTCCCCTGCACGCCCAGCGCCACGAGGTCGCGCGCCCGCATGCTGGTGTCGGGAGCGAGCGAGCGCTGCTGCGGGATGTACCCGATGCGCGCGTTGCCCCGATGCACGGGCGATCCCGCGACCCGGATGGTGCCCGACGACAAGGGCTGCAGGCCCAGGATGCTGCGCAGCAGCGTGGTCTTGCCGGACCCCGAAGGCCCGAGCACCGCGATGAACTCGCCGGGCTGCACGGTCAGGTCGAGCCCCGACCACAGTTCGCGGTCGTTCCGGTGCAGAGAGGCACCGGCGATCTCCAGGACAGGGCGTCCTTCGTCTCGCTGCGCTCGCTCAGGAACCGGAAGGTCTTGCTGCGCTCGCTCAGGAACCGGAAGGTCTTGCTGCGCTCGCTCAGGAACCGGAACGTCTCGCTGCGCTCGCTCAGGAACCGGAGAGGGGGGCGTCGGCCGCTCGGGGACCGCCCCGCTCACGGCTGGACGGCGGCGGCGAGGCTCTGGATCGCGTCACGCATCCACTCAGAGTACGACGATCCGTCCTCGAGCAGCTCGGTGAATCCGACGACCGGGATGCCGGCATCCTTCGCCGCCTGCTCGACGCGCTCCGTCTCGGTCCCACCGGTCTGCGCGTTCGTGAGCACCGCGGCCACATCGCCCGAGGCGATGACCTCGAGGGTGCCGAGCAGTACGGCGGGCGCCACATCGGAGCCCTCTTCGACGGACTCGGCGAATCCTTCGGGGGTGACGTCGGTCAGACCGGCCGCCTCGGAGATGTAGCCCGGCAGTGGCTCCGTGATGACGACGTTCGCGCCGTCGGCGTCGGTCTTGATCGTGTCGAGATCGGCCTCGAAGCCCTCCAGCTCGGTGATGATCTCGTCAGCGGAAGCGGTGAAGTCGGCCGCGCCGTCCGGGTCGAGCTCACCCAGTTCGTGGGCGATCTCCTCGACGACGTGGATCATCGCGTCGGGATCGAACCAGACGTGCTCGTTGAAGCCCTCGATGTGGTCGTGACCCTCGTGCCCTTCGTCGGCGTGCTCCTCACTCGCCTCGCCGCCCTCTTCCGCCTGCTCGTCGTCGGCATGCTCCTCGTCGGCGTGCTCATCGTGGGCATCGCCTCCGGGGTAGTCGTGGGCGTACTCGACAGCCGTGACGACAGCCGCCCCCTCGACCCCCTCGAGCAGGGGTTCGATGAAGGCGTCGTATCCGCCACCGTTCTCGATGACCAGGTCGGCCTTCTGCAGAGTGAGGCGATCGCGTGCGGATGCCTCGTACGAGTGCGGATCCTGCGAGACAGAGGTGATGATCGAGGTCACATCGACGCGGTCGCCGCCGATCTGCGCGGCGAGCGAGCCGTAGACGTTCGTGCTCGCCACGACCTGGACCTTGCCGTCGTCACTGCCGCCCGACGCAGGGGTGCCCGCGCACCCGGCGAGCGCCAGTGCAGCGACGGAGGCGAGGGTGAGAGCGGCGAGGGGCTTGTTCATGCTCTCACTCTACGTGCTAATGAGAACCGTTATCAACTCGGCCCCTCGCCGCTCGTACGGGGATCAGTCGACGAGACCCGCCGGCGCGATCCAGACGGTGCTCTCCGCCGGCACAGCACCGTCGACGACCGTGCCGAGCACCACGTCATCGGCATCCGCACCCAGGTCGAACGGTTCCGCACCGAAGTTCGTCACGATCTGCCAGCCGTTCGGCCGCGCGAAGCGCAGCACGTCGGTGCGACCGGTCTCGACCCACTCGAGGCGCTCCTCGCTCTGCAGCAGGTGCCGCAGCCTCAGCGCCTCGCGGTACAGCGACAGCGTCGACGACGGGTCGGACTCCTCGACATCGACCGCGTACTCGGCGAACCACGTCGGCTGCGGAAGGTGCGCGTCACCCGAACCGAAGCCGAACGACGAGCCGGATGCCGTCCAGGGGATCGGCACGCGGCATCCGTCCCGCCCGAGACCGTCGAACGCCTCCTCGCGGAGGAACGCCGGGTCCTGACGCTGCTCGGCCGCGATCTGCGCGACCTCGTGCAGCCCGAGCTCTTCGCCCTGGTACAGGTAGGTGCTGCCGGGGAGCCCGAGCAGCATGAGGGTCGCGGCGTGCGCCCGGCGCAGCCCGCCTTCACGATCGAGCTGCTCGGCAGGACCGCCCGCCGCGACCCACTCCGTGCCCTGCTTGACCGCGCGACCGCGCAGCGACGGCAGTCCGTAGCGGGTGGCGTGACGGGTCACGTCGTGGTTCGACAGCACCCACGTCGTCGACGATCCGCTGGCCTGCGCCTGCTCGAGGTTGTCGGCGATGACGGTGCGGAACTCCTCCGCCGAGAACTCCGCCACCAGCAGGTCGAAGTTGAACGCCTGGCCCAGGCCGTCGGCGGAGGCGTACTTCGCGCGACGTTCGGGCGTCTCCACCCAGGCCTCGGCCACCGCGGTGCGCGGAGGGTCGTACTCGTTGAACACCGCCCGCCATTCAGCGTAGATCTCGTGCACCTCGTCACGATCGAGCAGCGGATGCCGCCCCGAGGTGCGGTCCATCGCGTCGAGCTCCGCCTGGCTGGGCAGCGGCTCGGTGAGATCCTTCGTGAGCATGTGCGCGACGTCGATGCGGAAGCCGTCGACCCCGCGGTCCGACCAGAAGCGCAGGGTGTCGAGGAAGTCCGCGCGCACCTCGGGATGATCCCAGTTCAGGTCGGGCTGCTCCACGGCGAAGCTGTGCAGGTACCACTGGCCGTCTTCCACGCGCTCCCACGCAGCGCCGCCGAACGCCGCGCCCCAATCGGTGGGCGGCTCGGAGCCGTCGACACCCTTCCCCTCGCGGAAGATGTAGCGCTCGCGGGCGGCAGAACCGCGTCCGGCGGTGAGCGCCTCCTGGAACCACTCGTGCAGGTCGGAGCTGTGATTCGGCACGATGTCGACGATCACGCGGATGCCGCGGGCATGCAGCGCCTCGACCATGGCGTCGAAGTCGTCGAGCGTGCCGAGGCGCGGGTCGACGTTGCGATAGTCGGCCACGTCGTAGCCGCCGTCGGCGAGCGCAGACGGGTAGAACGGGCTCAGCCACACCGCATCGATGCCGAGGTCGGCGAGGTAGTCGGCGCGGGAGACGATGCCGGGGATGTCCCCCAGCCCGTCACCGTTCGCGTCGGCGAAGCTCCGCGGGTAGATCTGGTAGACGGCGGCCTGTCGCCACCATGCGGCGGCATCGGCCTTGCGGGTCTCGACGAGAAGCGCGTCGGTCATGAGGGGAGAACTCCTTCTTGTTGCGTTGGTCTTGCGGTCCTTCGTCTCGCTTCGCTCGCTCAGGAACCGGTCCCTGAGCGAGCCCGCTGAAGATCCGGTCCCTGAGCGAGCCCGCGAGACGAAGGGTCTAACCCTTGACGGCGCCCTGCGTGACACCCTCCATGACGAAGCGCTGCGTGAACAGGTACGCCAGGATCGCAGGGGCCATCGCCATCAGGTACGAGGCGAATGAGACGTTGTAGTTGTTGCTGAACTGGCTCTGGAACAGGTTCTGCCGCACCGGGAGCGTCTGCATCGCCGGATCCGAGATGATCAACGATGGCATCATGAAGTCGTTCCAGGCGTACAGGAACGCGAAGATGCCGACCGTCGCGCTCATCGGCGCGAGCAGCGGGAAGATCAGCTGCCAGAACGTCTGCCAGGTCGTGGCTCCGTCGATGCGCGCGCTCTCCTCCAGTTCGATCGGGATCGACCGGAGGAACGCCGTGAACAGCAGCACGCTGAAGCTCAACTGGAACATCGTCGCGAGGATGATCACGCCGAAGGGGTTGTCGAGCCCGACGCGACCCGTGAGCTGGATCTGCGGCAGCGCGACCACCGGGAACGGGATGAACATCGCCGCCAGCAGGTAGAAGAACGACCAGCGGAACAGCTTGCGGTCCCAGTTGCGCACGATGGCGTACGACGCGAACGCCGCGAGGACGATCGTCGCGATCACGGTGCCGGCGGTGACCAGCAGCGAGATGCCGGCGCCGACCGGGAACTTGGTGAGGTTCCAGGCCTGGACGAATCCGTCGATGCTGAACGGCGCCGGAAGCGAGAAGGCATTGCCGTCGACCGCCTGCGTCGTCGTCTTGAACGCCATCGAGATGGTCACGTAGAGCGGTAGGAGAACGGTGACCGCGCACAGGATCAGGATGATCGTGCCCGACCAGTTCGGCCGTTCCATCTTGATGCGGAGCTTCTTCCCCGCGGTCTGGGTGGTGATGGTCTGCGTCGACATCAGAGGGCGTTCCTTCCGCGCGTCAGCGAGAGCTGAAGGAGGGAGATGAGCACGGCGACGATGAAGAAGATGGTCGCGTTGGCCATCTGATAGGCGTAGTCGCCGCCGTTGAAGCCCGCGATGATCGTCATGGCGACGCTGCGGGTCGAGGTGCCGGGGCCACCGTTGGTGAGTCCGACGATGATGTCGTAGGCGTTCAGGAAGCCCTTGAATCCGAGGATCACGTTGATCACGACGTAACCGGCGACGAGCGGGAGTGTGATGCGGAAGAGCTGCTGCGTCTTGTTGGCGCCGTCGATGCTGGCGGCCTCGTAGACCTCACCCGGCACCGACAGGAGCCCGGCGATGTAGATGAGCAGCGTGCCGGGCACGGCCTGCCAGGCCGTCACGATCACGATCGCGACCCAGGCGAGGTCGGGATTCGCCAGGAGGCTCGTCGTGAGCCACGGGATGCCGGTGGCCGCACCCGCGGCCGGGATCGAGTTCGAGAACAGGAAGTTGAAGACGTAGGCGATGATGATGCCCGAGATCACCATCGGGATCACGAAGATCGTCCTCAGACCGGTCTTGAAGCGGATGCGCGAGGTCAGCCCGACAGCGAGCAGGAACCCGACGACGTTGACCACGATCACGGTCGCGATCGAGAAGCCGAAGGTGAACAGGTAGCTCTGCAGGATCGCCGGGTCGCTGAACATCGCGACGTAGTTGGTGAGCCCGTTGAAGCTCCACGCGCCGATGCCGATCGAGTCGGTGAAGCTGAAGAAGATGCCCATCACCGCGGGGACCGTGATCGCGAGAGTGAAGATCACAAGGGTCGGCAGCAGGAACAGATAGTAGATCGGCTCGACGCGCTTGCTCTTGCGAGGAAGCTTCCGAGAGGCACCCGTGACGATCGCGGTGGTGTCGGTCGTCGCGCTGTTCGGTTTCGTGAGGTTGGATGCGGCCGGATTCGGCGCAGCGGTGCTGGTCATGGCGTGGACTCCTCCGTCTCGCCGGATGTGGGTGTCTCGCCGGATGCGGAATCCTCGGTGGTGGGGATCGGTGCGCGGAAGGCGATGCGCGCCCAGTCGGCGTCCATCGTCCGCAGGGTGGACTCGGTCGACGCGCCGAGCACCATCGCCTGCGCGTAGTTGAAGACCGGGAGGGTCCTCGGAACGAGGACGGACGGGCCCTGGTAGATCTGACCGTTCTCGTAGTACTCGATCATTCCCTCGACGCGGGGATCGTCCGGGGGTGCGGCATCCGTCGTCGGGGTGAAGCCGAGCTGGGAGTCGTTGTACGCCTGGATGTTCTCCGGCAGGTACAGGAACTCCAGGAAGTCGCGGGCGGCCTCGGGGTGGTTCGACTCCTCGGGGATCATCGCGGCGAGGTCCATGTTGACGCGCACGCCGAGTTCGGCCGGGTCGTCGGTCATCGGCAGCGGGAAGGTGCCGAGGTCGAGGTCGGGCGCGGTCTTCTCGATCTCGCTGAACGCCCATGGCCCCTGCAGGTACATCGCCGCTTCGCCCTTGCCGAACGCGAGGTTGCCGTCGCCGTAGCCGCGGCTCGCGGCATCCGCATTGGTGTACTCGCTCACCAGCTTCTTCATCCGCTCCATCGGCTCGGCGAAGTCCTGCTGGAACGAGACCGGGGAGTCGGCGCCGACGTCGGCGCCTTCGGTGGCGAGCGCGTCGAAGAACTCGATCACGTCGACCGATCCGCCGGCGGTGTAGTCGTACCAGCCCTGCGCGACGGTCCAGTCGTCTTTGAAGGTGCCGTAGAACGGGTCGATGCCCGCCTCTTTCAGCTGGTCGCAGACGGCGAGGAGTTCATCCCACGTCTGGGGGACTTCGAGGCCCTGCTCGTCGAAGATCTCCTTGTTGTAGATGACGGATGCCGCCATCACGGAGTACGGCAGGGCGCTGGTGCGCCCCTCGCAGGAGCCGTACTGGTCGAGGAGCGGTCCGAGATCGTCGCGGATGCTGTCCGCGGCCTTCGTCTCGGAGAGATCGGTGAGCGCGCAGCGCTGCACGAACCGAGCGATCTCGTAGTTGTAGTTCGCGAGCATGATGTCGGGCGGGTTCCCGCGGACGAAGCTCGCGGAGACGACGTCGACGCCCGAGGTGTCGATCTCGACCTTCACCTTGTCCTGCGACGAGTTGTATTCGGCGACGAGTTCGGTCATCAACTCGATGGCCTCGCGTTTGCTGAAGGTGAAGCGGATCGTCTCCGCTCCCGAGCCGGCAGCGCAGCTCGTGAGGGCGGCGCCGACGAGCGTGAGCCCGAGGGCTCCCGCAACCATCCGCACCGCACGTGTTCGTCTCGCAGACATCATCGTCCTTCCGATCCGTATATCCGGTTACTAAATCTAGTGAGCGAATTTACTTCGTCGAGAGGTACTCTCTCATTGGCACGACAGAAAGGTCAAGGGGAGTGACACAGGTCTCAGCGGATCTCGGTACCGGACGCGCGAGCGTCGGAGCGGTGCTCGACTTCGCCTGGGCGGCCGGCGAGTTCACCGCGACCGAGGTCATGGCCGGCACCTCCCTCACCCGCTCCACCGCGATCGACGCGATGGACACGCTGCTCGACGCCGAGGTGCTGCGGGAACTCCCCAACGCTCGAGCCGTGGGCAGCTACCGCTCCGGTCGACCCGCGCGCCGCTTCGCACTGTCGGAAGATCTGGGCGTCGTGGTCGGCATCGATGCCGGAGACACGCACCTCGCGGTCACCGTCGCCGATCCGCTCGAGCGCACCCTCGTGCATCACCGCGTCGAGGTGGATCCGACGCACACAGCAGACGATCGACGCGCGACGATCATCGCCGCCCTGGGCGCGGCACTCGACGAAGCGGGGGTGGCGCGGGAGGACGTGCTCGCGCTCTGCGTCGGCGTCGCGGCACCGGTGAATCGCAACGGCATCTCGCCGCCGCATCCCGAGGGCTTCTGGGAACGCACCAACCCGGGCCTCGCCGAGGCGCTGCGCGACTGGGCTCCCGTCGTCGAGATCAAGAACGATTCGCAGCTGGCCGCGGTCGCGGAGGGAGCGGTCGGGGCCGCGATCGGATGCCGGGACTACGTCGCCCTGCTCGCGAGCGAACGGTTCGGCGGCGGGGTGGTCGTCGACGGACACGTGCTGCATGGCGCCCACGGCGGCGTCGGCGAAGGCGTGGTGTTCGACCACATCGTCGGCGTCGGCTCGGCCTTCGGGCTGCGGTACGCCGTGCAGGACGAGGCGCGCTCCGCCGTCGAGAGCGGAGAGATCGACGCGGACAGCGCCCTCGGACGGCTCACCGCGGAGGACCGCATCGATCCCCGACTGGTGCTGACCCTGGCCGCCTCAGGCGATCCGGATGCCGTGCTCATCACCGAGCGCGTCGGGGCGACGCTCGCCCGCGTGGTCGGCGTGCTGGGCAGCATGTACGACCCCTCGCGCGTCATCGTGTGCGGGGCGGTCGCCGAGAGCATCGAACCCGTGCTCGCCGCGGCCCGTCGCATCCTGCCGGGTGAGCTGCACCTGCCGGCACCGGAGATCCTCGCCTCGACGCTGGGCGCTGAGGTCGTCTCGGTCGGGGCCGTGGCGACCGCGCGGAAAGCCGCGCGGGAACGGGCCGTGCCGCGGCTGGCGGAGCACCGGCTGAGCCTGCGGGCGTAGGCCCGCGGCAGTCCGGAGGCGCAGCATCCGCTCAGGGGTCGCAAGGAACGAAGGAGATCTCACGGATGGGATGAGCATCCGCCGAATTCTCTCCTCCGAAGCGCGAGATCTCCTCCGTTCCGGGTGACGGAGCGCAGCCTCGCCGTTCAGTCGACCAGCAGCGCCGGCTCTTCCAGGACGGATGCCACGTCGGCGATGAACCGGCTCATGCCGTCGCCGTCGATCACGCGGTGGTCGAAGGACCCTGCGACCGTGGTCACCCAGCGGGGGCGCACCTCGCCGTCGACGACCCACGGCTTCTGGCTGATCGTGCCCATGGCCACTATCCCGGCCTCACCGGGGTTGATGATCGGGGTTCCGGCATCCATCCCGAACACGCCGATGTTGGTGATCGTGATGGTGCCGCCCTGCTGGTCGGCCGGCGAGGTCTTGCCCTCGCGCGCCGTGAGCGTGAGGCGGTTGAGCGCCCGCGCCAGGTCCTTCATGCCGAGGTCCTGGGCGTCCTTGATGTTCGGGACGAGCAGGCCGCGTGGAGTCGCGGCGGCGATGCCGAGGTTCACGTAGTGGCGCACGGAGATCTCGGCTCCGGCATCCGTCTCGATCCACGCGGCGTTCACCATCGGCGTGCGGCGGGCCGCCCAGATCACGGCGCGCGCCATGATCAGCAGCGGCGAGACGCGGATGTCGGCGTAGTCGGGCGAGGCCTTGAGGCGCTTCACGAGCTCCATCGTGCGGCTCGCGTCGATCTCCTTCCACACCGTGACGTGCGGGGCGGAATAGGCGCTCTGCACCATCGCCGACGAGGTGGCCTTGCGGACGCCCTTGACCGGGATGGACTCGGTGCGGCCGTCGGTCGACGTGCCGGCAGCGGTCGCGGGTGCCAAGCCGCGGGCGAGTCCGGCGGGGGCACTCTGCGGAGCGGGGACCGTCTCCTCGCGCACCTCGCCCCACTCCGGGGTCTCGATGTTGCGGAACACACTCGCCTGCGACGCATGCTTGACGACGTCGTCGCGCGTGACCTCGCCGTCGGCGCCGGTGGGGGCGACGGCGGTGAGGTCGACCCCGAGGTCGCGTGCGAGCTTGCGGATCGGAGGCTTCGCGATGACGCCGACCGACGAGCGCACAGCCCGCTCGGCTGGACGCTTGCGGCGCGAGGTCGCTCCTCCCCCGGTGCCGTAGCCGACGAGCACGGAGCCGCCGCCCTCCTCGGGAGCCGGGACCACGGCGACCGCCGGCGCTGCCGAGGCATCCGCCGTCGTGAAGGTGATGATCGGCGACCCGACCTCGACCGTCGCGCCTTCTGCGGCGAGCAGTTCGCTGACCACTCCGGCGTGCGGCGACGGAAGCTCGACGAGCGACTTGGCCGTCTCGATCTCGCAGATCACGTCGTTGATCGCGACGGTGTCGCCGGGCGCCACCTTCCAGGCCACGATCTCGGCCTCGGTCAGACCCTCACCGACGTCAGGGAGGTTGAAGTTCTGCGTGCTCATGAGCGTGCCTTTCGGAAGGTGCTGCGTTCACATCTCAGCAAGAATTCTCCGGCGGACGCCTTCGCACCGCGGAATCGTGGGTTCCGCGCTGATTCGTGCTGAATTGTGAACATGGGCGAGCCGGTGTCAGTAGGCCAGGGAGCGGTCGACGGCCTCGAGGATGCGGTCGGCATCCGGCAGGTACACGCCCTCGAGCTTCGCGGGCGGGAACGGGGTGTCGTAGCCCGAGACGCGCAGCACCGGCGCCTCGAGGGCATAGAAGGCGCGCTCCATCACGGTCGCGGCGATCTCGCTGCCGAGGCTCGTGAATCCCTGCGCCTCCTGGGCGTAGACCATGTGCCCGGTCTTGCGGACCGAGTCGAGGATCGGGGCGTAGTCGACCGGCGAGAGCGAGCGCACGTCGACGACCTCGCAGCTCGTGCCCTCGGCCTCGGCGAGCGCGGCCGCCTGCAGCAGCGTCGTGACCATGGCGCCGTGACCGACCAGTGTCACGTCGGTGCCGGTGCGCACGACCCGCGACGCGTGCAGCGGGGCGGCCGAGGCGTCGAGCTCGACCTCGCCCTTGGGCCAGTAGCGGCTCTTCGGCTCCATGAAGATCACGGGGTCGTTCGAGGCGATCGCCTCCTGGATCATCCAGTACGCATCGTTGGGCGTCGACGGGGACACCACCCGCAGTCCCGGCGTGTGCGTGAAGTACGCCTCCGGGCTCTCCTGGTGGTGCTCGACCGCGCCGATGTGTCCGCCGTAGGGGATGCGGATGACGATCGGCAGCGATAGCTTTCCCTCGTGGCGGTTCGTCAGCTTCGCGAGCTGCGTGGTGATCTGATCGAACGCCGGGAAGACGAAGCCGTCGAACTGGATCTCGATGACGGGCCGGAACCCGGTCATGGCGAGGCCGATCGCGGTGCCGACGATGCCCGACTCGGCGAGCGGAGTGTCGAGCACCCGCTTCTCACCGAAGTCGCGCTGCAGGTGCTCGGTCACCCGGAACACACCGCCGAGCTTGCCGATGTCCTCGCCCATGAGCAGGACCTTCGGGTCGTTCTCCATGGCCTTCCGCAGGCCCGCGTTCATGGCCTTGCTGAGCGGCATCGTCTCGAGGGTCACTTGCTGTCTCCTTCGAATGACGCTTCGTATCGCGCCTGCCAGGCCTTCTGCTCCTCGATCAGCGGATGCGGCTCGCTGTACACGTGGTCGAACATCCGGCTCACCGGGGGTGGCCCGAGTTCGACCGTGCGGGCGCGCAGGTCCTCTGCGGCATCCGCCCCCTCGGCATCCACATCGTCGAAGAAGGATGCCGCGGCGCCGCGGCCCTCGAGGAAGGTGCGCATCCGCACGATCGGGTCGCGCAGCGCCCAGATGTCCTCTTCGTCGGTGTGCCGGTACTTCGTGGGGTCGTCACTGGTGGTGTGCGCGCCGAGCCGGTAGGTGACCGCCTCGATCGCCCGGGGGCCCTGGCCGCTGCGGGCCTCCTCCAACGCGACCCGGGACACGGCGTAGCTGGCGAGCACGTCGTTGCCGTCGACGCGGATGCTGGGGATGCCGTACCCGGCGCTCCGCTCCACGAGCGGCACGCGCGACTGCGTGGTGACGGGCACCGAGATGGCCCAGTGGTTGTTCTGCAGGAAGAACACGACGGGCGCCTGGTAGCTGGCGGCGAAGACCATCGCCTCGTGCACGTCGCCCTGGCTGGACGCACCGTCGCCGTAGTAGACGACGACGGCCTCGTCGCGGTCGGGGTCGCCCGTGCCGGTGCGTCCATCGAACGACAGCCCCATCGCGTAGCCGGTGGCGTGCAGCACCTGCGATCCGAGCACGAGGGTGTAGAGGCGCGTGTTGCCGTTCTTCGGGTCGGTCGGGTCCCAGCCGCCGTGCGAGACGCCGCGCATGAGCTTGATGATGTCGACCGGATCCACGCCGCGGATGCGGGTGACGGCGTGCTCGCGGTATGACGGGAAGAACGTGTCCTGGGTGCGTGCGGCACGAGCGGAGCCGACCTGCGCCGCCTCCTGCCCGCGGCTCGGCGGCCAGAGCGCGAGCTGCCCCTGACGCTGCAGGTTCGTCGCCTGAGTGTCGATCGCGCGGATGATCACCATGTCGCGATAGAGCTGCTCGAGCTCCGCATCGCTGATCGCCTCGATCAGCGGCAGATACTGCTCGGCGGCAGGGCTGGGCGCGAAGCGACCGTCCTGATCCAGGACGCGGACGAGTTCAGTCTCTGACGAGGTCACGGGTACACGCTACCTGCGCCGGCATGCCCGGTCACGCATACCTAGGACGCCCTTGTATCTGCCGGGAAACCGGAGAATCCCGGGCTTCCCGCGACAGGCGACAGGTCAGCGGACCGAGGCCGCGACCTCCAGCACGCGCTCGATCGAGGCCTCTTCACCGACGGAGATGCGGATGCCGTCGCCCGAGAACGGCCGGACGATGAGGTCGTTCTCGACGAAGGCGGCCGCGACCTCGTCGGTGCGCTCCCCTGTCGGGAGCCACACGAAGTTCGCCTGCGCGTCCGGCACATCCCAGCCCTGGGCGCGGAGGCCCTCGACGAGACGGGTGCGGCGCTCGACGATCACGGCGACGCGCTCGAGGAGCTCCGGCTCGGCGTCGAGGCTCGCGATCGCGGCGTTCTCTGCGGCCGACGTGACCGAGAGGGGGATGCCGGTGGTGCGCGCGGCATCCAGCACCTTCTCGTGTCCGATCGCGTAGCCGATCCGCAGCCCGGCGAGCCCGTAGGCCTTGGAGAACGTGCGCAGCACCACGACGTTCGGATGCTGCTCGAAGGCGCGCTCCGCGAGGCCGTTCACCGCACCCGGTGCCGTCACGAACTCTGCGTACGCCTCGTCGAGGATGATCAGCACGTCGGCCGGAACGCGCGCGACGAACGCCGCGAACTCGGCGCTGTCGATGATCGGACCGGTCGGGTTGTTGGGGGTGCAGAGGATGATCGCGCGGGTGCGGTCGGTGACAGCATCCGCCATCGCGTCGAGGTCGTGACGGGAATCGGGGGTCAGGGGCACCTGCACGCCGGTCGCTCCGGCGACCAGGGGAAGGCTCGGGTACGCCTCGAACGAGCGCCAGGCGTAGACGACATCATCGCCGGCAGATGCTGTCGCGAGGATCAGCTGGTGCAGGATCGAGACGCTGCCCGCCGCGACGTGCACCTGGTCGGGCTCGACGCCGTAGCGCTCGGCGAGGCGCGCGCGGAGCCGCCCGGCTGTCGCATCCGGGTAGCGGTTGATCGGCGTCGTGTGCTGCAGCGCCGCGGCCACCGCGGGAAGCGGGTCGAACGGGTTCTCGTTGCTCGACAGCTTGAACGCATCGGGACCGGCCTGCTTGCCCTGGCGGTACGGCGCGAGGGCGGCGATGGCGGGGCGGATGCGGGGAAGAATCGGGTCGGTCACGAGCTTGATTCTACGAGGGCGGCGATGGCGCGCGTCAGGGGCCTGGTGGTACCATTCTGGTATGGCTATGACGGTGCGGCTCCCGGCAGAACTCGACGCTCAGCTCGAGGCGATCGCGCGCGCGCGGCACATCTCGAAGCACGCGGTGATCATCGAGGCTGCGGCGCGCTTCGCGAACACTGAGAGCAAGACTGATCGCGTGCTCTCCATCGCCGACCGGATCACCGAACGGTATGCGGACACGATCACGCGTCTCGAGGACGCCTGACCCATGGCGACGGAGTACATCGAGCCAGAGCAGGCCCTCGCCCTGATCGCGAAGCTCGGACTGCATGTTCGCGACGAAGGGCTTCTCTTCTCGGCACTCGCCCGGCCGTCCGCAGGGATGTTCGGAGTCGACGCATACCCGACATTTCCGGAGAAGGCCGCCGCTCTCATCAGTTCGGTGGCGCAGAACCATGCGCTCTTCGACGGCAATAAGCGGATCTCGTTGTATCTGACGTTCATCTTCATCGAGCTCAACGGGTACGAAGTGACATTCACCAACGACGAGGCGTTCGATCTTGTCCTCGATGTGGCGCAGAGCCGGATCGACCTGAGCGAGATCGCCCGCCTCATCGCCGAGCACATTCGCTGACCTGCGCCTCCTCCCTGACAAGCCGGGGTGACCGTGCGACACTGGACGCACCATGCGCTTCATCATCCGAGTCGTCGTCAACGCCTTCGCCCTCTGGGTGGTCACGCTGATCCCTGCCCTGCAGGTGGTGATCACCGCGTTCCCGCCCGGCGAGACGCTGCAGCTCGTGCTGACGCTGCTGGCGGTCGCCGCGATCTTCGCGCTCGTGAACACGATCATCGGCACGGTCGTGAAGATCGTCGCATTCCCGCTCTACATCATCACGCTCGGCCTGATCGGGCTGATCATCAACGGGTTCCTGCTGTGGCTGACTGCGTGGATCACCAGCGGCTTCGGCTGGGGCCTGACCGTCGGCGACTTCTGGTGGGGCGTGCTCGCAGCCCTCATCATCTCGGTGATCAACGGCATCTTCGGCTTCATTCTCCGCCCGCAGAGCAAGAAGGCCCGTCGCCGGGACTGACGTGCCTCAGCCCGGGATCGGGTGAAGGCGCAGCGGGCTGATCTCGGCGAGGAACGTGAAGTCACGATCCTGCTGCAGAAGCGGCACCGCGCGCCGGATCGCCACGGCAGCGATCATGCAGTCGACCATGCTGCGGATCGGATGTCCGTTCATCGCCGAGGCACGGCAGAGACTCGCGGCGTCCAAGAGGTCGGTCGCGGGAGCGAGCGGGATTCGCGGTAGTCCGTTGACGACCGCCTCAACGATCCTCAACTCGTTCGATCGTCGCGCCCCGGCGAGCAGCTCCATCATCACGGGCTCGGTGATGCCCACTTGGGCCGGTTCAGACAGCAGCGAAGCCAGAGCCTCGACCGCCGGCGTCGCATCGTCGCGCAAGTACCCGATCCACACGGACGAGTCGACCAGGATCACTCGGCGCCCCACGCCGCGGGGGCGTCGTTCCGCAGGGAATCGAGGTCACCGCTCCAGCCGCTGCCTCGAATGCTCAGGAGGAACTCGGTCGTGAGCGGCACACCGACGAGCCGGCGGAGTGCGAGGTCGACTGCCTCCTTCTTCGTCGAGAGGTCGAAGCGACGCATGACCTCGCGGACCAGTTCTTCGTCGATGTCGATGTTGGTACGAGCCATACACCAGTTATACACCTTGTGTACACCGTCCGCGGAGAGAACCATCGCGTCACCCCTTCCGCTCGGCGTGGTACTCGGTGCGCTCGACGTCGACGGCCGTGCCGAGTTCAGTCCAATAGGCGTCGAGCGCCTCAGCCCGAGGGTCATTCGACTCGTCGACCATCCTCGCCGTCTCGAGATAGGTGTCGACGTGGTGGCTGCGCAGCATGACATCCTGCAACCCGGGGGTCGGGTCCCCCACGCGCGTGGCGATGAAGCTGTCGGGCGAACCGGTTCCGCTCGGCCACCCGCCACCGGCGAAGCCGACGACCATGTCATCGGTGTGGCCGAGCTGGACGAGAGTCTGATCCTCTTCGAGCGTGGGGGCGCCCGGGCTCCCCGCCGTCATCACCAGCTTGACGTCGAACTCGCTCTCCATCGCGAGGCGACCGGCGATGAGCCCGGATTGCGAGTGGGCCATGAGGTCGACATGATCGCCCGGCCCCGCACCCGCCGCCTCCAACGCCTCGACGGTCGCCTGATACGACGCCGAGGTCGCACCGGTGTACAGCTCGGCGTTCGACTTCATGTCCCACGGTTCCGATCCGCCCGCCTCCCAGGGGAGGAAGTTCTGCGTGCCCTTGAGATACGCGAAATAGCGGACCCCGCCGCCGGGCATCGTGTACTTCTCGACCGCGACCTGCGCCCCGGGCGCTGTCGGCATCCGCTTCAATGCTCCTTCGGCACTCGCCAGCGGACTGGAGGGATGCGACGTCTTCACGGGCGTGACCTTCACCGGATCGGCCGTTCCCGTCATCGGCTTGCCGGGCAGCATCAGCCCGTGCCTCGACGCCACGCCGACCAATGCGCCGAGTGTGAAGAAGGGAGCCAGCAGGCCGCCGACGTCCCACTGGCTTCCCAGGCCCTCGAAGCGCTCGGCCTCCCATTCGGCGAAGAGATCGTCAGCGATGGGCCCGAGGCGCTCATCGGCCGCGAGGAGCCGATCCACGCGCGCGTGCAGAGCCGCTGCCGCCGCTGCGTCGGTGAGCTCCAGCGCGTCGGCTCGCGCGCGCAGCTCGACCACGTGGAACACATCGGCCGTGAGCAGCGTCGCCGCCCCCGCCTTCTCGGCGTCGACCCGCAGCTCGTCGGCTCGCTGTCCGTTGACGCGCAGACCATCCAGGTAGACATACCCGCCGAGCGTCGGCAGACCGCTGATGATCTCGTGCGCCCGCTCGATCGAGTCACGTGCGTCCGCATACATCGACGCCAGCGCCATCACACGCTGCCCGACATCCCGCAGCTGATCGGAGTCGACCGCGATGACCCCGCCGTGATCGATCTCCAGGTCGCCGCTCATGCGACTTCCACCGTTTCCAACTCGCTCTGGCGCAGTCGCAGACCGCCGATCTCCACCCTCGTGCGGTCGGTGAAAAGGAGGAGGATGCCGTGCAGCGATCGCACCGCCTCGGACTGCCAGTCGGAGTCGTCGATGAGCGGGACCAGCGCGGCCCCCGCCCTCTCGAGCGCCCCGATGGCCGCCTCGATCAGTCGGGCGGCGGCGAAACACGCCAGCAGTTCGTCGGTCGACACGGTGTCCACGTTCGCGAAGGAGTACATGGCTCCAGCATCCGTCGTCCGCACGCCCCCACCGGCGCCGATTCCCGCGACCCGTGGACAGCGGACGGCATCCCCGCCCTGTGGAGAGGAACCGGGATACGCGTTCGCGCTGTGCAGGACACCCGCGGGCGGGCACAATGGATGAGTGACGTCCCCGGTTCCCTTCCGCGTGATCTTCGTCTGCACGGGGAACATCTGCCGCTCGCCGATGGCCGAGGTCGTCTTCCGTGATCTCGCCGATCGGCACGGGTTGGGGTCCCGCATCGTGTCACGCAGCGCCGGCACCGGCGACTGGCATCTCGGCGAGCGCGCCGACCACCGCACGATCGACTCCCTGGCGCGACGCGGGTACGACGGATCCCAGCACCGGGCCCGGCAGTTCACCGAGGCCTCCTTCGCCGACAACGACCTGGTCGTCGCGCTCGATCGCACCCACGAACGGATCCTGCGCGAGTGGGCCCGCGACGAGGATGAAGAGGGGAAGGTCACGCTCCTGCTCGCGTTCGACCCGAACGCATCGACGCACGACGTGCCCGATCCCTACTACGCCGGGGCGGAGATGTTCGATTCCGTGCTCGGTATGATTGAGGCGGCGACTCAGGGCCTGTTCCGTCAGCTCCAACCCGCTCTTCGTCTCCCCCGCTCGCCCCGAATCTCCGGGGCCTCATCAGGAGGACTCCCCTGACTTTCCAGCCTTCGCTCCCGCCGCAGCCCTTGAGCCCGCTTGACGGTCGCTACCGCGGCGCCGTCACCGGACTCGCCGACTTCCTCTCCGAGGCGGGCCTCAACCGCGCACGTGTCGAGGTCGAGGTGGAGTGGCTGATCGCCCTCACCGACCGGTCGCTGTTCGAGACAACGCCGCTGCCGGATGCCGACAAAGAGCGCCTCCGCGCCCTCTACCGCGACTTCGGTCAGGACGAGATCGACTGGCTCGCCGAGAAGGAAGCCGTCACGCAGCACGACGTCAAGGCGATCGAATACCTCGTGCGCGACCGGCTCTCGGCCCTCGGGCTGGACTCCATCGCCGAGCTCACGCACTTCGCCTGCACGAGCGAGGACATCAACTCGGCCTCCTACGCCCTCACCGTGAAGCGCGCCGTCGAGCAGGTCTGGCTGCCGGCGCTCGACACGGTGATCGCGAAGCTCCGCGAACTCGCCGTCGAGCACGCGGACGCCGCGATGCTCTCCCGCACGCACGGCCAGCCTGCGACGCCGTCGACCATGGGCAAGGAGATCGCGGTCTTCGCGTGGCGTCTCGAGCGCGTGCGCGGTCAGATCGCAGCATCCGAGTATCTGGCGAAGTTCTCGGGCGCGACCGGCACCTGGTCGGCCCACCTCGCCGCCGATCCGGATGCCGACTGGCCGACCATCGCCCGCGAGTACATCGAGGGCCTCGGGCTCGGCTTCAACGTGCTCACCACGCAGATCGAGTCGCACGACTGGCAGGTCGAGCTCTACGACCGCGTGCGTCACGCCGGCGGCATCCTGCACAACCTCGCCACCGACATCTGGACCTACATCTCGCTCGGCTACTTCGCGCAGATCCCGGTCGCAGGGGCCACCGGCTCGTCGACGATGCCGCACAAGATCAACCCGATCCGCTTCGAGAACGCCGAGGCGAACCTCGAGATCGCCGGGGCGCTGTTCGCCTCGCTCGGGCAGACACTGGTCACGAGCCGCCTGCAGCGCGACCTCACCGACTCGACCACGCAGCGCAACATCGGCGTGGCCTTCGGGCACTCGCAGCTCGCCCTCGACAACCTGCGCCGCGGCCTCAACGCGATCTCGCTGTCTCGCGACGTGCTGCTCGCCGACCTCGACGTGAACTGGGAAGTCCTCGCGGAAGCGATCCAGACGGTCATCCGCGCCGAGGTCGTGGCCGGGCGTTCGACCATCAGCGACCCCTACGCGCTGCTCAAGGAGCTCACCCGCGGACACCGCGTCGGCGGGGCCGACCTTGCCGCGTTCGTCGAGGGTCTCGAGATCGGCGATGCCGCGAAGGAGCGCCTCCTCGCCCTGACGCCCGCGACGTACACCGGCATCGCGGAGCAGCTCGCGCGCTGAACCCGGTCCGGGCGGCGCCGGTCGCGCCGGTCGTGCGTGCACAATTCAGCAAGATTGCCCTCGTCGGGAACCGGGGTCCGCGTCGTTCCGCGACGCCGCGCACCTTCCGGCCGAATTCTTGCTGAGTTGTGCACGGCGCCGGCGGCTCGAACCGCCAGCCGTCGACCGATTCTTGCTGAGTCATGCAGGGCGAGGGCGACTCGAACCGCTACTCGTCGACCTCGCCCGACCGCTCCGGCACCGAGTCCTTCGGCATGAACGCCGCCGCGAGCAGAGTCAGCACCGCAGTCACCGCCACCGCGACGAAGACCCAGACGGATGCCGCGATGATGGTGTCCGGATCGTCGGGGCCGCGCCCCTGCGCGATCACCGAGTTCGAGATCGCCCCGAACACGGCGACGCCGACCGCACTGCCGGCCGACCGCGCGAACGCGTTCATCCCCGTGACCGCGCCGCGCTCGCCCCAGCCGACCGAGGCCTGCGCGGCGATCAGAGTGGGAGCGGCACTCCACCCGAGGCCGAAGCCGAACAGGAAGGCCACCGCGGCGACGGTGAACGGGTTCGGCCACGGCGAGACCGCCGCGAGCGCGATGGCCGCCACCGTGGCGATGCTCATCCCGATCAGCGTGGTGCGGCGGAAGCCGATCCGCAGATACAGGCGGCCGGCGTTCGCTGCGGAGAGCGGCCAGCCGAGGGTCAATGCCGCCACGGCGAGGCCGGACAGCAGCGGCGCGATGCCGATCGAGCCCTCGAGGTAGGCGGGCGCGAAGCTGGTGACGCCGATCATCAGCGCGCCGACCCCGAGCGAGACGAGGGTCGTCGTGAGGATCAGCGGCCGGGCGGCAAGCCGCAGGTCGACGATCGGCTCCGGGGCGCGGCGCTCGACGAGCACGAACCCCGCCAGCGCCAGGATGCCGACGCCGAAGCAGAGGACGCTCTGCACCGAGACCCAGGCCCAGGCATTACCGCCCTCCAGCATCCCGAGGATGATTCCGGTGAGTCCGATGGTGAGCAGCACAGCGCCGGCGTAGTCGATCCGGTGCCGTTGGGTCTGCTTCTTCTCGTGGTAGTTGCGCAGCAGCATCCATCCGGCGATCAGGCAGAGCGGGATGTTGACCCAGAAAATCCACCGCCAGGCGTCGAGCTGCGAGAAGATACCGCCGAGGGCGGGGCCGACCACCGACGAGACCGCCCAGACGCTCGCGACGTATCCCTGCACCTTGGCGCGCTCGGCGACCGTGTAGATGTCGCCGATGATCGTCATCGACATCGGCGCGACCGCACCGGCGCCGAGGCCCTGGATGACGCGGAACACGATCAGCGCCGGCATGCTCCAGGCGAACCCGCAGAGCACGGAGCCGAGGAGGAACAGGGCGATGCCGAGGATGATGATCGGCTTGCGACCGATGGTGTCGGCGAACCGCGAGTATATCGGCACGCTCACGGCCTGCGCCAGCAGATAGACCGAGAACAGCCACGGGAACTGCTGGTAACTGCCGAGATCCCGCACGATGCTCGGGACCGCGGTGGCGAGGATCGTGGCGTCGACCGCGATCAGCCCCGTGGCGAGCATCAGGGCACCGAGCACCGGACCGCGCTCCGACCGCAGTCCGATGGAGGCGCGGTCGACGGAGGCAGTCATTCTTGGCACAAGCCCGTCGTGGCCTGGACTATTCCGGATCGGCCTTCCGGCCGCGATGCCGGATGCCGGATCACGACGAGGCGACCGGACCCGGCTTCTCCGAACCGGCGTCGTCGTCGGACTCCGGGTCGTACAGCACGGGGCGGTCGATCGTCTTCGTGACGTCGGCCGGGTCGACGGCGAGCATCAGCATCGCGAGGATCAGCAGCGTCGCGATGAAGGCGCCGCCGCCGACGACGAGGCCGAGCGCGACCGGCGTGAGGCCGTCGTACGAACCGTTCGCGATCGCGATGTTGACGCGCGACGTGAACGCTCCGGTCGTGACCAGGGTGACGATCATCGCGAAGATCCCGCAGCCCAGCGCGATGCCGAGCAGGTGCAGCGGTCGCAGGATGTCCCGACGGGTCGGCTTCTCGTCGTTCATCGCTCTCCTCCGCGCTCCGCCGAGGCTGCGCTGTGATCTGAACCGGATGCCGCGGCGGCGCCCGCCGCCTCATCGCCGTCGGCTCCGCCGACGGTTCCGGTCGTGCCGCCGACGGCATCCGCGCGCTGCGGAGTGAGTCCCGCGATGCCGAGGAAGACGGCGACGATCGCCGCGTAGCCGCCGAGCATGCCGACGCCGAGGATGATGCCGGAGAGCAGGAACGTGCCGGCCTTGTCGATCGTGTACTCCTGGACGAACCCGGCGGGGATCAGCAGGAGCACGACGCCGAGCAGAATGCCGAAGGCACCCACCGTGATCGCGTCGCGGGAGAGCTGATCACCCGTGCGGCGCGAGCGGATGCCGGAGAGCAGCTCGACGCCGCCGCTGAGGATCGCCCAGGACGAGACGACGACGAAGAACACGTCGTCGTTGCGCCAGATAGGGATGCCGCTCACCATGCCGGCGACGATGCCGATCGCGGCCAGGAGCACGGACGACCAGCGAGAACCCGCCGGGAGCACCAGCCAGGCGGCCAGCACCTGCACGAGAGCCGTGACCAGCACGAAGCCGCTGAAGACCGAGAGGCCGACGGGAGCGGAGTGGTCGGAGGAGAAGGTGATCATCAGCGCCGCGACGGCGGCGAACAGCGCGCGCAGCAGCTGAACGTGTCGCATGGTGAATGCGCGAGCAGGGGCAGACATGACGATCCAGAGTCCTCCGGGGGTGTTGCCTCCAGTCTACGCGGGGGCAAGGAGCCGTCGCGTCGGGAGGTGCCGAAGGTGTTCGTGAAGCCCGGTGGATCTCCCCAGATCGATCACCGGGCTTCACGACGTACACAGCGAGGGGGGCTCCACTGTGTGAACTGGTCGTCCGCAAGGTCGGGCACCCTGCCCTTCGACGACACAGCTGGAAGACCTCACTCGCCCACCCGGTCCCCTGAGGTGCGCGTGTGCGGCCGTATGCTCACTCTAAGGATGTTTGCTTCACATACCGGAGGAGGCGTGTGATGACTTTCGAATATGACGAGAACGGGGCCGTCGCCGACGCCTTCGCGGCTGCGCTGCGCGACGCGATCAACGCGAAGAAGGTGACGCTGTCGTGGTTGCAGCAGCGTCTGAAGCGGCGCGGCAACCGCGTCTCGATGGCCACGCTCAGCTATTGGCGCTCAGGGGCGCGGCGCCCCGAAGGCGCCCAGTCGCTCGCCGCACTCTCCGACATCGAAGAGCTCCTCGGGCTCGAGGACGGGCACCTCACCAAGCGCCTGCGGTCCACGAAGCGCACGGGGCCGCTCGGGCCGAGCCAGTTCCCGATCGACGAGGAGGGTGTCGAACAGGCCGTCAAGGAGGCGTTCGCCGCCCTCGACACGGCCTACCCGGACCCGACGCGCGAGGTGACCACGCACTCCGTGACCGACGTCGACGCCGAGGGCAATCTGTCGTACAGCGTGACCAGGAGCGTGATCCAGGCGACCAGCGGAACCGTGCGGGCGACGCCGTTCCTCGAACTCACCCCCGGGGTGCGCACCACGTCGCCGATCTTCTCCGCGGTGTCGGGCGGACGGATCACCGGGAAGTACTCGCATTCCAGCGGTGAGGTGCACGGCGTGCTGTTCGAGCTGGACGCACCGCTGACCGCGCCGGACACGACGATCGTCGAGTGGTCGGTGGCCTACCCGCCCGGGTATCCGCCGACGCATGAGACCGGGCATGCGGTGTCCCGCCAGTGCCGCGAGCTGCTGGTGTGGACGAGATTCCACCCCGACGCCCTCCCGGACTGGTGCGAGGAGCGAGTGGAGACCCCAGCGGGCGTCACCATCACGCCCGTGTCGGTCAACCGCAGCGGATCGGTGCACCAGCTCTACCGGGCGTTCGGTCCCGGGGTGGTCGAGCTGCGATGGGGATACGGCCCGCGGGACGAAGCCGGCCAGCCCGACTGATCGCGGAGTCAGCGTAGCCGGCGGCGCGGGTCAGCCCGGCTGATCGCCGACGGCGACCGGGCGCCCCGGGGTGTTCGACCACTGGCTCCACGATCCGGGGAACACCTTCGCGTCGATGCCGATCTCGGCGAGTACCAGAGCTGTGTGCGCGGCGGTGATCCCGGAACCGCAGTAGGCGGCGACGGGAGTCCCGGCCGTCACGCCCGCCTCGGCGAACGTGCGCTGCAGGGTCTCGACATCGAGGATCGTGCCGTCGACGGCGAGGTGCGCCGCCATCGGCACGTTGAGCGCGCCGGGGATGTGCCCCGCCACCGGGTCGAGCGGTTCGGTCTCGCCGCGGTAGCGCTCGGGAGCACGCACGTCGAGGAGGATGCCGGATGCCGGGAACGCGGCGGCCTCGTCGATGCTGAGCACCTGCGCGCCGATGTCCTCGAGCACGACGTCGCCGGGCTCGGGCACGACGTCGTCGGTGGCGAGATCCTTCCCGGCCGCCGACCAGGCGCGCACGCCGCCGTCGAGCACGCGGGCGTCGACGCCGGCCTGGCGCAGCAGCCACCACGCGCGGGAGGCGCCGAGGCCCTTGGCGTCGTCGTAGGCCACGACGATGTCCCCCCGGTTCACGCCCCAACGACGGGCGGCCGCCTGCAGCGTCTCGGTGGAGGGGAGCGGATGCCGCCCCTCCGACGGCTCGCCGTGCGTCGCGAGCTCGGTATGGAGCGGCACGAACACGGCTCCGGGGATGTGCCCGGCGAGGTACTCGCCATGGCCGTCGGGACGGTCGAGGCGCCACCGCACATCGATCACGCGCACCGGGGCCCCGCCGTCCGCACCACCGCGGGTCAGCAGCTCATCCAGTTCGTCGACGCTCACGAAGTTGCTCATCCTGAGAGGCTACCCAGTCGCCGATCGCGAACGCTTCCGGGGCGACACATTCGTCATCTGCGGAGCGCCGGTCGTGCGCGGCGGCGGGGAATAGCATCCGTGGTCGTGCGTTGCACCACACATGATTGAAACTTCAACGGTCGTTCCGGTCGCCTCCGAGCGCACCCGGGTGCGGGTGCCGATGCGGTTCCCGGACGGTTTCGCCACCACCGCCGACGTGGTCACCTTCGACGGCCTTGTCGACGGCCGCGAGCACCTGCTGCTCGGCCTCGGCGACTGGCGCGCGGCGATGGAGCGAGCGGATGCCGGTGGCGTCGCACCCCTGGTGCGCCCGCACAGCGAGTGCCTGACCGGCGACGTCTTCGGCTCGGAGCGCTGCGACTGCGGTCCTCAGCTGCGCGAAGCCGTCGAGCGCATCTCCGACGAGGGCGGTTTCCTGCTGTACCTGCGTCAGGAGGGGCGCGGCATCGGCCTGTACGCGAAGCTCGACGCCTACGCGCTGCAGGATGCCGGACTCGACACCTATGAAGCGAACGTCGCCCTCGGCCACGGCGAGGACGAGCGCGACTACACCGTCGCGGCGCAGATGCTGCGTACCCTCGGGGTCGACGGCATCCGTCTGCTCAGCAACAACCCCGACAAGGCGCTGCAGCTCGAGGCCCTCGGCATCCGCGTCACCGACCGCATCCCCACGGGCGTGCACCTGTCGGACGCGAACTCGCGGTACCTGCGCGCGAAGCGCGATCACACCTCCCACACACTCGACCTGTCCGCCGCGTGATGAGCGACCGACGGCTCGACGACTCCGAGATGGAGACGTGGCTGCCGACGATCCGCTTCGTGCAGCTGCTGCCCCAGGTGCTCGATCGCGCGCTCAAGAAGGAGACCGGCCTGAACCACGCCCACTACGCGATCCTCGTGACGCTGGCGGGCACCGTCGGCGGCGACAGCGGGGGCACGGTGTCGATGACCGAGCTCGCCCGCATCGCCGGGTTGAGCCGGTCGCGCCTGAGCCACGCGCTGGACTCGCTCGAGGAACGCGGCTGGGTGGCGCGCACGTCGTGCAGCAGCGACAAGCGCACGCTCTCGGCCACGCTCACTCCGGCCGGCCGTGAGCTGCTGCGATCTGCCGCGCCGGTCCACGTCGCGCAGATCAGGGAGCTCGTGCTCGACCCGCTCAGCGAGGAGGAGCGGATGCAGCTCCGCGGCATCCTGTCGAAGCTGCTCCCCGGGGTGACGGCGGCACTGTAGCGGTCGGCCGTGGTCCGCGGATGCGGGCCGAGCGTCAGAGACGGCCGCGCGTGACCGCCGCCGTGCAGCTGTTCGCGTCGACGTCGCCGAGATCGACATCGACCGACCACTCGGCGGAGTCACCGGCCTCGAGGCCCTCGATCGCATCCCAGCCCGCGGTGATCACCGAGCCGTCGGCGTCGAGCCAGCTCACCCGCACGAGATAGTCGGCGGCGGAGTCGGCGCTGTTCCGCACACTGCCGCGAGCAGTCAGAGGCCCGTTCCCCGGAGGACAGGCATCGATGGTGAGCTCCGCGAGCGCGCTCGTCCCACCCGTCACGGCGGGAGCGGGGCCCTGCGCGGGAGCGCATCCGCCGAGCACCATCACCGCCAGCAGCGCGGCGCCGAGGGCGACCGCTCCGCGGCGCCCCCGCTGTCCGCGGCGTCGGAACCGGCCGAGTGGGCCGGTCCCGACGCCGTCTCCTGGGATTCGGCAGGCGGCGACGGCGTTCAGGCCGACCGCCGCCGGATCAGGAGCACGACTCCCGCGAGCAGCAGGAGGAGACCGCCACCCAGCGGGAGCCATGGCACGGAGCCACCGGTCGTCGGCAGTGCGCCTCCCGGCGGGGTCGTCGGCGAGCCGTCCGTCGGCGGGTTCGTCGGCGGGGCCGCGCCATCCACCACGGTCACCGTCACGGTGGCGGTGACCCGCGTGCCGTTCTCGTCGGCGACCGAGTAGGTGATCGGTGTGGTTGTCCCGGCGAAGCCGGGCTCGGGCGTGAACACGATCGTGCCGTCCACGACCGTCCAGATCCCCTCGCCGGGAACGGTGAGCTCGGTGATCAGGTCACCGTCGGCGTCGACGATCCGCAGGGAATCGCGGTCGAGCGGGGCACCCCCGGTGCCGGGCGAGTCATCACCGAGCACGTCGATCGTCACCGGGACTCCCGGCGGAGTCGTCGAGGAGTTGTCCCGCGCGATCGGATCGACGCCGGCGACCGTGATGGTCAGCGTCGACTCGGCCGAGTTCCCGAGCGAATCCGTCACCGCGTAGCCGACCGGGGTGGCCGTGCCGCGGAACGTCGGGAGGGGGGTGAAGGTCACGCGGCCGTCGGCGCCGATGAAGTACGCACCCTCGCCCGGGACGCTGAGCGACTTGCCGCCTGCCCCCACGGTCGCGCCGTCGGGAGCCCCCGCGACCGTGAACACCACGGAGGTCGGATCCAGCTCGCCTTCCTCCCCGTCGGCGAGCTGACCCGGCCGGTCGTTGACCAGCAGGTCGACGGTCACCGGCACGTCCTGCGGCGTGCTCTCGGCGTCGGGAGCCGCATCCGGCCCCGGGCGCACGGTCACGCGGAGTGCCGCGGTCGCCGCCGAGCCGTTCTCGTCGCGGATCGTGTAGCGCACCGGGGTGGTCGCACCACTGAATCCGTCAGCGGGGGTGAACGTGACCGTTCCGTCGGCGCGCAGGGAGTACACGCCCTCGCCCTCGACATCGAGGGTCTTCCCGCCGTCGCGGATCTCGGCGGTCAGCCCGTCGGGGATGCCGGTCTCCTGGAACACCGCTGACGCGACGTCGAGCGGCACCTCGGGATCACCCTCTTCGTCGTTGCCCACGAACTCGAAGGTCACCGCGGTGGCGTACGGCGTCACCGCCGAATCATCCGCCGCCGTCGGCGCGACGGCGGTCACGTCGATCGTGATGGTCGAGGTGACGGTGTTGCCGACCTCGTCCGTGCCGGAGTACGACACCACGCTCGCGACTCCGCTGAAGGCGGGGAGCGGCGTGAAGGTGACCGTTCCGTCGGCCGCAGCCGTGTACGTGCCCTCATCCGGCACCACGAGGCGCGTGCCGCCGTCGAGCACCTGCGCGCCCGCGGGCTGCCCGGTCGCCGGGAAGCGCAGGGTGGTGGGGTCCCACTCGCCGGCCGAACCGTCAGCGGTGCGCGACGGCTCGTCGTTGCCGAGCGGCGACACCGTGACCGGCACGCCCTGCAGCGTCGAGTCCGAGTCGGGGGTCGCCGAGGGACCAGGGCGCACCGTGACCTCGACGCGCGCATCGTCGGTGGTGCCGTTCGTGTCCCTGATGCGGTACACCACCGGGGTCGTGGTCCCGCTGAAGCCGTCGGCAGGCGTGAACTCGACCGCACCCGCGGCATCGAGCACGAAGGTGCCCTGGCCGTCGATGGTGAGCGTCTTGCCGTCGGCCGAGACCGTGACGCCCGCCGGCTGTCCCGCGGCCGGGAAGATCGTGTCGGCCGGAACCAGAGGCGCCGAGGCGTCGCCCGCGCTGTCGTCCTCGAGCAGCTCGATCGTGACGGGCACACCGAACGACGTGCTCGCACTGTCGTCTGCGGCCACGGGTGTGACGGCGGTGACCGTCACGGTGATGGTCGTGGAGACCGAGGCGCCCAGCGAGTCGTCCGCGGTGTAGACGACGCTCGTGCCGGTGCCGGTGAACGCCGGCTCAGGCGTGAACGTGACCGTGCCGTCGGCGGGGTCGACCGTGTACACGCCCTCCCCGGGCACGGTGAGGGTGCGGCCGCTGTTCGAGACGACCGCGCCGGCCGGCTGGCCACCCGTCGGGAACCCGGCGCTGGCGGGGTCGAGCACGCCGGTGTCGCATCCTGCCGGGACATCGGTCTCGCCGGCATCGCACGGGTTGCCGAGATCGCTGGCGAAGTCGTTGGTGAGGATGTCGAGCTCGACAGGGGTGTTCTGCCGGGTGGATGCCGAATCGGGAGTGGCGATCGCGCCGCTTCCGACGACGACCCGGATCTCCGCGGTGGTCGTGCTGCCGTTCTCATCCGCGACGCGGTACGGGACGGGGGTGGTCTCGCCCTCGAAGGACGGCAGGGGATCGAAGGTCACCGATCCGTCGTCGCCGACGGTCCAGGTGCCTTCGCCGGGGACGACGAGGGTCTTGCCGCCCGCGGTCGCGTCCGGAGAGGGGAAGACGACCGAGCCGGGCACGAGCGGGGCCGACGGGGCGCCCGGGTCGTCGTTCTCGAGGATATCGATGGTCACGGCGACCCCGCCGGGGGTCTTCGCCGCGTCACCGGTCGCCGTCGGCGTGATCGGGATGACCGAGACGCCGACCGTCGTGGAGGCGTCGTTCCCGAACGAGTCGGTCACCGTGTAGGTGACCGGCGTCGCGGGGCCGGTGAACCCGGGCTCGGGGTCGAACGTGACGTTCTCGGTCGCGGGATCGAACGTGTAGACACCCTGACCGGGCACGGTGAGCCCGCGCCCGCCGTCGCTCACGGCACTGCCGGCCGGGAGTCCCGGCGTCACGGAGAACCGCAGCGTGTCGGGGTCGAACGCGCCGGGGCCTCCGTCGGCCGTGGTACCGGGCACGTCGTTGCCGAGGACCGGGATCTCCACGTCGACGTTCTGCGGGGTCGACGCGACGTCGGCCTCGGCGACGGGGCCCGGGCGCACGGTGACCGAGACGTTCGCGGTGCTCTGCTGGCCGTTCTCGTCGGTGATGCGGTACGGGGTCGTCGCCGTGCCGGAGAAGCCGTCGGCCGGCGTGAACTCGACCTCGCCCCCGGACGTGACGCGCCACGTGCCCTGCGGGGTGACGAGGGTCTTGCCGCCGTCGGTCGCACCCGTGCCGGTGAACACGGTCGAGGTCGACACGATCGCGCCGCCGGGGCCCGCCAGGTCGTTGTCGACGACATCGACGGTCACCGGGGTGCCGGCGGGAGTGTTCGCGGAGTCGTTCACCGCCGTGGGGGTCACCGCGGTGACCGACACGGTGATGGTCGAAGATGCCGGGTTGCCGTGGTTGTCGGTGAAGCCGTAGGCGACCGGGGTGGTCGTCGGGCCATCGAAGGTCGGGACCGGCGCGAAGGTGACGACGCCGGTGGCCGAGTCGATCGTGTAGACGCCCTCGCCGGGAACCTCGAGGCGCCGCCGGTCGGCGCTGACCGTCGCTCCGGCCGGCCGTCCCGTCGTCGGGAAGAGGACGGGTGCCGGCGGGATCGTCCCCGGCGTGCCGTCGGCGTTCTGCCCGGGCACGTCATTGCCGAGGGTGGGGATCTGGATGCTGGTCCCCTGCGTGGTCGTCGCGGTGTCGGCGGCGGCGGAGGGGCCGGGGCGCACCGTGGCGGTCGCGGTCGTGGTCGACGTCTGCCGGTTGTCGTCGACGATCCGGTACTCGGTGACGGCGTCGCCGCTGAATCCCGGTGCCGGGGTGAACGTGATGCGCCCGTCGGTGCCGACGGTCCAGACACCGTCCGGGGTGACGAGGCGCTTGCCTCCGTCGGTCGCGTCCGGAGACGTGAACACGGTCTGCTCGGGAAGGATCGTGCCGGTGCCCGGCTCGTCGTTCGTCGCACCGGGAACCGTGATCGGGGAGCCGAAGGGGCCCGGCGCAGCATCCGGAACAGCCACGGGCGGCGGCAGCTCGTTGACGAAGGCGCAGACGATGTTGGCGCCGTCCGTGCCGGCCGGGGCCGTGAACGATGCGGTGTTGCCGGTGCCGCTCGCGACGACCGTGCCGTCCGCGTCGGTGCAGGACCAGGTGGTCCGGTAGTCGTTCAGGTCAGTGGTGCCGACCGGCGTCTGGCGGACCGTGTACGTCTCGCCCGGCAGGATCAGGCCGGGCTCGCTGGGAACCCCGCTGCCGTCGCCACCGGAGGTGCTCACCGGGAAGTCGGGGGTGGAACCGTGCGGACCGTACGAACCGCCGTCGACGGTGACCTGCACCTGGTCGGAGTCCTGGGCGCGGGGGCCGTCGAATCCGGTGACCACCGTGGCGGATGACGGGTTGGCGCAGGAACCGAGGTCGGTCGACGTCACACCCGTGAGCGTGAACGACGTGCCGGTGGGCGCACCCGTGATCGGGTTCGTCTTCTGCAGCACGGTGCTGCCGCCGAGGTACAGGAAGCCGTCGGAGCCGAAGGCGATGCCGTTGGTGGGAACAGTGGTCGAGCCGCGGGAGATCTCGCGGGACGTCAGCGTCGTCCCCGTGCCGGAGGTCGGGATCGCTCCGTCGACCACATAGAGCGCCGCCTCGGTCGCGCCGCCGGCGACGAAGTAGAGCCGTCCGGTCTTGTCGAAGGCCATGTCGCCGTTGGCGCCCGGCGGATTCACCGCTGCGAACGAGGCGACCGGCCCTGCCGGTGCAGCATCCGTCGCAGGGTCATAGACGTAGATGTTGACCGTGGCGCCGGCGAAGCCGCCGTAGTAGTACAGACCGGTGAGCGGATTGACGGCACCCATCGTGCCGCCGCCGACGCCGGTGGTCTTCGGAGCGAAGGTGACCGTGCCCTCGGCACTCGCCGCAGGCGCGTACTCGATGACGCTGGTGCTGGTGCCGGTGATCGCGAGAGCGCCATCCGCCCCGATGCCGAGCTGGTTGGTCGCGGCGCCTGCCCCGGCCGGCGTCGCGAAGACGGGCGCGGGGGCCACGGTGCCGGTGGTGAGGTCGAGCTGCCCGACGTTACCGGCGGTGGCATTCGAGAAGTACACCGTGTTCAGGCACGCGAGCGGCGCCGCGGCCGCCGCCGGGGAGGGTGCACCGACAGCCGTCAGCCCGGTGGCGAGCAGCACGGCGGCGGCGACCACTGCGACCGGGCGGGACGCCTTCCCTCGCCGGATGCTGCGCGACGGCAGAACCTGCGGGCCCGTCGAATCCTCGGTGTTCGCAGGCACGATGCCCGCGTTTCGGATGAACCCTCTGAACCCGTTGATCACCAGTCGACTCCGCACTCTTCGTTGTCGGGCGAAGGGATGGGGAGTGAAATCCACCCCAGATCGCTTCACTCCCCGCCCTACCCCCCACGTCCCCACTCAGGGCCATGTGCCGGACGTCAGCAGGAAAGCCGTGACGCCAGCGCGCAGAAACCTATCAACCGGGCGTTCACGCTTTTCCAGCCAGCTGTGGAAGTCCGGACGCGCGCCTGCGCGTTCTGCTCTGAGCAGAACGCCTCGAAGCGGGCGGATGCCGCGGCCTATCGTGAGGCATGGCCGACATCGTCCCGTTCCCGCGCGCACCCCGTCCCGACCGCCGTCCCCAGCCGAGCGACCCCGAGCCGCTGTGGCGCCAGCTTCTCGGCGACCAGCTGCGCCGCCGGCGTCATGAACGCGAAGAGACCCTCACCGAGACGGCCGAGAAGGCCGGCGTCTCCCCGCAGTATCTGTCCGAGGTCGAGCGCGGACTCAAGGAGCCGTCGAGCGAGATGATCGCGGCGATCAGCGGCGCCCTCGAGACGTCGCTGATCGAACTCACCAGCGCGGTCGCCGACGAGCTGCGGACGGCCATGGCGCCGGCATCCGCCCTCGTCTCCGCCGGACGCGCGGCGTTCGCCCTGGCCGCCTGAGCCGCGGAATCCCTCAGCCGGCTGTGCGTCGGGCGAGCACCGTGTCGATGAGTCCGTAATCGAGCGCTGCGGATGCCGTGAACACGCGGTCGCGATCGGTGTCGGCGCGCAGCGCCTCGACCGTGCGCCCGCTGTGCCTGGCGAGGATCTCTTCCATGTCGGACCGCACGCGCACCACTTCATCGGCCGCCAGGATGAGGTCGGGGATGGCCCCGCGGGACTGACCCGCCGGCTGGTGCAGCACGATGCGCGCGTGCGCCAGCGCCGACCGCTCCCCCGGGGCTCCCGCCGCCACCAGCAGCGCCGCGGGTCCGATCGCCTGGCCGACGCACGTCGTGGCGATGCGCGGACGGATGTGCTGCATGGTGTCGTAGATCGCGAGCGCCGCGCCCGGATCCCCGCCCTCGCTGTTGATGTAGAACTGGATGCCGCTCTCGGGGCTGTCGGCGTCGAGGTGCAGCAGCTGCGCGATGAGCGCATTGGCGACACCCGCGTCGATGCCGGTGCCGAGGTAGATGACGCGCTCGGCGAGCAGGTGCGAGTAGACGTCCATGATGCGCTCGCCGCGCGGATGCTGCACGATCACATTCGGGATCGAGTAGGTGCTCATGCGCTGACCCCCAGTCCGACGCGGGCGCGCCGTCGCGGCATGATGTCGGCCATCGAGCCGACGATCTCGTCGATGAAGCCGTAGGCCTGGCCCTCGGCGGCGGTGTACCAGCGGTCGTGCAGGGAGTCCTCGAAGATGCGCTCGATCGGCTGCCCGGTGTCGGCGGCGATCAGGCCGAGCACGGTGTCGCGCATGTGCCGGAGGTCGTCGGCCTGGGTCTCGATCTCGCCCGCCGAGCCGCCGATGCCGGCGGACCCCTGATGCATCAGGATGCGGGCGTGCGGCAGGGCCCGCCGCTTGCCCTTCGTGCCTGCCGAGAGGAGGAACTGCCCGGCGCTGTAGGCGATGCCGAGCACGAGCGTCGAGACGTCGTTCGGCACCAGCTTCATCAGGTCGCGGATCGCGAGCATCGACGGCACGGAGCCGCCGGGCGAGTGGATCCAGAGGGCGATGTCGGTGGCCGGATCCTCGGCCGACAGCGCGAGCAGCTGCGTCATGAGCAGCGTGCCGTTGTCGTCGTCGAGGGCGCCGTCGAGCACGAGCACCCGCTCGTGGAACAGCGCGCGCCGGGCTTCGGGGCCGAACTGCGGGATGGGGTTGTCTTCGCTCATGTCCCCAGCATCCGCCGCCTCTCACGCTCTCGGTGCCGTATCCGCCTGCGGCAGATCCGCCGTGAGCAGAGGGCGGGGGAAGAACGAAACCTGCTGTAACACGCGCGACTCACGGCCCTCGTACGCTCGGCGGCATGGCGAAACAGGATGCTCCGGCGTGGCAGTGGTCGGAAGACGGAATCAACTTCCGCACCCGGAAATGGGTGCGGCCCGAGGATCTCAACGCGAACGGATCGCTGTTCGGCGGCAGTCTCCTGAAGTGGATCGATGAGGAGGCGGCGATCTACGCGATCGTGCAGCTCGGCAACTACCGCGCGGTCACCAAGCACATCTCGGAGATCAACTTCGAGTCGTCGGCCGTGCAGGGAGACCTGGTCGAGATCGGCCTGCAGGCGACCCACTTCGGTCACACGTCGCTGACCATGCGCGCGATCGCACGCAACATGATCACGCGGAAACGCCTCCTCACCATCGAGAAGATCGTGTTCGTCAGTCTCGACGAGGACGGCGTCCCCACCCCGCACGGCTATCGCGAGATCACGTACAACCGCGACCGCATGCCCACAGAGCGCATCGCCACCGGAACGATCCGCCTGCCGACCTGACGCCGAGCCGCCCCGTTATGTGCGAGCCGCCCCGTTGAGCGCGTCACTCACGGGGGCGGCTCGCACAAGGAGGGGCGGCTCGGCGGAGGGGGCGGACGGAGCGGAAGCCACCGCGAAGGCCTGAGCGAGGTCGGCGATCAGGTCGTCGGCGTTCTCGAGCCCGATCGAGAGACGGAGCACGTCGGCGGCGGGGCGCGCCTCGGGCGGCACCGGCCGGTGAGTGAGCGCAGCAGGATGCTGGATCAGCGAATCCACCCCGCCGAGCGAGACGGCATGCGTGAACAAGTCCGTCTTCGACGTGATGGCGGATGCTGCGGCATACCCGCCGCGCATCCGCATCGCGATCACGGCGCCGGTCCCGCGCATCTGCCGCTGGAGGACTCCGCGCGGATCACCGTCGAGTCCGGGGTAGAAGACCTCGGCGACCTCGGGCCGGTCGATCAGCCACTGCACGATGCGGCGCGCGTTCTCCTGCTGCTGGCGCATGCGCACGGGCAGCGTCGTGAGCCCGCGGTGCAGCAGGTAGGCGCCGAGCGGATGCAGCAGACCGCCAGTCACCGCCCGCACACGCCGGAGCGCCTGCGCGGTCTTCTCGCTGCACGCCACGACGCCGGCGATCACGTCGCCGTGCCCGCCGAGGTACTTGGTGGCGCTGTGCAGCGACATCGCCGCACCATGATCGAGCGGGTTCTGGAGCACCGGGGTGGCGAAGGTGTTGTCGACCACCACGGGCACGCCGCCGGCCTGACGAACGACCTCGGCGATGTCGGCGATGTCGAGTGTCGGGTTCGCCGGCGTCTCGACCACGACCAGCCCGGTGTCGGGGCGGATGCCCTCGGCGACCTCGTGCGGATGGCAGTAGGTGACCTCGGCGCCGAGCAGTCCAGAGGCGAGCAGATGGTCGGTGCCGCCGTAGAGCGGACGCACCGCGACGACGTGACGCTTGCCGACCGCGTTGGTGTGAGCGAGGATCACGGCCGTCATCGCCGCCATGCCCGAGGCGAAGGCGACCGACGCCTCGGCGTGCTCCAGTTCGGCGAGCGCGTCTTCGAAGCGGGCCACGGTCGGGTTCCACAGGCGGGTGTAGACCATGCTTCCGTCGGCGGGTGGCCGGCCCCCGGTGGCCATCGCCTCGTACGAGTCGCCCCCGCGCTCGATGTCGGGCAGCGGATTCGTGGTGGAGAGGTCGATCGGCAGTGCATGCACCCCGAGAGCTTCGAGGTCGGCGCGGCCGCTGTGAACGGCGACGGTGTCAGGATGCAGCGATGCAGTCATCCCTCCACGTTGCCGGAAACACGAACGCGGCGCTGATCTGCGACAGCATCCGCCATGAAACGGACCTGATTCGCTATTCTGGGCGAGATCACACCATAGGGGGAGGCATTCGTTGTCGAAAGCACAAGGCACTCCGCTCGACGAAATCGACCTCGAACTCCTCGCCGTCCTCACCCGCGACGCCGAGGTCACGAACAAGGCGCTCGCTCATCGCCTGGGTCTGGCCGAATCGACCTGCGCCCACCGGGTGCGGTCGCTCCGGGAGCGCGGGGTCATCCGCGACACGCGCATCCGCGTCGACGGCGCAGCGCTCGGGTTCCCGCTGCAGGCCATCATCAAGGTGCGCCTCGCCAACCACACCGGCGCCAAGGTCACCGCCCTGTTCGACGCGCTGGTGAGCATCCCGCGGGTGCTGCAGGTGTTCCACGTCGCGGGCGTCGACGACTTCCTCGTGCACGTCGCGGTGCAGGACGCCACGGCGCTCCGCGACATCGTGCTCGAGCACATCACCGTGCACGCGGTCGTGCGGGGCACCGAGACGCAGCTGGTCTTCGAGCTGCGCGACGGGAGCGGGCTGCTCCCGCGCTGAATCCGTTGCGTACGGATCAGACGCGCGCGCTCGATCCCGACATCAGCGGTAGACCTCTCGGCGGTGGGCGACGCGCATGTTGTACGGCAACGCCCCCGAGACCCAACCGCACCTCAGCGGACGACGGCGATGGTGCTCGTCGACACCGGCACCGGTGAAGACGTCGCCTTCTGGACCGCGGCGGCGGGCACGCGGGCCGTGCGATGCCGCGGCTCGCGGCCGTGCTCGGTCGCACCCACGATCGCGCGGACGACGCCGCCGATGGTCAGCATCGCGACCAGGGCGGCGCCCGCGGCGATCAGCGGCAGCCACTGATTCGCGAAGGATGCCGTGAAGCTCAGGAGCGCGAAGACGATCCACAGCCCCACGGCACCTCCGGTGAGCCCTCCGGCGCCGCGCATGACCGCGATCCCCGCCACGATCGCGCAGACGGCGGCGAGCGCCGCACCGACGATCCCGATCGGGAGCATGACTCCCGCGAGATCACTGGCCAATCTGAAAGTGGTCATGACGCCCCCCGTCCGCGGAATCTCCGCACCCTTCGACACTAAGCAAGTGTCGACGGCGGCCCATCCGTCTCAGGTCCCATCCGCATCATCCTCCAGGACGATCTTTCAGGGCGGTGGATGCCGGGGCGTCAGCGACGGGTGGAGTGCGAGCGGCGGCGCCCCAGCGTGAGACGGCGCAGCCGCGAGGCGCGGATCGTGGTGATCGGCTGGGTGATGACCGCGTCGACGACCATCGAGCCGTCGGTGGGGCCGACGATCGCGATCGCCGAGGTCTCGGTCGCCTCGGCCGGCTCGATGGGCAGCCGACCGAGCGCCCGGTGGGCGCGGATGTAGGCGGGCACGAGCAGCACGATCGCGCCGACCCAGGCGAGCGGATTGCTGAGCGCGACGCCGGTGAAGTCGATCAGCGCGCCGAGCACGACGGCCGCCCCCACGCGCATCACGAGCTCGATGACCCCGGTCACGGTCGGCACCAGCGTGTGTCCGAGACCCTGCAGGGCGCCGCGCAGCACGAACAGCACGCCGAGCGCCCAGTATCCGCATCCGTTGACGATGAGCATGAGGTGGGCGAGGTCGACGACGTCATCGGAGCCCTCGCCGATGAACAGCCGCACCATCGGAGCACCGAAGGCGATCAGCATGCCGCCCAGCACGACGCCGGCGATGATCGCCATCCAGGTCGCCTCGACCACTCCCCGACGGATGCGGTCGGGCCGACGACCGCCGTGGTTCTGCGCCGCGTACATCGAGACCGCGAGGCCGAGCGACGACAGCAGCGCCACCGCGAGGCTGTCGACGCGCGACGCGGTCGTGTACGCGGCGACAGCATCCGCTCCCAGGGTGTTCAACGCCACCTGGACGGTGAGCGTGCCGATCGCGATGATCGACGCCTGGAAGCCCATCGGCAGCCCGAGCCGCAGGTGTTCGGCGAGGTCGGCGCGCGTGATGCGCCAGTCGGCACGTCGCAGGTGCAGCATCGGGAGGCGGCGACGTACGAACTCGAGGCACAGCACGACCGAGACGGCCTGCGCCACGACGGTCGCGAGAGCGGCGCCGCCCACTCCCCACTCCAGGGGTCCGACCATGAGGACGACGAGCCCGACGTTCAGAACGCAGGAGACGGTGAGGAACACCAGCGGCGTGCGAGAGTCGCCGATCGCGCGGATGATCGCCGAGAGGTAGTTGAAGAACATCGTCGCACCCGCACCGAGGAAGCTGATCTGCGTGAAGATCGTCGCCTCGGCCATCAGCTCGGGCGGCGTCTGCAGCACGACGAGCAGCGGCGCGGCGATGAGGGGCGCGACCACCGTCAGCAGCACGCTCGTGATACCGGAGAGCAGCACGCCGGTCGCGACCGAGCGTCGCACCGCCGGATCGTCGCGGGCCCCGAAGGCCTGGGCGATCGGGATCGCGAAGCCGCTGGTGAGCCCCCAGGCGAAGCCGAGCAGCACGAACAGCAACGGTCCGGTCGCGCCGACCGCGGCGAGAGCGTTCACGCCGAGGTGGCGACCCACGACGATCGCGTCGGCGAAGTGGTACAGCTGCTGCACCACGTTGCCAATGAGAAGCGGAAGGGAGAAGGCGAGGATGACACGCCACGGACGACCCGTGGTGAGAGAGGTGGCCATGAAGGAGCGGCTCGCAGAACTGGGGGGTGATCGGGGGAGCGACCAGTTTATCGAATCGATTCGGCGCAACGGAATACCCGATCGCCCCATTACGGTCGAGAGGATGCCGCGGCGTCGGCGTCGACGACAACCGGAGGAAGAAAGTGACGAAGAACGACACGGACGGGTCCGTCGGGGTGGACGGATCCGCAGGAGACGACCAGCATCTGCGGCGAGCGCTGAGCAACCGCCACATCCAGCTGCTCGCGATCGGCGGGGCCATCGGCACCGGCCTGTTCATGGGCAGCGGCAAGACCATCTCGGTCGCCGGGCCCTCGGTGATCTTCGTCTACATGATCATCGGCTTCATGCTGTTCTTCGTCATGCGGGCGATGGGCGAGCTGCTGCTGTCGAACCTCAAGTACAAGTCGTTCAGCGACTTCGCGAGCGACCTGCTCGGACCCTGGGCCGGGTTCTTCACAGGGTGGACCTACTGGTTCTGCTGGGTGGTCACGGGCGTCGCCGACGTCATCGCGATCGCCGGGTACACGGACGCCCTGATCCCCGGAGTGCCGCTGTGGATCCCCGGCCTGCTCGTGATCGTCATCCTGCTCGCCCTGAACCTGCCCACCGTCGCCGCGTTCGGCGAGATGGAGTTCTGGTTCGCGCTGATCAAGATCATCGCGATCGTCGCGCTCATCGTCACGGGCCTGGTGATGATCTTCACCGGCTTCCAGCACGATGCCGGCACGGCGAGCTTCTCGAACCTCTGGGACCACGGCGGCATGTTCCCGCACGGCTTCCTGGGCTTCGTCGCCGGGTTCCAGATCGCGGTGTTCGCGTTCGTCGGCATCGAGCTCGTCGGCACGGCCGCCGCCGAGACGAAGGACCCGAAGCGCAACCTGCCGAAGGCGATCAACGCCATCCCGATCCGCATCCTGCTCTTCTACGTGGGCGCGCTGGTCGTGCTGATGGCAGTGACGCCGTGGACCGAGTATGTCGCCGGCGAGAGCCCGTTCATCGCGATGTTCGCGCTCGCCGGGCTCGGGATCGCCGCGACCGTGGTGAACCTCGTCGTGCTGACCTCGGCCATGTCGAGCGCGAACTCCGGCATCTACTCGACCTCTCGCATGGTGTTCGGCCTGGCGCAGGACGGCGACGCTCCGCAGCTGTTCGGACGCCTCTCGCGGCGACGCGTCCCGCAGAACGCCCTGTTCCTCTCCTGCATCCTGCTGCTCTCCGGAGTGGTGCTGCTGTATGCGGGCGACGACATCGGCACCGCCTTCGACATGGTGACCACGGTGTCGGCCGTGTGCTTCATGTTCGTGTGGACGATCTTCCTCTGCAGCTACCTCGTCTACCGGCGTCGGCGGCCGGAGAAGGTGGCCGCCTCGACGTTCCGGATGCCGGGTGGCGTGTTCATGGTCTACGTCGTGCTCGCGTTCTTCGTGTTCATCCTGTGGGCGCTGACGACCCAGCCCGACACGCTGACCGCTCTGCTCGTGACGCCGATCTGGTTCGTGCTGCTGATCGTGGCGTGGCTGTTCGTGCGGAAGTCGCAGAACCATCTGAAGCGGCACGAAGCGCACATCCGGTACCTGCGCGACGACTCGATCGAGGCGCACTAGTCGGGCCGCGGCATCCGAACGGGGTTCCGCCAGGGCCTCCCTCGCCGGCGCGGCCGCGCGTAGCGTCGAAGGCACGGTCGCACGGAGGGCCGCCGGACGGAAGGACAGCTCATGCACGTACGCACTCTCGGACAGGGCCTCGAGGTCTCGGCAGTCGGACTCGGCTGCATGGGGATGTCGCAGAGCTACGGGCCGAACCCCGGCGACCGCGGCGAGATGATCGGGGTGCTGCGATCCGCACTCGATCACGGCGTCACGTTCTTCGACACCGCCGAGGTGTACGGCCCCTACGTCAACGAGGAGCTCGTCGGCGAAGCCCTCGAGCCGATCCGCGACCAGGTCGTCATCGCCACGAAGTTCGGCTGGCGGATCGAGGACGGGAAGAGCGTCGGACTCGACAGCCGACCCGAGCAGATCCGCCGCGTCGCCGAGGAGTCGCTGCGACGTCTGCGGACGGACGTGCTCGACCTCTTCTACCAGCACCGCGTCGACCCAGAGGTGCCGATCGAAGACGTCGCCGGCACCGTGGCCGAACTGATCGCCGAGGGCAAGGTGCGCCATCTCGGGTTGTCCGAGGCGTCGGCATCCACCATCCGCCGGGCGCACGCGGTGCACCCCGTCACTGCCCTGCAGAGCGAGTACTCGCTGTGGACACGCGATCCCGAGGCGGATGTCCTGCCGGTGCTCGGCGAACTGGGCATCGGCTTCGTGCCGTTCAGTCCCCTCGGGAAGGGATTCCTCACGGGCACGGTCGACCAGAGCACGGCGTTCAGCGACGGCGACATCCGCGGCACGATCCCGCGCTTCAGTGCGGAGAACCGTGAGGTGAACCAGGCGCTCGTCCGACACGTCGCCGACCTCGCGACGGCCAAGGAGGCCACCCCGGGGCAGATCGCCCTCGCCTGGCTGCTCGCTCGCGCACCGTGGATCGTGCCGGTCCCCGGCACCCGCCGCACCTCGCGGATCGCCGAGAACGCCGGGGCGACGGCGGTGGCGCTGTCGGCGGACGAGGTCGCCGACCTCGACCGGCTCGCGGACCGGATCGGTGTGGCGGGCGACCGGTACAACCCGCAGCAGATGAGCTACGTCGACCGCTGAGCGTGTCGGCTTGCGTCGTTCCGGTCGCAGTTGCTGCCGGTTGGGCAGCCGGGAAGCAGCACGAACTGCGACCGGAGCGCGGGAGAACAGGCAATAGCCTGGATGCTGCGGCGACGGAGGGAGCGCGATGTTCGACAGCCCGCTCTCGGCCTCGGCGTACGAGGTGCTCGGCGTCGCGTCGACCACGGATGACGAGGAGCTTCGGCGCGCGTATCGGCTGCGCCTGCGTCAGACGCACCCGGACACCGGTGGCGACGCGGCGGTGTTCATCCGGGTGCAGCGCGCGTGGGAGCTGGTCGGCACGCCCGAGGGGCGGGCCGCGTACGACCGCAGTCACGGTATCGGCGTCGAGACGGAGTGGGGCGGATGGCGGGCGCCGACCGCGCGCCCCGACGGCCGCCCGCGACCGAAGTCGTACGGCGAGCCCGGCGCCTGGCGGCGAGCGCAGTACGTGACCCGGCTGCAGGAATGGACGGGCGAAGAGGTGCCCGACCCCTACGCCCCCGCCCTGGTGCGCGCCGCGCCGCGGGAGCTCAAGCGCCTGCTCGCGGATGCCCTCGCCGAGGAGGGCACGGCCCAGGTCGTCGCAGGACTCGGCATGGGCTTCACGCTGTGGCACGGCATCTCGGTCGCGGCCTCGGGCGGGCAGGCGACGGATGCGGCGGAGCGGCTCGATCACGTCGTGCTCGGACCGTCGGGGCTGTACGGCGTGATGTCGGCGGACTTCGGCGGCGTGGTCGGCTTCCGGCGCGGAGAGATCACGGGTCCGAGTCTCGGACACCGCGCGCCGGTGACGACGCTTCTGGCCCAGATCAACGCGGTCGCCCGGCTCGCCCGCGTGCGCTTCAGCGGTGCGATCGTGGCCCTGCCCGACGACGACCTGTCGCAGGCGGTCACGCCGCTCGGCAGCATCCGCGGTATGCCGGTGGTCGTGGTCCGCCGCAGTGCGCTCCCGCTGCTGCTGCGACGCGGGATGCCGGGTGCGCGGGTCATCGGCGGCAACGAGCTCTTCGACATCCGCACCCGGCTCACCCAGCGGACGACGTTCGCCTGAATTCGGGGTTCCGCATGTCGCCACCCGCGAGTAGCGTGCGGTCATGGCGCTCACGACGGCACTGCGGGACTGGCTGCTCGACTCCGACCCCTCGCTGCGATGGCAGGTCGAACGCGATCTGCTCGGCGCGCCGCCCGAGGTCTGGGAGGCGACCAGGGCGCGGGTGACGACCGAAGGGTTCGGCGCGGCGTTGCTCGCTCGGCAGGATGCCGACGGGCAATGGGCCGGCGGCGCACACTTTCCCGCGGGTTTCTTCGACAGCGCCGAGGCGGAGACACCGGGCCAGCCCTGGGTCGCGACCAGTTGGTCGCTCAAAGACCTCCGGGAGTGGGGTGCGGACCCGGCAGCCCTCGACGGGACGGCCGAGAAGCTCGCCGCGAACTGCCACTGGGAGTATGACGACCTGCCCTTCTGGGGCGGCGAGGTCGATGTGTGCATCAACTCGTACACGCTCGCCGCCGGCGCCTGGCTCGGGCTCGACATGAGCGCGCTCGCGCAGTGGTTCGTGACTCACCGGCTCGCCGACGGCGGCTGGAACTGCGAGGCGGAGGAGGGCGATTCGACGAGGTCGTCGTTCCACTCGACTCTCAATGCGCTGCGCGGGTTGGTCGCCTACGAGCAGCTGACGGGAGACACCTCCGTGCGCGACGCGCGCCACGGCGGCGAGGAGTACCTCCTGCGGCGGCGGCTGCTGTATCGCGAGTCGACCGGCGAGCGGGTCGGCGACTTCGTGGCGCACTTCACGTACCCGCACCGGCACCAGTACAGCGCGCTGACCGCGCTCGACCACTTCCGCGAGGCGTCGCTCGCCGAGGGGACCGAGCCCGATCCTCGGCTCGCCGATGCCGTCGCGCTGGTCAGGGCGGCCCGCGGGCCCGATGGAGCCTGGACGCAGGGCGCACCGCTCCTCGGCCGCACGTGGTTCGACGTCGACGCCCCCGAGGGCGAGCCGTCACGATGGCTGACCCTGTTCGGCACCCGTGTTCTCGACTGGTGGGACGCCGCGCACTGACCTGAGCGCTCGAATGGGTCGTTGACAGCGCCACGCAAACCGGTTTACACTCGTGCAAACCGGTTCAACTTCCCCGTGAGTGCGCCGGCACGTACCCACGAGGAGGTGGCATGAGCCGCACGACGATCGCCGATGTCGCCCGCGAAGCCGGCGTCACGAAGGCCACCGTCTCGCACGCCCTCAGCGGCAACCGCCCGACCTCGGAAGAGACCCGCGCCAAGGTGCGCGCCGCCGCCGAGAAGCTCAACTGGGTGCCGAGTCAGAGCGCCCGCGCCCTCGCGACCAGCCGAGCCAACGCCGTGGCCGTCGTGCTGGCCCGCGACCCGGAGGTCATCGCGAACGACTCGTTCTTCCCGGCCTTCATCTCGGGCGTCGAGTCCGTGCTCGCCGAGACCGAGACCGCGCTGCTGCTCCAGGTCGTCCCCGGTCGCGAGGCCGAGGAGCGCGCCTACCGCACCCTCAGCCACGGCCGCGCCGACGGCGCCCTCCTGCTCGACCTGCGCAGCGACGACTGGCGCGTCCCGCTCCTCGAAGAGCTCGCGCTTCCGACGGTCCTCGTCGGCGCGTACGACCAGCCGACCGCGTTCTCCTGCGTCCGCACCGACGACGCGGCCCCCGTGCGTGAGATCGTCGCCCACCTCCGGGCCGCCGGGCATGAACGCATCGCGCACGTCTCCGGCCCCCTCGACTACGTGCACTCCCGCGCCAGGGCCGACGCGTACATCGGCGAGCTCGGCACCGACGAACTGCTCCGCGAGGGCGACTTCACCGCCGCGAGCGGCCGCGACCTCACCGAAGAGCTGCTCGCCCTGCCCGGCCGCCCGACCGCCATCCTGTACTCGAACGACACCATGGCGATCGCCGGGCTCTCGTTCGCTCGCTCACAGGGCCTGTCCATCCCGCGCGACCTCGCGATCTCGGGGTTCGACGATGACCACCTGTCGGCCCACCTCTCTCCGGCGCTGACCAGCGTCTCGTCGGATCCGGCGGCACGCGGTCGCGCGGCCGCCCGCATCCTGCGCGAGGTCATCCTCGGAGCGCAGCCGCGCACCGAGGTCGTCGACTGCAACGTCGTGCACTTCCGCGAGAGCACCGCGTCATCGGCATCCGCATCATCCGCATCAGACTCACCCACCGTGTCGAGGAGGACACCATGAAGAAGATCCGTGCAATCGCACTCATCGGCGCTGTCGCACTCGTCGCCACCGGATGCTCCGCCGGCGGCGGAGGCGGGGGCGGCGAAGGCGGCGCAGAAGGCACCGGCCCCATCGACGTCTGGCTCTCGAACAACGAGCAGGAGGTCGGCTGGGGTCAGGACGTCGTCGATGCCTGGAACGCCGACCACCCCGACGAGAAGGTCACCGCCCAGGAGATCCCCGCAGGATCCTCGTCGGAGGAGGCCATCACCGCCGCGATCACCGCAGGCACCGCCCCCTGCCTGGTCTACAACGTGGCGCCCGCGGCTGTCTCGGGCTGGGTCAAGCAGGGCGGACTCGTCGACCTCAGCAAGATCGACGGCGGCACCGACTACATCACCGAGCGCGGCGGCGACGTCGAGTCGTACTCCAGCGACGGCAGCTACTACCAGCTGCCGTGGAAGTCGAACCCCGTGATGGTCATGTACAACAAGGCACTGTTCACCGCGGCGGGCATCGACCCCGAGGACCCGCAGATGAACACCTACGACGCGTTCCTCGAGGGCGCGCAGAAGATCGTCGATTCCGGCGTGCAGAGCGCGATCTGGCCGGCGCCGACCAGCGAGTTCTACCAGCCGTGGTTCGACTTCTATCCGCTCTATCTCGCCGAGACCGACGGCACGATGCTCGTCGAAGACGGCAAGGCCACGATCGATTCGGATGCCGGACGCGAGGTCGCCGAATTCTGGGCGACGATCTACAAGGACAAGCTCGCCCCGAACGAGGCCGCGACCGACGACGCGATGTCCTCGGGTAACACGGCGATGCAGCTCGCCGGCCCGTGGGCGATCCCGTCCTACGCCGAGACCGTCGACGTCGGCTTCATGCCGGTTCCGACGAGCGACGGCCGCGAGAACCCGGTCACCTTCGCCGACTCGAAGAGCGTCTCGATGTTCACGGCCTGCGAGAACCAGGGCACGGCGTGGGAGTTCCTGAAGTTCTCGACCAGCGTCGAGAACGACGGGGCGTTCCTCGAGGCCACCGGGCAGATGCCGATGCGCACCGACCTGACCGGCACGTTCGCCGATTACTTCGAGGCCAACCCGAACTACGTCTCGTTCGCCGAACAGGCGGAGGCGACGGCCGACGTGCCCAGCATCCCGAACTCGGTCGAGGCATGGCAGGCGTTCCGCGACGCCTACTCGCCCGCGGTGATCTTCGGCAAGGACTCCATCGACGACTTCCTGAAGAACGCCTCGTCCAAGATCGACGAGCTCGTCGCCGAGTGATCTGATGACCGACAACCGACGGTTGCGCACCCGATGGCTGGGTGCGCAACCGATCGGCGGCCTGTTCGCGCTGCCGTACTTCGTCTTCGTGATCGCGATCTTCGCCTACCCGTTGGCGTTCGCGATCTACATCGCCTTCCACGACTACTTCTTCACCGCGCCGGGAACGGAGCCCGAGCGTCCCTTCGTGGGCTTCGAGAACTTCGTCACGGTGCTGACCGATCCGCGGGTGCTCGGATCGTTCCGCAACACGCTGATCTTCCTCGTGATCAACGTGCCGCTCACCGCGGTGCTCTCGCTCGTGCTGGCCGCGGCTCTGAACACCGGCATCCGCTGGGTGGCCGCCTACCGCGTGGCGTTCTACGTGCCGTACCTGACGGCGAGCGTCTCGCTCGTCGGCGTCTGGATGCTGCTGTTCTCCGGCAACGGACTGATCAACACCATCCTCGGCCCGCTCGCGCCCGACCCGTCCTGGCTCGTCAACAGCGGGCTGGCGATGCCGATGATCGCGCTCTACGTCACCTGGAAGCAACTCGGGTTCTACATCCTGCTGTACCTCGCGGCGCTGCAGAACGTGCCGAAGGAGCTGTACGAATCGGCCGAGACCGACGGGGCCGGAGCCTTCAAGCGGTTCCTGCACGTCACCGTCCCCGGCGTCCGCAGCGCAACCACGCTCGTGCTGATCCTGTCGATCATCACCGGCGCCAACCTCTTCACCGAGCCGTACCTGCTCACGAACGGCGGCGGGCCGGACGGGGCGTCCTCCACGCCGGTGCTGCTCATCTACCAGCTGGGCATCCAGCAGCAGAACCCCGACACCGCGGCAGCCATCGGCATGATCCTCGTGATCCTCGTCGGGATGCTGTCGCTCATGGCCAACCGCGCGACCAGGGAGCGATGATGAAACGCAGAAGCAAGGCTCCACGCATCCTCAGCATCGTCCTGCTCACGGTGGCGGCGATCGGATTCGCGTTCCCGTTCTACTTCATGCTCGTGGGGGCGTTCCAGGAGAACCCGACGAATGCGCCGAACGAGCTCCTGCCGACCAGCGGCTGGACCGTCGACAACTTCGTCGCGATCGACTCCCGCATCGACCTGGCCGGTTCCCTGCTGAACTCGCTGATCTTCACGGCGGGCGTGCTGCTCGGCACCGTCGTGTTCGGGCTGCTGGCCGGGTACGCGATCGCGCGGCTCGACTTCCGCGGCCGCGGCGTGGTCTGGGTGCTCATGCTGCTCGTGCAGATGGTGCCGTTCCAGCTGCTGATGATCCCGCTGTACGTGCAGATCACGCGCAGCTACGGACTCGGCGACTCGTACCTCGGCATGATCCTGCCGTTCCTGATCAACACGACCGCGGTGTTCATCTTCGTGCAGTTCTTCAAGGCGCTGCCCGTCGAGATCTTCGAGGCCGCGCGCATCGACGGAGCCGGCGAGATCCGCCTGCTGACGTCGGTCGCGATCCCGCTGATCAAGCCCGTATTGGTCACCGTGGTGCTGGTGACGTTCATCGGCCCGTGGAACGAGTTCCTCTGGCCGTTCCTGATCACGAAGGATGCGACGTTGCAGCCGCTCGCCGTGTCTCTCGCGAACTACATCTCGAACGTCGCCCAGTCCACCGCCAACCCCAACGGGGCGATCCTCGCCGGTGCCACCGCGCTGGCCTTCCCCGTCGTCATCCTGTTCATCGTCTTCCAGCGGTTCTTCCGCGCCACCGACCTGGGTGCAGCCGTCAAGGGCTGACCCCGCGCCGCCACATCAGAAAGGGCTTCCATGTTCACCGGAGCATCCTTCCCCCTCGGACCGTTCACCCCCTACGAGGGCAACCCGATCCTGCGCCCCCGCGGCGACAGCTGGGAGTCGGCGAACCTCTACAACCCGGCGGCGATCGTCGACGGCGACGAGATCGTGCTGCTCTACCGGGCGCACGCCGACGACATCATCTCCCACATCGGACTCGCCCGCTCGAGCGACGGCGTGACCTTCACCCGCGAGGATGCGCCCATCCTCTCGCCGTCCGAGGACTACGAGACGTACGGCTGCGAAGACCCGCGCATCGCACTAATCGACGGCACCTACTACCTCACGTACACCGGCTGGGATCGCCGCAGCGCGCAGCTGTGCCTGGCGACCTCGACCGACCTGCGCACCTGGACCAAGCACGGCCCGCTGTTCGACGACTTCGACACGTTCAAGACGATGGATCCCCGCGGTTTCAACTGGTCGAAGGCCGGGGTGATCGTGCCGCAGCAGATGCACGGCAAATGGTGGATGTACTTCGGCGAGGGGGCGATCTACTGGGCGACCAGCGACGACCTCATCCACTGGACGCCGGGCACCGCCGACACCGACCCGATGTACTCGCCGACCCCCGGCACCTGGGACGAGGCGCTCGTTGAGATCGGCACCTCGCCGGTCGTCACCGACAACGGGCTGCTGCTTTTCCTGACCAACGGAGCGACCAGGGTCGTGCACGAGGACGGATCAGTCGACGTCGACTACCGCTGCGGCCAGATCGCGATCGACCCGGACGAGCCCACGAAGGTCATCGCGCGCCTGCAGGAGCCGTGGCTGCGCCCGCAGACCTTCGAGGACATGCACGGCCTCGTCTCGAACGTGACCTTCGTCGAGGGTCTCGTGAAGTTCCAGGACAAGTGGTTCGCCTACTACGGGCAGTCCGACACGACGCTGGCCGTGGCCATCCACGACCCGGCGGAGCCCTGGGGTCGCGCGCTGCGCGAGCCCGGTTCCGGAGCCGCCTGACCCCGGGGCTTCGGCCCACCCCCGAAACCGACCCGACGAATGACGGAGGCCCGGACGGATCACGGGGGAATCACCGGCGTTTCCTCCGTGATTCGTCATCACCTCCGCGATTCGTCGCACCGACACTCCACCTACCCACCCCCGATCCACCGACAGCACGAAGAAGTGATGACATGGACACCTCACGACGCTCATTCCTGACCATTGCGGCGACGGCATCCGCTCTCGCCCTCATCCCGGTCGATGCCGCCGTCGGCGCGACGACCACGACCCAGGGCGCGGTGAGGCCGCTGCCGCTCGAGGCGGCCCGCCGGACACGGCTCACGAACCTCGCCCACCTGCGGTTCCTGCTCGCCGAGGTGCCGGTCGCGGCGAGCGCGACGCACACGACGTTCGGCATCGACACGCAGCCGACGGTGCGGGCGCCCTGGACGTATGCCGACACGGATGGCGCGGGCGGCTACCGCCCGGTCGGCGGCGGCACGCGCGATGCGGTCACCGGCTACTGGACGCAGGGCGCGTACAACGCCGACGACATCGCGCGCGCGGCGATCGTGTTCCTGCGGGACTGGAAGGCCACCGGCGAGGCGCAGAGCCGCGATGAGGCCCGGGACGTGCTGCGTTCGCTCGCATTCCTGCAGACGACGAGCGGTGCGAACGCCGGCCGCGTGGTGCTGTGGCAGCAGGAGGACGGCACGCTCAACCCCAGTGCGATCCCGGTCGAGCTGCCCGATCCGTCGGACTCGGCGGAGTCGTACTGGCTCGCCCGCTCGGTGTGGGCGTTCGGCGAGGGGTACGCGGCGTTCCGGCGCGACGACCCCGAGTTCGCCGCCTTCCTGCTCGCCCGGTTGCACCTCTGCCTCGACGCGCTCGGCCGCGAGTCGCTCGGGCGTGCGGGCCAATGGGTGAAGAGCGACGGACGCAAGCTGCCCGCCTGGCTGATCGCCGGAGGAGCGGATGCCACAGCTGAGGCCATGCTCGGCCTCGCCGCCGCGGCCGGGGTCGGTGATTCCCGCAGTCGCCGGGCGCTGCAGACGTACGGCGAGGGTGTCGCGGCGATGGCGACCGACCCGTCGAAGGGCTGGCCGTTCGGCGCCGTGCTGCCGTGGACCGGATCGCTCGGCTTCTGGCATGCGTGGGGTGCCGCGGCTCCCGAGGCGCTCGCCCGCGGCGGAGCACTGCTGCGGCGGCGCGACTGGACGGCGGCGGCCAAGGCGGATGCCGGGCGCTTCACGCCGCAGGTGCTCGCGTCGGGCGGGCCGAACAACGCGTGGGCACCGCTCCCCGCCGAGGCGCAGATCGCGTACGGCGCGCACGGCCGCGTCGCGGGAGCGCTGGCCGCGGCGGCGGTGGGCGGCGAGGGGCTGCGCGTGCTCGCGGGGCTCGCGGCCGGGTGGTTCTTCGGGGCCAACACCGCCGGCGTCCCGGTGTACGACCCGGCGACCGGAGTCACCTTCGACGGCGTCGAGACCGACGGGCGGGTGAACCGGAACTCCGGAGCGGAGTCGACGATCCACGGCCTGCTGACGATGCTGCTGCTCGATGCGAACCGGGACGTGGCGAAGATCGCGACCTCGATCACCGGCCTGACCTCGTTCTCGGGGCTGCGCGTGCTCGACGCCGAGAAGGCGCGCCTATCGCCCGGAGCGGTGGTCGAGACCCCGGCGGGCGGCGCGTGGACCGGCGAAGGCAACCTGTCCGGCGGAGCTTTCGTGCGTCTGGCGAAGGGCGAGTGGGCCGAGTTCGACGTGACCGAGGCCGGCGGCATCCTGCACGGGCTCATCTGGCGGCAGGCCGCGAACGTCGGGGATGCCGTGTGGGAGGTGTTCCGCGGTCGCAAGAAGGTATGGAGCACGAAGACGCCGGCGGGCGGTACCGGCGACCGCGGCCTGACCGAGGCCGACGGGATGCTGGTGCCCCAGCTGCTCGGCGGCGACCTGCCCGACGGGCCGGTGACGGTACGCTGCACCAGCCGCGGCGACGTGCGGCTCGACGCGCTGGTGATCCAGCCGCGGGTGGTGACGGCGGTGTACGCGACGAAGACCGGTTCCGCCGTGCTCTACGCCAACGGGTCGCGGCGCGAGGAGCGCGTGCGTGCTCTCGCCCGAGGCGCCGGCCAGGCGTATGACGCGGATGGTGCGGCGCGGGGGCAGGCCGCACAGGGCGGCAAGGTGCGCGTGCGCGGGGAGGGTTTCACCATCACGCGGTGAGGCTTGGGGGGTCTGCGCGGACGCGGCGGGTCACGATCTGCGGACACGTTCACGATTCGCGGATGAATGTGGCGGATAGGTCCGCTGATCGTGCACACCTCCGCCGATCGTGCACCTCTGTCCCGCGCCGCGGCCTCCCGACTACGGTGGCGGTGTGCCCCTGAACGATCCGCTGCCCGACCGCCCGACGCCCGACAACCCCACCGGCAAGCTGGTGCTGCTGCGCCACGGCGAGACCGACTGGTCGCGAGCGGGCCTGCACACCGGCCTGACCGACATCCCGCTCACGGCCCGCGGAGAGGATCTCGCCCGCGGCGCCGGCCGCCTGGTCGCCGACTACGACTTCTCGCTCGTGCTGTCGTCGCCGCTGCAGCGCGCACGGCGCACCGCCGAGCTCGCGGGGCTGCACGCCGAGGTGGATCCGCTCCTCGTCGAGTGGGACTACGGCGGGTACGAGGGTCGCACGACGAAGGACATCCGCGAGGAACTCGGCTACAACTGGAGCGCCTTCACCCACGGCGTCATCCGCGGCGACACGCCCGGGGAGACCGTGGAGGAGGTCGCCGCGCGCGCTTCGCGCGTGCTCACCCGCGTGCTCCCGGCGATGTCGCACGGCGATGTCGCGCTGGTCGCGCACGGCCATTTCCTCCGCATCCTGACGGCCGTGTACCTGAGGCTGGCTCCGCGTTTCGGCGCGCAGATCAGCCTGGATGCCGGATCCGTCTCGGTCCTGAGCTTCTACCGCGAGCAGCCGGCGATCCTGTCGTGGAACTACGGACTCGAGCTGCCGCTGGCGCCGTCGGAGTCCTGACGTTCACCCGGAATCCATCCGATATGCCAGCATCCTTCATTTGAATCATTCAAAACAAGGTGTAGGGTCGGAGACATGGAGACCACACTCGACACGGTGTTGCATGACGCCGGATTGAGGGTGACCACGGGCCGCCTCGCGGTGCTCGCGGCACTGGATTCCATGGCTCATTCGAATGCGGAGCGGCTCTACCGCGCCGTGTCCGACGTGCTTCCGACGACGTCGATCCAGTCGGTGCACAACATCCTCGCGGACCTGACGACGGCGGGACTCATCCGCCGGATCGAACCGGCAGGCTCCGCAGCCCTCTACGAGCGGCGCATCGGCGACAACCACCACCACATCGTCTGCACCGCCTGCGGTGCGGTCGGCGATGTGGACTGCGTCACCGGTGATGCGCCGTGCCTCACCCCGTCATCCGCCGGGGGATTCACCGTCCAGACAGCCGAAGTCACCTTCTGGGGCCTCTGCCCCAGCTGCCAGAACGTCGCGCAGTAGTCCGACGCGCCCGCCTGCCCACCCGGGCAGGGGTACTCGTCGCGCCTGCGCGCAGAAGGAGAAGAAACATGACGAATCCGCACGACACGGCGAAGCCCGCCACCACGACCCAGACCGGCACGCCGGCACCGAGTGACGCCCACTCGCTGACCGTCGGCGCCGACGGACCCACGGTTCTGCACGACCGCTACCTCGTCGAGAAGCTCGCCTCCTTCAACCGCGAGCGTGTGCCGGAGCGCAACCCGCACGCCAAGGGCGGCGGCGCGTTCGGCGAGTTCGTCGTGACCGAAGATGTCTCGGCGTACACCCGCGCGGCGGCCTTCCAGCCGGGCGCGACGAGCGAGACGCTGCTGCGCTTCTCCTCCGTCGCCGGCGAGCAGGGCTCCCCCGACACCTGGCGCGATGTGCGCGGCTTCGCGCTGCGCTTCTACACGACCGAGGGCAACCTCGACATCGTCGGCAACAACACCCCGACGTTCTTCCTGCGCGACGCGATGAAGTTCCCCGACTTCATCCACTCGCAGAAGCGCCTCGGCGACTCGGGCCTGCGCAACGCCGACATGCAGTGGGACTTCTGGACGCTCTCCCCCGAGACCGCCCACCAGGTCACCTACCTGATGGGCGACCGCGGACTCCCCCGCAGCTGGCGGCACATGAACGGCTATGGCTCGCACACCTACCAGTGGATCAACGCCGCGGGCGAGCGCTTCTGGGTGCAGTACCACTTCATGTCGAACCAGGGCGTCGAGGCCATGGGCGCCGCCGAGGCACAGGAGCTCGCAGGGTCCGACGCCGACTTCTACCGTCGCGACCTGTTCGACGCCATCAACACGGGCGAGTTCCCGTCGTGGGACGTCTACGTGCAGGTCATGCCGTACGACGAGGCGAAGGAGTACCGCTTCAACCCGTTCGACCTCACCAAGACCTGGTCGAAGAAGGACTACCCGCGCATCAAGGTCGGCACGTTCACGCTGAACCGCAACCCGCAGAACTTCTTCGCCGAGATCGAGCAGGCCGCGTTCTCGCCGGGCAACCAGGTTCCCGGCACGGGCATCTCGCCCGACAAGATGCTCATGGCCCGCGTCTTCGCGTACTCCGACGCGCAGCGCTACCGCATCGGCGCGAACTACAACCAGCTGCCGGTGAACCAGCCGCACGCGGCCGAGGTGCGCAACTACATGCACGAGGGTCAGATGCAGTACAAGGCCAACCCGGCCGAGCACCGCGTCTACACGCCGAACTCCTTCGGCGCAGCCGGTGGACCCGAGGCCGACCCGGTGGCCGGCGTCGAGGCGAGCTGGGAGAGCGACGGCGAGCTGATGCGCGCCGCGGCCACCCTGCACCTCGACGACGACGACTTCGGTCAGGCCGGAACGCTGTACCGCATGGTCTTCGACGACGAGCAGCGCGCCCGGTTCCTCGAGACCCTCACGGGCCAGGGCCAGTCGATCACGATCGACGAGATCCGCGAGCGGTTCTTCCAGTACTGGACGAACGTGGACGCTTCGCTCGGCGAGGCGCTGCGCCGCACGGTGCCCGCGGCGGTCTGACCGCGGGTACGACCTGCGGGCTCTGACCCGCGCACGATGAGCGGATGCCGGTGCCACCGGCATCCGCTCTTCGTCGCCGCCCGCACGGGAGGAGTTCTCGCTCTCGGGCGGAGAATTCGGCCGGATGACTCCTCCCGGGGCTGCGAGTTCAGCCGGGGAGCTCGTCCGGATAGACGATGTCGATCTCGGCGATCGTCTTCGGGAAATCCTTGCGGTTGTTCGTCACGAAGCGGGCGGCTCCGGCGGTGACCGCGGTCGCGAGGTGCGCGGCATCCGCTGCTCGCAGCCCGTAAGCGACGGACAGCGCCAGGGACAGTCGCGCTGTCGCCGCATCGAGTGGTCGGAGATCGAGACGGCTCAGCAGGCTGATGAGCGCGGATGCCTCATCGGAGTCGGGATCCTCGCGCAGCGGCTTGGCGAGCACTTCGGTCAGGAGAAGCACAGAGCCGATGGCGTCAGTCGTCGATGAGCCGGACGCCGCCTCGGCGAGGAGAGCTGAGACTCGGACCCCGAGCGGATGCCCGTCGATGGCCGCATAGATCAGCACATCGGCGTCGAGCGCCGTGATCACCGATCCGCCCGGTCGGCTCGGACCGACTCGATCAGTTCTTCAGCCCGCTCAGGGCTCAGGGCTGCCGTCTTCAGCGGTTCGCTGCGCGCCCGCGTGAGCAGCGCGTCGATGCGATCCGCGGCCTCCCAGGCCGGAGTACTTCTTCGTGCGGCCAGCACGTCGGGACGGACCAGCACCGCAACCACCCGGCCGTGACGGGTGATCGAGACCTCTTCTCCGGCCTCTACGCGATCGAGCTGGGCCGGCAGGCTCTGGCGGGCGATGCTCGCGCTGACAGTCGACATGCCGTGAATTGTACGCCGTTGTACATGGCTGTACAACGTGCGCTCGGACGGTCGCGCCCGGTCGACCTCGACCGCTCGCCACTCGAACAAGGCCAGAATGGATGCCGTGGCCGTCCCTCTCTCCGACCTGACCAGCATGCCCGAACCGCAGCAGGTGTACGCGGCCGACGGCACCCGCCTCGCGACCTACACCTGGGGCGACCTCGATGCGCCGGTCGTCGTCGCCGTGCACGGATTCGCGTCGAACGCGCGCGACAACTGGGTGCTCACCGGCTGGGTGCGCGAGCTCACGAAAGCCGGGTACCGGGTGCTCGCGCTCGATCAGCGCGGTCACGGACACAGTGCGAAGCCGCATCAGCCCGAGGATTACGGCATCCGCACGCTGGCGACCGACGTCGAATCCGTCATGGACGCGTATCTCGTCGACGACGCCTTCTACCTCGGATACTCGCTCGGTGCGCGGGTGGGCTGGGAGGTCGTGCGCGACCTGCCTCATCGAATCGGGCGGGCGGTGCTCGGCGGCGTGCCCGACGGCATCCCGCTCGCCCGCCTCGACCTCGACCAGGTGCGCGCCTACATCGCGGACGGGACACCGGTCGCCGATCAGACCACGCAGAACTACATCGCCCTCACCGAGCGGGTTCCCGGCAACGACCTGCAGGCGCTCGTCGCCCTGGCGGAGGGGATGCGGGCATCGGGAACGATCGACCCGGACCCGGACGATGCCCCGACCCGTCCGATCCTCTTCGCGACCGGCTCGAAGGACGCGATCATCGAGGGCTCGCGCGCACTGGCATCCGCGGCCCGCGACGGGCGCTTCTTCGAGATCCCGAACCGGAACCACTTCAACGCCCCCGGCTCCAGGGACTTCAAAGAGGCCGCGCTGGCGTTCCTCGCGGAGGGCTGACGCACGGTGCCTGCCGGGTCGGGCCGCAGCGTCGGGCTGAGATCGCACGCATGGGCTGAGGATCCGCAGCATCCGCTCCTCCCCACGCGGCGTTCGCCTCCCCACGCCGCGCCGCCGCCACGACACGCGGCACCCCGGGCACGACGAAGGCCCTCCGCCTCGAGGAGACGGAGGGCCCTTCGACAAGCTCAGGGACCCAGCGACGCGTCAGACGGTCGCGGTCTCCCGCTTCGGCAGCACCCATCCCGCGCGCGGGAAGTGGCAGGTGTAGCCGTTCGGGTACTTGATGAGGTAGTCCTGGTGTTCCTCCTCGGCCTCCCAGAACGGGCCCTCGGGCTCGATCGTGGTGACGGCCTTGCCGGGCCAGAGGCCGGAGGCGTCGACGTCGGCGATCGTGTCGCGCGCGACGGTCTCCTGCTCGGGGCTGAGTGGGAAGATCGTGGAGCGGTAGCTCGACCCGCGGTCGTTGCCCTGGCGGTCCTTGGTCGACGGGTCGTGGATCTGGAAGAAGAACGCCAGGATGTCGCGGTACGTCGTCTTCGTCGGGTCGAAGACGATCTCGACGGCCTCGGCGTGGCCGGGGTGGTTGCGGTACGTGGCGTGGTCGTTCGACCCGCCCGTGTAGCCGACGCGCGTCGAGAGCACGCCGGGCTGGCGGCGGATCAGGTCTTCCATGCCCCAGAAACAACCGCCGGCCAGGACGGCCGTCTCGGTGCCGGGGGTGCGGGTGATGGTTCCGGTGTCGGTCATGACTGCTCCTCAGAGATTTCAGTGCCGGTGGTGGGGGTGTCGGTGGAGAAGAGACGGCTGTAGCGACCGTATCCCTCTTCCTCGAGCCTGTCAGCGGGGATGAACCGCAAGGCGGCGGAGTTCATGCAGTACCGCAATCCTCCCGCGTCGCGCGGCCCGTCGTCGAAGACGTGGCCCAGATGGCTGTCGGCTGCGGCCGAGCGCGCCTCGGTGCGCTTCATGAACAGCTTGCGATCGGTGCGCGTGGTCACGGCATCCGCATCGATCGGCTTGGTGAAGCTCGGCCAGCCCGTTCCGCTGTCGAACTTGTCGGTCGACGAGAACAGCGGCTCGCCCGAGACGACGTCGACGTAGATGCCGTCGTCGTGGGTGTTCCAGTAGGCGTTGCGGAACGGCGGCTCCGTCGCATCCTGCTGCGTGACCTCGTACTGGAGGTGGGTGAGGGCACTGATCGCCTCGGGGGTCCTGGTGTAGTCGTTCGACATGATCTGACTCCTTGTCCGACGTCGCTGGCTGCGCCGTCATTAGAGGAGAACGGATGCCGGCCCCGTTTTGGTCCCGCAGGACTGTGAGCGGGCTGTGAGTTTCGCGACTCGATAGAGTTGCCCCCGGAACCACACACCTGGGGGAACACATGTCCGTTGGACTGCTCGCCGTCGTCGACGACATCCTGAGCGCCGCGATGAAAGCATCGGCGAAGGCTGCCGGTGTCGTCATCGACGATGCCGCGGTCACCCCGCAGTACGTGCAGGGCATCACCCCCGCTCGCGAGCTGCCGGTCGTCGGAAAGATCGCGCTCGGCTCGCTCGCGAACAAGTTCCTCATCATCATCCCCGCGGCCCTGCTCCTCACGGCGTTCGCTCCGTGGGTGCTCCCGTATCTCCTGATCCTCGGCGGAACGTACCTCTGCTTCGAAGGCGCCGAGAAGGTGCTGGAGTGGTTCGGCGTGCAGCACGGGCATGCCGACGAGGGCGCACGCGACGAGAAGAAGCTCGTGCTCGGCGCCGTGCGCACCGACCTCATCCTCTCCACCGAGATCATGCTCATCTCGCTCGCGAGCCTCGAGAAGGGGCTCGACATCTGGACGACCTTGGCGATCCTCGCCGTGATCGCGCTGCTCATGACGGTCGCGGTCTACGGAGCGGTCGCGCTGCTGGTCAAGATCGACGACATCGGGCTCAAGATGGCGAAGAACCCGGTGCAGCGCGTGCGGCACACCGGCACCCGGATCGTGCGCTCGATGCCCGCGGTGTTCCGCTTCATCAGCATCCTCGGCACCGTCGCCATGCTCTGGGTCGGCGGCCACCTCGTGCTCGTGAATCTCGGCGAGGTGGGCTGGCACTTCCCGGTCGACATCCTGCACGCGGTGGAGCACGCGCTCGAGCCCGCTGGCGCCGTCATCGTCTGGATCGTCGACACGATCATCTCGGCCATCGCCGGCCTCGCGATCGGTCTGGTGATCGTCGGCATCGTGCTCGGGATCGGTCGGATGCTGGGCAAGAAGCCCAGCTTCCACGAGGGCGAGGAATCCCCCGCCGACGTGCACGTCTGACGCGCGGGAATCCTCAGCCCATGTCCGCCACCAAGAAGAGCCGCAGCGCGAAGCGCGACGCCGATCGCTGGTTCCGCGAGCAGGGCCTCCCGACCTTCGTGCCGCTGCGCCGCGCTGGTTCACCGACCTGCCACGCCGGGTGGCGCCGCTGATCCTCTGGGTGACGATCGTGGTCTACCCGCTGACGGGCGCCGTCGAGGTGACCGTGGATTTCGCCGACGATTCGACCGGCGGCCTGGCGGTGCTGCTGGCCGGCGCCGTCGTGGTGGTCCTCGTCTTCGCGGTCGTCGCGACCTGGGGCATCTATCGCGTGATGCGGGCGATCCTGCGCCGTCTGACGGTCGGCATCGGAACCATGCTGTCTCTCGCGCTCATCGTCGCCTGCCTCGCCGGGCTCGTCGTCGACGGCTACAACAACAACGCCCAGGCGACGGTGTCGCCCGTGTTCTCGGCCCTGTTGATCCTCGTGCTCTGCATTCTCGTGACGGGCATGGGAGGCGGCGCACTGATCTCGTGGGCGTCGCGCCTCGCGGTGCGCAACGCCTCCGCCATCGGGCACATGGCGTCGATCGCGCTTCCCGTGATCCTGATGCTGGTCGTCTTCGCCTTCTTCTCCGCAGAGGTGTGGCAGATGGCATCCGCTTCGTCCTGGGGTTCGATCGCCCTCGTCGGACTGGTGGTCGCGGTGCTGGCGGGCATCGTCGTGCTCCGCGTGAGCGCGTCCGAGATCGACGACGACGCCCAGGCACCCACCGAGGTGCAGCGACGCGCTCTGCTCGTCGACACTCCCGCCGAGCATCGATCCGCGGTCGCGGCGGAGCACCGTCCGCTGGGCAGACCGCAGCGCTGGAACATCCTGCTCGCGATGACGATCGCGCAGCTCGTCCAGGCGCTCTTCTTCGCGCTGCTGCTCGCCGCCCTCTTGATCGTCATCGGCGGCATCGCGATCCCCGAGGGGGTCGTCGGTCTCTGGCTCGGCCCCGGCAGCGAGGACCAGCCGCTGGCCGTCGAGCACCTGATGATCGGGGAGGCGACGCTGCCGGTCACGGTCAACCTCCTGAAGGCCGCCACCCTCCTCGCGATGATCGCGACGCTGCCGTTCGTGTTCTCCGCCGTGAGCGAGGCCCGCTACCGCGAACGCTTCTTCGACCCGATCATGGCTGACATGCGCCGCGCCATGCTCGTGCGGGATGCACTGAGCCAGCCGGCGCCGCGCTGACCCGCCTCAGCGCGCCAGCCCCAGGAAAACGAGCACCGACCGCTCGATTTCGGCGAGCTGCGATGCCGTCACTCGGCCGACACGATCCATCACGTTCTGACGACGCACCGTGGTGATCTTGTCGACCATCACGTCGCTGTCCCGCTCGAGACCGTTCAGCTCTCCGGCGGAGATGCGTATCCGCAGCAGGGGAGCATCGACGAGGTTCGACGTGCAGGGAAGCACCGTCACCGAGTCCGTCGCGGCGAAGACGTCGTCCTGGAAGATCAGCGCCGGCCGGGGTTTCGTCGCATACACGCCGCCCGCCACGGTCCACAGCTCGCCACGGTTCACTCGTCGTCCCACGGAGCCGAGATCGACTCGACGTACTGCTGCTCTTCGTGGGCATGCCGGCCGTGCGCGACGAGTGCACTCTGCCGGGCGGCCTCCACGGCGAACGACGGGGTCCGGACATCGGGAACCCAGACCTGTATCGGTCGCAGTCCTCGTTCTCGCATCCGGCGCCGATACTCGGCCACCCTCGACTTCACGGTCATGCCCCTGAGTGTTACATGTAACGGCCTGGGAGGCAAGATTCTCACCCGACTCATGAGGCCAGCATCGCGCCGACCTTCCCTCTCCCCCTGCGCCTCCCGCTCAGGGAGCCGGAAGATGTGCAGAACCGGCAAGACAGTGAGGTCGTGCACTCTGCCCGCACCGCGGCATCCTGCTAGCGTCGGCTTGCGCCCCGAAGCGCCGCAGAAGAGAGACCCCGCCGATGAGCACCGTGCAGATCAGAGACGCCGTGACGGCCGATCTCGAGACGATCACCGAGATCCACAACCACGCCGTGGTGCACACCACCGCGATCTGGAACGAGGATGCGGTCGACGTCGACGACCGGGCCGCCTGGCTCGCCGACCGCACGGCCAAGGGATACCCGGTCATCGTGGCGGTCGACGACACGGGTGTCGTCGGTTACGCGTCCTACGCGCAGTGGCGTCCGCACAGCGGATACCGCCGCACCGTCGAGCACTCGGTCTACGTGCGGGGCGCCCAGCGCGGACGCGGCATCGGCAAGACCCTCATGGCCGAACTCGTCGTGCGGGCGCGTGCCGCCGGCATCCACGTCATGATCGGCGGGATCGAGAGCGGCAATGTCGCGTCGATCGTGCTGCACCAGCGGCTCGGCTTCGCCGAGGTGGGACGGATGCCGCAGGTCGGCGCCAAGTTCGGACGCTGGCTCGACCTCAGCATGCTGCAGCTCACGCTCGATGAGCGGGCGACCCCTGACGAACCCCTCACGACCGACGCGGCATCCTGATCCCGATGGACGTTCTGCGCTGGCTGGCCGAAGCCTTCAACTCGCAGTGGATGCTGCCCGGCGGGCAGACGCTGCTCATCCGCGAGGTCGTGGGCAACGCCTTCGGACTCGCGAGCGCCCTCGGCGGCATGCGGCGCAAGATCTGGGCGTGGCCGGTCGGCATCGTGGGGAACATCCTGCTGCTCACCGTCTTCCTCGGCTCGATCCTCAGCCCCGACCACCAGCTGCCCCACCTGCTCGGGCAGGCCGGACGTCAGGTGATGTTCATCGCGGTCGCGATCTACGGCTGGGTGCGCTGGCGGAACGCCGAAGGCGGACGCGTGACCCCGCGATGGGCGCCGACCGGTGCGCGCGTCGGGATGGTGCTCGTGATGATCGTCGGAGCGGTGGCGCTGACTCCGCTGTTCCGCGCGCTCGGCTCCTGGGAGCCGGTATGGGCGGATGCCTGGACCTTCGTCGGATCCCTCGTCGCGACGTACGGAATGGCGAAGGGCTGGACTGAGTTCTGGCTCGTGTGGATCGCGGTCGACGTGGTCGGGGTGCCGCTGCTCTTCGGCTCGGGCTACTACGCGACCGGGCTGATGTACGTCTTCTACGGGGCCTTCACGGCCGTCGGGTTCGTGGTGTGGTGGCGTGCGCAGGTCACGGCCGCGCGGGCGGTCGTGATCATCCCGCCGGATCCGAGTCCGCACATGGACGACGATTGACCCCCGGCATCCCCCGGTGCTCGCCGGTACATCACCACACCACCACACGGCCGACACGCCAGATGTAGGACACATTCGGCCTATCGGTCCGACATCTGGCGTGTCGGCCGACATCTGTCCCCGATCGGATGCTGCGCGAATGTGTCCGCCCGTGTCGCCTTCCTTGTCGGAGCGCGACCCGTCCCGTTTCATGGGTTTCATGACCCGACAGATCCGCTTCAACGCCTTCGACATGAACTGCGTCGCCCACCAGTCGTCCGGCCTGTGGCGGCATCCGGATGACCGCTCGCGCCAGTACAACACGATCTCCTACTGGACGGATCTCGCGAAGCTGCTCGAGAGTGCGACGTTCGACGGCATCTTCATCGCCGACGTGCTCGGCACCTACGACGTCTACGGCGGCACGAACGAGGCCGCGATCCGCAACGGTGCCCAGGTGCCGGTGAACGACCCGATCCTGCTGGTCAGCGCGATGGCCGCGGTCACCGAGCACCTCGGGTTCGGCATCACCGCGGGCACCGCGTTCGAGCACCCGTACCCGTTCGCCCGGCGTCTGAGCACACTCGACCACCTCACGCAGGGTCGCATCGGCTGGAACGTCGTGACCGGCTACCTGCCCAGCGCCGCGCGCAACATGGGCCAGGAGGATCAGCTCGCACACGACGACCGCTACGACCACGCCGACGAGTACGTCGAGGTGCTCTACAAGCTGTGGGAGGGGTCGTGGGAAGACGATGCCGTCATCGAGGACCGCGAGAGCGGCATCTTCACGGACCACACCAAGGTGCATCCGATCGGGCATGAGGGCAAGCACTTCAGCGTTCCCGGCATCCACATCTCCGAGCCGTCCCCGCAACGCACCCCGGTGATCTATCAGGCCGGTGCGAGCCCCCGCGGCGTGCGCTTCGCGTCGGAGAACGCCGAGGCGATCTTCGTCGCAGCCCCCTCGAAGGAGGTGCTCGCCGGGACCGTGAAGCGCATCCGCGACGGCCTCGAGGCGGCCGGCCGCGGGCGGTACGACGCGCGGATCTACACGCTGCTCACCGTCATCACGGCGGCGACCAGCGAAGAGGCCACGGCGAAGCATGCCGAGTACCTCTCGTACGCGAGCCCGGAGGGCGCGCTGACCTTCATGTCGGGCTGGATGGGCGTCGACCTCTCGCAGTACGCCGAGGACGAGCCGGTCGGCAACGTCGAGTCCAACGCGATCCAGTCCGTGCTGCAGCACCTCAAGGAGGAAGCGGACCTCGGGCGTGAATGGACCGTCGGCGACTTCGGTCGGCACAACGCCATCGGCGGCCTCGGACCCACGATCGTCGGCTCCGGCGAGGAGATCGCTGACGAGTTGCAGTCCTGGGTCGACGAGACCGACATCGACGGGTTCAACCTCGCCTACGCGGTCACGCCGGGCACCTGGCAGGACGTGATCGACCACGTCATCCCGGTGCTCCGCGCCCGCGGCGCCTACCCCGAGGAGTACACGCCGGGCACCCTGCGCCACAAGCTGCAGGGCAAGGGCGACCGGGTGCAGGACACGCACCGCGCCGCGAAGTACCGGATCGGGTCGCCGGCCCGCGTGTAGTGCCGCGCGAGGTCAGACGGCGACGCGCGGGGCGAGTGCGGAGAGCAGCCGCAGCTTCTCGTGGCTCTCCGAGCCCGGGATCGCCGTGTAGACCAGCAGCGCGTGCGAGTGCTCGGGGTCGAGCAGACTCTGGCAGGTGAGTTCGAGCGGGCCGAGCTCGGGGTGCACGAAGCGCTTCGTCTCCCGCGGGCGGAGCCCCACCTCGTGCGTCTCCCAGAGCTGCCGGAACTCCGCGCTCTGCTCGAGCAGCGCTGCCGCCATTCGCGCCGCGCGTGACGCCGGCCCGCGCCGACCGATCACCTCACGGAGCCCCGATGTCCAGAGGCGCGAGAGGAAGTCGTGCTCTTCGGGTGCGTAGAGCCGTCGCGTCTGCGGGTCGCTGAACCAGCGGTATCCGAGGCTGCGCTCCGGCCCCTGGATCGACGCCGTGTCTCCGGTGAGGGCCACGCCCAGCGCGGTCTGGCGCAGCGTCTCGCCGAGTTCCGTCACGATCTCGGCCGGGGTGTCTTCGAGCCGGTCGAGGATCCGCAGCATCCCCGGACTGATGTGGTCACTCGTTCCGCCGCGCGGCGGCGGCTGATGGCCGGCCAGTCGGAACACATGATCGCGCTCGTCGATCGTCAGGTGGAGGCCCTGGGCGATCGCGGCGAGCATCTGCTCAGACGGCAGCGGACCGTCTCCGCGCTCGAGGCGCGCGTAGTAGTCGGCCGACATGTGACTGAGCGCCGCCACCTCCTCGCGCCGCAGCCCCTCGGTGCGCCGTCGCCGTCCGCGCTGCAGCCCGACATCCTCCGGCTGCAGCGTGTCACGACGCAGACGCAGGAACCCCGCGAGCGCTTCTCGATCGATCGACATGCCGTTCCTCTCCTGCCGATCCGATACTCGCACTCCCCCGGGCGTCGTATCCACTGCACGCGAAGTCCTGGATGCGCAGCGCGGCTCCCCGCAGGCTGGTGGTGACCAGAAGGAGCACCATGTCCCGCACAATCGTCGACATCGACATCCGCCCACTCTCCGGCACTCGTGCTGTCGTCACGGGCGGCAGCGACGGGATCGGTCTGCGCATCGCGACCCGGCTCGCCCGCGCCGGCGCCGAGCTCGTACTCCCGGTGCGCAACCCGCAGAAGGGCGAGGCGGCAGCATCCGCCATCCGAGCGATCGCACCCGGGACCCACCTCGAGACGGTGCTGCTCGACCTCTCCTCGCTCGAGTCCGTCGCGGCCTTCGGCGAGGCGATGCGCGCGGACGGGCGACCCGTGCACCTCCTGATCAACAACGCCGGTGTGATGACACCACCCGAGCGGCAGACCACCCGAGACGGCTTCGAGGTGCAGTTCGGCACCAACCACCTCGGGCACTTCGCCCTCGTCGCCGGGCTGCTGCCCCTGCTGCGGGCCGGACGGGCGCGGGTGACCTCGCAGCTGAGCATCTCGGCGAATCACGGCGCCATCAACTGGGACGACCTGAACTGGGAGCGGTCCTATGACGGCGGGCGCGCCTACAGCCAGTCCAAGATCGCGTTCGGGATGTTCGGTCTGGAGCTCGCCCGGCGCAGCGAGGCTCTCGGGTGGGGGATCACGAGCAACCTGTCGCATCCGGGCATCGCTCCGACCAGCCTGCTCGCGGCGCGACCCGAGATCGGCCGCGCCGAGGACACGGTCGGCGTGCGCGTGATCCGCTGGCTGTCGGCGCGTGGGCTGCTGGTCGGCACCCCCGAGACGGCGGCGCTTCCTGCGCTGTACGCGGCCTCGTCACCGGATGCCGTGACCGGACATCTGTACGGACCTCGCGGCCCCGGGCACCTCGGCGGCGCCCCCGCCGAGCAGCCGCTGTATTCGCGGCTGCGCAGCAACGCGGATGCCGAGCGGATCTGGCGGTCGTCGGAACAGCTGACCGGCGTGGACTTCCCGACGACGGGGGCGTAGGGAGCCGGACTCAGTCGTCGGCGCGGCTGAAGACGCTCCGCAGCACGAAGAAGACTCCCACGGCGACGACCAGCACGATCGCGAGCTTGGCGATGAACCACAGCACCGAGAACACGGCGCTGACGATCCACCACGCGATCACGATGGCCAGGATCACGCCGAGGATGGTCCAGATGTTCTTGGTCATGGCTCCAGCCTACGGACTTCGTCGGTGTGAATCGCCCGTCGGTCGTCACAGATCAGACGGCTGCGTCGTCGGTACTCATGGAGGCGCAGACGCGCCCCGGGAAAAGGAGAGACGACTTGTCGCACGTGAACATCGGCAAGATCTACGCAGCTCCGTACCAGGCGATGCTGGAGTTCGCCGGAAAGGCCGCAGAAGCAGGAGCGGATGCCGGGCTGTCGCCGCTGCTCGTCGAGCTGGTGAAGGTGCGGGCCTCGCAGCTCAACGGCTGCGCCTTCTGCCTGAGGATGCACGCAGCCGACGCCGTGAAGCACGGCGAGACCGCCGACCGGCTCGCGGTGCTGGCGGGGTGGTGGGAGTCCCAGTACTTCACACCCGAAGAGCAGGCGGCTCTGCAGATCGCCGAGCGCGTGACGATGATCGGCGACCACGGTCGGCTGCACGACCGCGGGATCGATGTCGACGGCATCCTGAACGAGAAGCAGATCGCGGCCGTGACCTGGCTCGCCGTCGTGATCAACAGCTGGAACCGCATCGCGATCACGAGCCACTACCCCGTGGCTCCCTGAGCTGGCCGGGGTCATTCGTTCTCGAGCGACCACACCTCCTCGATCGGGGCGAATCCTTCTTCGCCGTCCGGGCCGTGGAAAGCCTCCACGAAGCGGCCGATGTCCTGCTGCCACGCGATGTTCGCGGGATGCGGCTCCACCACGCTCATGGCCTGGCCGAAGTCCTCGCACTCCACCAGGTGGAACAGGTGGCGCCCGGAGCGCCAGATCGTCCAGTCCCGGATGCCGGCCTCGCCAAACAGTGCGCGGAGGTCGGCCGGGATCGTGGCGTGCTGGACGCGATACTCGTCGATCGATCCCTCGACGATCGTGGAATGCAGGGCGACGCGCATGATTCTCCTTCGGGTCAGACCAGCTCGTGGGTGACGATGTGCCCGGCAGTGGCGAGCGCGCTCCACAGCTCGTCGGGGACGGATGCCGCCATCCTCGCAGCGGCCGCCTCCGCCTGCTCGCGGTTCTCGACGCCGACGACGGCCGAGACCACCTGCGGCGAGCGCAGCGGGAACTGCAGAGCGACGGCCGGCAGCGCGACCCCGTGGTCGCGGCAGATGCGCTCGATGTCGCGTGCGCGTCGCAGTATGTCGTCGGATGCCGCGGCGTAGTCGTAGGTGATCCGGTCGGGTACCGTCTCCCGGCTGAGGATGCCGGAGTTGTAGACCCCGGCGGCGACGACCGCGACATGGCGCTCGCGTGCGAGGCGCAGCATCCGCACCGCACTCTCCTGCTCGAGCAGCGTCAGGCGACCGGCGCACATGACGATGTCGATGTCGGTGTGCGCGATGAAGTCGGCGAGCATGTCGGCCCGGTTCATCCCCGCTCCGCAGGCACCGATGACGCCCTGCTCCCGCAGGTCGACGAGGGTGTCGACGCCGATCGTGGACGCCGCCTCCCAGTGCTCGTCCGGGTCGTGCAGGTAGACGACGTCGACGCGGTCGAGGCCGAGGCGTTCCAGGCTCGCATCGAGTGATCGGCGGATGCCGTCGCGGCTGAAATCCCAGACCCGCCGCGCATCCGCCGGCACGTCGAACAGGTTCGCGATGTCACTCTGGTGCGCGGTCTCAGGCGTCGGCACGAGAAGCCGCCCGACCTTGGTGGAGAGCACGTACTCATCGCGCGGGTATGTGGAGAGAGCACGCCCGAGCCGGCGCTCCGAGAGTCCGAGGCCATAGTGCGGCGCCGTGTCGAAGTACCGCACCCCGGCAGCCCACGCGGCGTGGACCGTCTCCTCCGCCTGCTCGTCGGACATCGCCCGGTGGAGGTTCCCGAGCTGCGCGCAGCCGATCCCGAGCGTGGTGAACGCGAGACCGCGGTGCGTGCGCGCGGCGATCATGCCGTTTCCACCGCCGGGCTGTGGATGTGGCCCATCACCTCGGTGCTCATCGCCTCGTACTGGTGCGTGTTCTCGATGGTGCCGCGCACGACGAACCGGTCCATCGCGACGATGCGGTCGGCCAGCGTGACCATCTCGGCGAGGTCGCTGGAGATGAGGAGGATCGCCATGCCGTCGTCGGCGAGCTTCCAGATCAGCTCGTAGAACGCCTGCTTGGTGCGCACGTCGATCCCCACCGTCGGCTCATCGATGATGAGCACCCGGGTACGGGCGGCGAGCCACTTCGCCAGCGAGACCTTCTGCTGATTGCCTCCGGAGAGCTGACCGGCGAGCTGATCCTGTGACGACACCTTGATGTCGAGCATCTCGATGTAGCGGTCGACGGCCTCGCGCTCGCGGCGCCCGGAGACGAAGCCGCCGAACCTCGACAGCTCCGACCAGATCGTCACCGCGACGTTGCGTGTGATCGACTGCAGGAGGAAGACGCCCTCCTCCTTGCGGTTCTCGGTGACGTATCCGATGCGGAAACGGCGGAGCGCATCGCGCACCGAACGGATCCGCACCGGCCGGCCATCGACGCGGAGCTGCCCGGCGGTGATGCGGTCGAGGCCGAGGATCGATCGGGCGAGCTCGGTACGACCGGCGCCGACCAGTCCGTAGAGTCCGACCACCTCGCCCGGGTGCACGGCGAGGCTGATGTCGCGGTGACCGGCGGCCGTGCTCACATCGGTCAGCTCGAGGGCCGGGGTGCCGGTGCGCTCCACGGCCCGCTCGCCCACCTCGAGGTCTGCGAGCGTCCGACCGACCATCCGCGCGATGACCTCGTCGCGGGTGGTGTCGGCGATCGGCTGCGACGGCATGACCGTGCTGCCGTCGCGGAGCACCGTGATCGCGTCGCAGTGCGCGAACACCTCGTCGAGCTTGTGGCTGACCAGAACGATGGCCGTCCCCTCGGCAGCGAGCTGATGCACGACCGTGTAGAGCCGCTCGGCCTCGTCCTTGCTGAGCGAGGCTGTCGGCTCGTCGAGCAGCAGCACCTGCGCACTGCGATACAGGCCGCGGGCGATCTCGACGAGCTGCATCTGCGCGGCAGACAGCTCGCTCATCGGAGTGCGCGGGTCGATGTTCAGGTCGAGCATGTCGAGGCAGCGCTTCGCCTCCACCCACACTCGGCGCCAGTCCACCCGTCCGCCCTTGCGCGGCAGCGCGGAGAGCACGATGTTCTCGCCGACCGTGAACTCCCGCACGACGTTGCGCTCCTGGTGCACCACGCCGACGCCGGCCGCCATCGCCTCCTGCGGGTTGCCGAAGGCGACCTCTTCGCCGGCGAGCAGCATCCGCCCCGAATCGGCTCCCTGCACGCCGGTGACGATCTTGATGAGCGTGGACTTCCCGGCGCCGTTCTCGCCCATCAGCGCGTGGATCGAGCCCGCCTCCACCACGAGGTCGGCGCTCGCGAGCGCGACCACTCCAGGGAACGTCTTGCGGAGCCCAGTGACTTCGAGTGCGACGGTCATCGCTTCACCTCCGCGAGTGCGGCCTCGGCGCGCAGGGATCTGAGCGCCCGCGCATGTCGCTGCGCCTGCACCTCTCGGAACTTTCCGAGCGCCACCGTGCCGAGGACGACCGCGCCGACGACGAAGTTGACCACCTGTGCATCGAACCGGAAGATCGGGCTCGCGGCATCCACGAGACGAACGACCATGGCGGCCAGCACCGTGCCGAGCACGGCAACCGTTCCGCCGGCGAGCGCCACCCCGCCGATGATCGGCGCCGCGAAGCTCGGCAGCAGCCAGTCACCGCCGACGGTGGTGTTCACCCCGGGCAGGAACGAGATGCTGACCAGGGCCGCGATGCCGCACAGCAGGCCGGAGAGCGTGTGCGCGACCACGATGGAGCGGTCCGGCGAGATCCCGGCGAGCTGGGCCGCCGAAGCGTTGCCGCCGCTCGCGAGGAGCTTGCGCCCGGAGACGCTCTGCGCGAAGTACAGTGCCACGATCGCGGCGACGAGGAGCGTCATCAGGAAGATCGACGGGATGCCGAGGATCTCGGAGCGTCCGAACGCGGCGAGTTCCGGCCAGCCGGCGCGGCCGATCGTGCGCGTGCCGACGAGTGCGTACTGCGCGCCGATCAGGATCTGCGACATCGCGAGCGTCACGATGAACCCGTTGATGCGGGTTCCGACGACGAGGAGGCCGTTCGCGAGGCCGAGGGCCGCGCCGGTCAGCACCGCGACAAGAGCGCCGATCCAGGGCGGCACGCCCCAGGAAGTGATGATCACGCCCGTGAAGCACGCGGCGACGCCGCCGATCGCGCCGACGGCGAGGTTGAGCTGACCGACGCAGAGCGTGATCATCTGCGCCAGTCCGATCAGGATCGGCACGCTCACGAAACGGAAGAAGCTCGTCAGCGAGACCGGACCGAAGAACTGGCCGGAGGTGGCGAAGCCGAGGATCGCGGCCCCGACGACGACGATCCCGAGGAGGAGCAGGTTGTTCGCACTGATGACGCGTCTCATCGGACCGCCTCCGCATCTTCGAGTTCGGCGGCGAGGGTCGCTGCGGACTCCTCGCGCGGTCGCGGACGCCTGCGTGCGAACACGAGTCGCAGGCGGTCGGTGGCGAGGGCCGCCAGCAGGATGCAGCCCAGCAGCACGTTGAGCGCCTCGAGGCCGACGCCGAACAGCTCGAGACCCTTGCGGATCACCGAGGTCAGGGTGATGCCGAGGGCCGTGCCGACGATCGAGACGACGCCGCCGGCGAGCAGCGTGCCGCCGAGGATCGGCCCGAGGAACGACGACAGCATGAACTCGCTGCCGATCGCCGGGGTGAACGAGCCGGTGCTCGCGGCGAGCAGGAACCCCGCACCGGCGGCGAGGAGGCCGGAGAGCGCGTGGGCGAGGATGATGCGGCGCGCGGTGGGAACACCCGAGAGCTCGGCCGTACGCACGTTGCTGCCGGTCACGAGCACCTCGCGCCCGTGGCGGGTGCAGGTGTAGAAGTACCAGACGGCCGCCATGCATGCGAGCGCCGGCAGGATCATCAGCGGGATCGCGTTCGTGCCGCAGTAGCCGAGGAGGCAGACGTCGGCGAAGGTCGACCGGCCCACCGTCTCGAAGCCGTCGGGCAGCACCGTGAAGGCCTGGCCGCTGCTCCACGCCTTGTACAGCGTCGGGATCAGCCCGAGCAGCGCGAAACTCATGGCGAGCGTCACGATGAAGGAGTTGACGCCGGTCTTGGCGATGATCCAGCCGGCGAGGGCGCCGAGGCCCGTGCTCACCAGCAGGCCGAGAGCGAGCCCGGCGACCAGCGGCAGCCCGAGGTTCTCGAAGCTCGCTCCCATGACGAGCGCGCCGACGCCGGCCAGCTGCCCGACCGCCAGATTCATGTGGCCGACCGAGAGCACGACCATCTGCGACAGACCGACCACCGTGAAGATCGCGATCGACGTCAGCAGCGGAGCGATCACGAACGGGCCGTTGAGGAAGGCCGGCTTGAGCACGGCGAGCGTCACCACGAGGGCGACGATCAACACGAGGAGCAGGGCGCGGGGCGACCGGACCTCCGCCCGCACGGTGCTCGCGAAGCGGGACATCAGAGGACGAGCCTGTCGTCCATGGCGTCGCGGTTCCAGTCGATCCCGAGGCCCAGGGTCTCAGGGGCGAGGGCGCGACCGTTCTCGATCGTCATGCCGGTATGCGTGATGGCCCGCAGCTGCGGGATGTGCTCGACGTAGCGTCCGTTCGGGACCGCGGCGACGAGGCTCACGTGCAGCTCCATCAGGAAGTGCGGGCACACGTGCACGTTGAACGACTCGGCGAGATGCGCCACCTTGAGCCAGGGCGTGATGCCGCCGATGCGGGCGACGTCGACCTGCACGATGCCCGCAGCTCCCCGGTCGAGGTACTCGCGGAACTGGGCGATCGAGTACATCGACTCGCCCACGGCGATCGGAGTGGAGGTGGATGCCGCGAGGCGCACGTGCCCCTCGATGTCGTCGGCCGGCAGCGGCTCCTCGATCCAGCCGAGGTCGAGGCCGTCGAACAGCCGGGCCCGACGGATCGCCTCGGCGCTGGTCATCGACTGGTTCGCGTCGACCATGATGTCGAAGCGCGGACCGACGGCGTCGCGCACGGCCTGAAGGCGCTCGCGATCCTCCTGACCGGACGGCTTGCCGATCTTGACCTTGACGCCGTTGAGCCCGCTCTGCTTCGAGGCGAGGGCGCCTGCCACCAGGTCTTCGCTGGAGAGGTGGAGCCAACCGCCCTCCGTGTCGTAGAGCGGGATGTCGCGGCGGAACCCTCCGGCCAGGCGCCAGAGCGGCAGGCCCGCGCGGCGGGACGCGATGTCCCAGAGCGCGGTGTCGACCGCGGCGAGCGCGAGTGAGGTGATCGCGCCCGTGGTCGTCGCCCTGGTCGAGGAGAAGAGGCGGTGCCAGACGGCTTCGATGCGGTCGGCCTCCTGGCCGATCAGGATCGGGAGCAGGTGGTCGCGCAGCATCGAGAGCACCGCGCGACCTCCCGTCCCGATCGTGTAGGAGTACCCGAGGCCCTGCAGGCCGTCGTCGGTGCGGACTTCGACGAACACCGTCTCCTGGGAGACGAAGCTCTGCACGGCATCCGTCCGTTCCGTCTCGACGGCGACGTCGACGAGGAACGCGCGAGCGTCGATGATGATGCTGGACATCGGGGAGTCTCCTGTGGATCTCGTCGGTCTACTTGCAGGTGAGCAGGTCGTCTTCGAACTGGCTCTTGACCTTCTCCGCGAAGGCCATCTGCTCGTCGCCGTAGGTCTCGACGTTGTCCTTCGTGACCACGAACGAGCCGGAGTCGACGATCACACCGGGATCCGCCATCTCGCACGCGCCGCTGGCGAGCTGCGCGAGCACCCAGCTGCCGACGTAGGCCTGCCCGACCGGGTTCTGCGCGACCGTGCCGTAGATCGAGCCGTCGGCGATGCCGTCGAGGATGGTGGCGTCGTCGTCGATGGCGACCAGCTGGATGTCGAGTCCGGATTCGGCGATGGCCTCGGCGGTGGCGACGGCCGGGTTGTAGGCGGTCGTGACGATCGCGTTCACCTCGCTCCCGCTCGCGGCGAGGAGGTCGGAGACGGCCTTCTGCGCGGTGGCGAGGTCGGTGTCGACGTCGGTGATGCTCTGCAGCAGAGTCACCGCTCCGTCGGTCTCCTCGACGGCACGCTCGACGCCCGCGATGCGGCGCTGCGTGTTCGAGTCGACGTTGTTGCCCGTCATGTGCACGAGGTTGCCCTTGCCGCCGATGGACTCGATCGCGGCGACGGCGGCCTGGTAGGCCGCCTCTTCGGTGTCGGTGGAGAGGCAGAACGCGGCGAGGTTCTCGTCGCCGGCGGGGCAGGACGCGATCGAGCCGACGGCGATGCCGGCATCCGACAGCTTCTTGAAGGTCGCGTTGATGTCGGTCGGCGAGACGCCGAAGACGCCGAATGCCGTGTAGCCGTTGGCGACGAGGGAGTTGATCACGTCGTTCTGCTTGGTCTGGTCCCACTCGGCGGTCTCGTTGAACGTGACCTCGCCGAGCCCGAAGTCCTTCGCCGCCTTCTCTCCCGCGGCGATCCACGGCTGGAAGTACGGGTGGGCTCCGCCGGGGACCAGGGCGACGCGCACGTCGGACAGGTCGCCGGCACCTCCGCCGTCGCCTCCCGACGAGGGGGTCGCGGCCTGCGGGGTACAGGCGCCGAGAGCGAGGGTGAGCGAGGCTGCGGCGGCGATGACGGCGCCGAGCCTGGCGTGCTGTGTGATGCGCATCGTTGAGCTCCGTTGTGATCGAGTATCGAAGATCGTATTGGATCTTTGATAGCTATACTGATCGGAGACACTCAGCCTGTCAACCGGAGGTTCACATGTCGGCTCTGGATCAGTTACCGTCCTTCGACGTCGGATCGCGCCGGATGCTGGCCGACGAGGTGTACCTCGCCCTGCAGCAGGCGATCCTCGAAGGCACCGTTCCCCCGGATGCGCGGATCAACGGCGGAGAGCTCGCTCGCCGGTTCGATGTCTCGCCGACGCCGGTCAGGGAGGCCCTGGCACGGCTGGAGTCCGACGGACTGGTCGAGAAGCTGCCGCTGCGCGGCTACCGCACCACCGATCTGCTCGACAAGAGCCAGTTGGGCGAGCTGTTCGAGCTGCGCCTCCTCCTCGAGCCGGGCAGCGCGGCGCGAGCTGCCGAACGGCGCACGGAGGAAGAGGCCGACTCGCTCGCCCAGGAGGTGGAGGAGGGTCGCGCCGCGATGTCGGACGACGACGCCTACCGGCTGCTGTCGCGTCACGACGTGCGGCTGCACGATCTCGTCTTCCGCGCCGCACAGAACGAGACGGTTCGACAGGCATACGCCCGCACGCACTGCCACCTGCACACGTTCCGGCTGGCGTACACCGGGTCCTACGTCGATGCGACCGTGGCCGAGCATGCGGACATCGCCGAGGCGATCATCGCGGGGGATGCCGAGCGCTCGGCGGCCGCGATGCGCACGCACATCGAGAACTCGCGCGATCGCCTGATGAGCCACCTCGGCTGATGGCTCAGCCGAGGTCGCCGAGCAGATCGTGCAGTGCCCCGGCGGCCGCCAGCAGCGCCACGCTCCGTCGCGTCAGATCGGCGCGGCGTCGCGTTAGGATCTGCTGGGCGTCGGCGGTCATGGTGTCATCGCGCAGTTGATCGAGGACCCGCGCGACGGCAGGGATGCCGTAGCCACCGGCTCGCAGGGCAGCCACGATCCGCGCCTCGGTGATGGCAGTCGCGCCGTACGAGCGAGCGGCGGATGCTGCGTCGCGGAACGGATGCACGAGACCCTCGCCCTCCCAGTGGCGCAGCGCAGATGTGCGCACGCCGAGCGCCTGAGCGAGTTCGCCGATCGCCATCGCATCCTCGGAGGCGAACACGGCGGTGGCGTCGTCGACGGCCACCTCGAGCGCTCGGAGTGCTTCGACGACCCTGATCCGCTCGTCGGCGATCGCCACGTGGAGTTCATCGACGCGCTCGGCGGCGGCGACGAGGTCGCCGTTGAGCAGTTCCGGCATCAGCTGACGCGCCTGGACGGGCCCGATCGCCTCCGCCAGCGCGCGATATGCACGCAATGCGGTCAGGTGTCGCGCCCGGTACTGCCGATAGCCGTTCGGCGCCCGCTCGGCCGGAGGGATGACGCGCAGCCGCTCGAGATCACGCACCTGCTGCGTCGAGTAGCCGACCAGGCGGCCGATCCCCGCCGTGCTCAAGGAGCGTACTTGAGGGTTCACAGCTGCTCTTCCCTCCCTGTGGCGGACAAGTCCACATAAGCACATGAAGCTCATCATTGAATGATGGAGATGCAGCAGATCATCGATGAGGTCCACACGTTCGACGGCGCACTCGTCGTCGCACCGCAGAAGGGAAGCGACTTCCCGGAGTTGTCGTGGGGAGACGCGTACTTCTACCATGCCCCCGACGGGCGGATGCCGGAGCGCACTCAGCCGTACGGCACGATCATCACGAAGAACTACCCCGAGGACTCGACGTCCGGCCTCGATGCGCCAGGACGGTTCCGGGTCAACATCCACGTGGGGCGGGTGCGCGCAGACGAACTCGCCCTGGCGAATGCGGATGCCGGGGCGCCCGACGTCTTCCTCCGGCATCCGCTCTACGGGGAAGCCGGCTGGGTCTGCGTGATCGACCCGGCCGGGGCGACGGCGGATACCGTGCTCGCGCTGCTCCGAGAGGCGCACGAGGCTGCACGCGCACGGACCGCGAGGAGGCTCGGCTGATGGCTCAGCCGCTCTCACCCCAGGCGCTCAGCGAGATCGACCGGCAGATCGTCGCCGCGTGGGCGGCCGACTGCGCCGAGCGCGTGCTGCCGCTGTTCGAGGCGGAGGCCCCGGACGACGACCGTGCACGCGACGCCATCGCGCGGACGCGGTCATTCGCGCGCGGCGAGCTCACGACCGCCGGGGAGATCCGCCGGCGCTTCGTGGCCGGGAGGGCGGCATCCGCTGCTCGATCCCCCGCCGGTGCGGCCGCGGCGCGGGCGGCCGCGCAGGCAGCGGGCGTCGCGCACATGGGGGCGCACGCGCTCGGTGCGGCCGCATACTCCGTGAAGGCTGTCGGGCTGGCTCGGCCGGATGATTCGGATGCCGGTATCGAGGAGATCCGCTGGCAACTCGCTCGCCTCACACCGGCTGCAGCCGAGGCGCTTCGCGGCCTGCCGCTGCTGGGCGAGGACACCGCGGGGCCGCTCGGGCCCGGGCTCCTCGCTACCGGCACGCTCGGCGACGCCATCCGCCGGATCCAGGCCGGGCTCTGACTGTTTCGAATCGCGCGAATGGTTGCAGATCGCGGCGAGAAGCCCCCCGTTGCGCGATTCGAAAACAGGAGGGCCCCGCTTCAGCCCGGCTTCAGCGTCGAGCGGCCACACTGGAGGAATGCGGATCCTGGTAGTCGACGACGAGGTGCGCCTGGCCGACGGTGTGCGCCGCGGACTCGAGGCCGAAGGGTTCGCCGTCGACGTCGCGCACAACGGCGTCGACGGGCTCTGGCGGGCACGCGAGACGCGGTACGACGCGATCGTGCTCGACCTGATGATGCCCGGGATGAGCGGATGGAAGGTGTGCGAGGCGCTGCGCGCCGAGGAGAACTGGACGCCCGTGCTCATGCTGACCGCGAAGGACGGCGAGTGGGACCAGGTCGAGGCGCTCGAGACCGGCGCCGACGACTACGTCACGAAGCCGTTCTCGTTCGCGATCCTGGTGGCCCGGATCCGCGCGCTCGTCCGTCGGGGCGCCGTCGCGCGACCGGCGATCCTCGAGGCCGGCGACCTGCGGCTCGACCCGGCCGCCCACCGCGTCTGGCGCGGCGAGACGCCGGTGACGCTCACCGCCCGCGAGTTCTCGGTGCTCGAGTACCTGATGCGGCACCGCGGACAGGTGGTCACGAAGCGCGCGCTGATCGAGGGCGTCTGGGACGACGACTTCGACGGCGACCCGAACATCGTCGAGGTCTACGTCGGACACCTGCGCCGCAAGCTCGACAAGCCGTTCGGGCGCGACGCGATCGAGACGATCCGCGGCGCGGGCTACCGATTGGCGGCCGACGGTGGCTGAGGCGCAGGTGGCTAGCGGCCGGCGCGCCGGTCGCTGGTGGCGATCCGTGCGCGGGCGGACCACGCTCGGAGCCACGCTCGTCGTCGCGGTGGCCCTCGCCGTCGGCGCGCTCTCGTTCTACGCGGTGCTCAGCAGCACCGTGCACGGCAGCACGCAGCGCGCCGCCGAGCAGCGCATCGACGAACTCGGCGATCGCGCGAACGGACCCGGCCCCGGCTCCGGCGACCGCGGCATCGACGACCTCGAAGACGAGTTCGTGCAGCTCATCGGCCCGGACGGGGCGGTGCGCGCGGCGAGCGAAGACGCACGGGAGGCGCTTGGAGCGACGCCGCTCCCGATCGCCGACGAACCACGGACGACGACGATCGACCGCGAGCCGATGCTCGTCGTCTCGGATGACATCGACGGCGACCAGACGCTCGTGCTCGCCGTGTCGATGGAGGACGACGCCGAGACGCTGTCGACGGTCGCGACGCTGCTCGCCGTCGCAGTCCCGCTGCTGCTGCTCCTCGTCACCGCGACGACCTGGCTCGTCACCGGTCGCGCACTCCGCCCCGTCACCCGCATCCGCGCGGAGGTCGACGGCATCACCGCCGAGCGACTCCACCAGCGCCTCGCCGTGCCGGCATCCGCCGATGAGATCGCCGCGCTCGCGACGACCATGAACGGAATGCTCGACCGACTGGATGCCGCCGCCACGGCGCAGCGCCGCTTCGTGTCCGACGCCTCGCACGAGCTGCGCTCCCCGCTCGCCACGATCCGTCAGCACGCCGAGCTGGCGCAGGCGCATCCGGGTGTGACGAGCATCGGCGAACTGGCCGAGATCGTGTCGGATGAGGGCCTGCGGTTGCAGGGCATCGTGGAGTCGCTGCTGCTGCTCGCCCGGCTCGATGAGGGCGCCGGTCGGCACGCCGAACCGGTGGACCTCGACGACCTCGCACTGGGCGAGGTGCGCAGGCTCCGGGCCGCGGGCATCGAGGTCGACGGGTCCGGCATCCGCGCCGCGCGCGTCGAGGGGGATCCGCGCCTGCTCGGCCAGCTGCTGCGCAACCTCGCCGACAACGCCGCGCGCCACGCCCGAGGACGCATCGCGATCGGCGTGACACCCGCCGATCGGCACGTCTTCGTGACGATCGAAGACGACGGCGGCGGCGTTCCGGTGGACGAGCGCGAGCGCATCTTCGAGCGGTTCGTGCGCCTCGATGAGGCGCGCAGCCGCGACGCCGGCGGCAGCGGCCTCGGCCTCGCGATCGCCCAGGGTATCACGGCGGCAGAGGGCGGCACGATCGTCGTCGACGAGTCGCGCTGGGGCGGCGCCCGGTTCGTCGTCACCCTGCCTCTCGCCCCCTGACTCGGTCGGATCTGGGCCCCTGAGCTTGTCGAAGGGCTGTCGACCGGGCACTTCGACGGCTCAGTGACCCAGCGCTCGCCCCCTGACCCGTTCCTGAAGAACCCTTCAGGTCGCTTCAGGAAGGCTTCAGTGCCTGCGCGAGAGCATCGTCATATGGACGACAAGAACCTCACCCCCGACCAGACCCCCGACCACGACGCGAACCAGCCGACGGTCCCCGTCACCCCGACGACGGATGCCGCAGCGCAGGCTCCGGCCGCGGAACAGCCCACAGCCGCCGCCCCCGCGCCCGCACCTGCGACGACCGAGGCGAAGCCCCGTCGCAAGCGCGCCCTCCTGATCGGTGGCGGCATCGCCGCCGCGGTGGTGCTCGTGGGTGGCGGAGTGGCGGTCGGCGCCGCGATCGCGGACGACCTCGGCGATGACGACGACCGCCCCTCCGTCTCGGACGGCCCGCGGCACGACGCCGACGACCGCCACGACAAGGACGACAACCGCGACGACCAGCGCGATGACGACGCGGGCGCTCCCCCGGCCGGCCAGGGCCCTGCGACCGGAATCGGCACGGACTCGGCCGACGAGCTCATCGAGATCGCCGAGGCCGCACGCGCTGCCGCCGACGGCGAGGTCACCTCGATCGACGCCAAGCGCGACGGCGCGTGGGAGGTGCAGCTCACGACCGCAGCGGGCGAGGAGTCCGAGGTGCGGGTCGACGACAAGCTCTCGGCCACCGTCATCTCGACCGAACCCGCCGAGGCCGATGACACAGCACCCGCGCTCACGCTCGACGACGACACGATCCGCTCGCTCGTCTCCGCGGCACTCGCCGAGGCCGACGGCATGATCACCGACCTCGACGTCGACAGCGACGACGTGAGCCCGTTCGACGCGTCGGTGCTGACCTCCGATAACCGTTCGATCGACATCGACTTCACGGCGGACTTCGCCGTCGTCGGCACCGACACCGACGACTGAGTCGCTGCCCTCTCACCACAGGCCTTTCACAACCGGGCCGTATCTGCGTGAAGGCCGGTCTGTTCAACTGGAGGAGCTGCTGCTTCGGGAGGGGTCCCGGGGTGGCAGCTCCTCAGCCGCCTCTCCTTCATCGGGCGGCCGGTGGGTGGGGTCCCCTCACCTCACCCACCATTCCCCTCCATCCGCACATGCCGGGCATACCTTGCGCCGAGCGGAGCACGGCCGACCCTGACGCGCACCCGCAGGTCGCTGCCGGCAGGGAACGATTCGCGGACCTCTTCACGATGAGCGGATGCTTTCGCTGAAAGCATCCGCTGATCGTGAACGGGTCCGCAGATCGTGCACGCACAGGTCCGCAGATCGTGCACGCACGGGTCCGCCGAAGCGAAGCCAGACCTAGGCCGCGCGGTCGACCCGCCCCTCCCTGCGCACGATGAGGATCGCGACGATCACTCCGGCCAGCCCGATGGGGAGGTCCCAGGCGCCCGGCAGTCCGGAGTTCGCGGCGAAAGTGGAGAAGTCCCAGAGCGCGTGCAGGAGCATCGCGGCGATCAGGGTTCCGCTCACGCGACGCAGCAGATAGAAGACGCTCCCCGCGCAGAAGGTGAGCACCACCTGGAACAGGCCCAGCAGCCCGGTGCCGAACAGCGTGTTGGGCAGGTGCAGCAGGCCGAACAGGAGGCAGCTGAAGAACCAGACGCCCAGTTCGCCGAAGCGACTGCGCAACGCCACGATCAGCTGCCCGCGGGTCGCCATCTCCTCGTTGAATCCGACGAGCAGGCTGCCGGTCACGAGCAGCATCCACATCGTGGGGGTGACGCGGCTGGAGTCGCCGATGATCAGGTTGAGGATCGCGATCACCGCGAGCGCGCCGGGGAGGATCCACACCCACGGGGGGACGCGTCGGCGCTTCTCGAACAGCGCGGGTCGCCACCATCCGTAGATCGAGACGACGATCACCAGCACCACGGTGCCCGCAGCCAGCGGGGCGACGTACCACTTCCACAGGGTGTCGGCACTGTCGCCGATGCGCGGGTAGTCGATGCCGTTGAAGATCCAGACGCCGTAGAAGACCGCCAGGTACAGCAGGAGCGCGAGGACTCCGCGCCAGACCCTCGGCGCGACCCGGACGGATGCCGCGGCGGCGGGGCCCGTCATCGCAGGGCCTCGGTGTGCCGGTTGCGACGCTCGCTGACGATGAAAACGATCAGCAGGATGAACCCGGTGATGATCACGAGGTAGGTGCTCAGCGACGCGAGAAGGCCGAGCGGGTTGCCGCTTGCGGGGTGCGAACTGTAGAGGAAGATCGACGGATCGGTGCTCGCGTGCACGAGCATCGGCGCGATGATCGTGCGGGTCGCGCGCAGGATCAGGTACATGCAGATGCCGAAGGCGAACGTGTAGACGACCTGTTCAAGGGTGACGACGAGCCCCTGGTCGGAGGTGAAGAGGTTGGCCAGGTGGAGGGCGGCGAAGACACCGGCGGATGCGAGGGCCACGGCGATCTCGCCGTGTCCGCCCTTGCGCATCAGGTTCACCACGAAACCGCGAGTGACCAGCTCCTCGACCAGACCGATGAACAGACCGGTGAGCAGCCAGGTGCCGACCAGCGGCATCCCCGCCTTGCCGTAGTCGATCGACAGCAGGGCCGCGACGTTGATGAGCAGCACGACGATGAGGGCGATCCACATCCACCGGTGCCCGCCGAGCTTCTGCCGCGAGAACAGCTCGTTCAGCCAGCCGACGGATGCCGCGAACGCGAGCAGCAGCACGCTGGTGATGATGATCGGCAGTCCGGTGGCGAAGAAGACATCTCCCGCGCTGCCCTTCGCGCCGCGCAGCGCACTCCCCTCGGGGATGACCTGGCCGAGCAGGAAGCCGATCAGCTCGTAGACGCCGAGGTAGAGGGCGGCGAGCAGCAACGCCCGCCAGAGGCCTCCCCGCTCCCAGAAACGCTTCCACGCAGACGACTGCTCGACCATGATGCCCCCTCAGAACGTCACCGGTCGTCGATCACTCCCCCTTCAGGAGTGCCCCCCGGCGTACTCGAGACGATGATGGCAGAACAACGGCCAACACAGTAGGGCAGATGTGTGGAAGCGCGCGGGCGTCAGGATTCCTCGACGAGCCGCACGGGAACCTGCAGCTCGGTGATCCAGTCGTCTCCCGGCTCGTGACCGGGAGCGTGCACGTAGACCTCGCGAGAGGGACCGGTCAGCTCGTAACCGTCGGCAACGACACCGGTCATCAGTCCTGCCCAGGACTCGCCGATCCCCGACATGTCACCGTGGTGCCGAAGTCGGGCCATCGTCTCCACCGCGGGAAGACGGACGACCTCGTACCCGCGACCCGGGACGGGATCCGATTCGGCCGTGTAGGAGATGTGGACCTCCACATCATCGGCGCCCTCGACCGGGACGTACCAGAAGATGCCCGGCTCGATCAGGGGACGACCAGCCCCTCCCAGTGCATCGTCGAGGAGAGGGATGAGTTCGGAGATCGTCGCGCCGATGGCCTCCGGACCGCCGCCTTCCGCGAGTCCGCGGGTCGCGTAGACCGCGAGCTCCTCGAGGGCGGTGTAGTCGATGAAATGACTCATGGGGTGCTCTCCTCCTCGGGTCAGTCGTATGCCGATGCGTTCCAGCCTCGCCCTGTCGCCGCGGACCGTCTCGGCCAGCTCCGCCTGCCGTGCGGCGAGCACGGCGCGGAGCACGACGTCTCGGTCGGGTGCGGCGAGCACACGATCGATCTCAGGGAGCCCGACGCCGAGTTCCCGGAGTTCGGCGATCAGATAGAGGTCGGGGAGTTGCCACACCCCGTAGCTCCGATAGCCGGATCCGTCGTCTATCTGCGCGGGCTTCAGCAGATCGATGGCGTCGTAGTGGCGGAGCATGCGCGGGCTGACCCGGCCGAACGCGGCGAACTCTCCGATGCTGTACATGTCACCACTGTGCCGTGTGACACTGTGTCAAGGTCAAGCCTCGGCGGCTGTTCTCTTTCGGGGCACGCCCGTCCGTCAGTTCGCCGCGAGCCAGACGTACCCGAACGGTGCGAGCACGAGACCGTCGTGGCGCGCACCCGTCAGCAGGTCGGTGCCGCTGAGCGATGCCAGCTCGACCGCCTCGTCGCTGACGTTCACGGCCGCGACGACCTCGTGGGCCGATCCGGCCGCTCGCCGGACCACGAGCACGCGCTCGTCGAGGAACTCGACCTCCTGCGTGGCGAACGGCGAGAATGCGGCGACACCACGGCGCACGGCGAGCATCGCGCGCACGCCCTCGAGCATCCCGGATCGACGGCCCGGCTGCTGCAATTCTTCGTGCAGCCGGTCGGCGTCGAGCACCTCGCGGTTGATGCGCCGGGCGATGTCGCTGTCCTGCACGCCCTGATGATCCTGCTGCGACCCGAGCAGCGAGTGGTGATAGATCGCGGGCACGCCGACGAGTGACAGCAGGATGGCGTGGGCCGCGAGGCCGCGCTGCACGGCCGACGCATCCGGGTCCGGGTCGGCGGGATCGACGAGCGCCTCGAGGAAGTTGGTGTTGAGCTCGTAGACGCCCTCGCTGCCGTCGGGCCGCCTGGCCATCGACACGCGTCCGCCGCGGGCGAGCGTCCGTTCGACGAGCAGCGCGCGATCGGCATCCGTCAGCAGCCCCTCGGTCGGACGCAGGCCGATGCCGTCGTGACTCGCGAGGAAGTTGAACCAGGTGGCGGTGTCGCTGACCGGCCCGACCTGGCTCGCCCATTCGGCGAGAGCACTCGCGCGACCCGTCACGAACGCATGCAGCACGAGCGGCGGCAGCGCGAACTGGTAGACCATGTGCGCTTCGTCGCTGCCGTCGCCGAAGTACGTGATGTTGTCGGCGTGCGGCACATTCGTCTCGGTGAGCAGCAGGGTGCCGGGGGCCAGGTCGTCGACCAGGATCCGCCAGATGCGGATGATGTCGTGCGTCTGCGGTAGATGGATGCAGGTGGTGCCCGACTGCTTCCACAGGTAGCCGATCGCGTCGAGACGCACGGTCGTGGCGCCGTGCGCGAGGTAGCCGAGCAGGATGTCGGTGAGGTCGAGGAGTACGGCCGGGGTGCTCGGGTCGACGTCGATCTGGTCGGGTCCGAAGGTCGTCCAGGCGCGCGCGGTGGTGCCATCGGGCCGCGTGTACTCGTGCACCAGCGGTGTCACTCGCGGACGCACCACGTGCGAGACGTCGAAGTCGGGAGCGGGGTCGAGGAAGTACCCGGCGTAGCGCTCGTCGCGCGCGAGCCAGGCCTGGAACCACGGGGACGAGCTCGAGATGTGGTTGGCGACGAAGTCGAGCGCGAGGGCGTACTCGTCGCGGAGGTCGGTGATGTCGTCCCAGGTGCCGAGCGCCGGGTTCACCTGGCGGTGGTCGACGACGCCGAAGCCGTCATCCGAGGTCCACGGATAGATGGGCAGCAGATGCACGTCGCTGATCACGTCGCCGATGTGGTCGCGCAGCACCCCGGCCAGCGTGTGCAGCGGGGTCTCGCCCGGGCGGCGGAACGAGTCGCCGTAGGTGATGAGGTACGCGGTGCTCTCGTCCGGCCCGGTCGCGCCCGACCCGTGGTGCACGGCGGTCAGCCGCGGTCGCCACGTCTCGGCGAGGTCGAGGAGCGCGGCGAGCACCTCGGCCGCGGCATCCGGATAGAGCGTCTCGACGAGGGGGGCGAGGCGGTCCTGCAGACCGGTCGGCGGGGTCATGCGGGTGTCTCCTTCAGAAGTGCGCGGACGAGGTCCATCCCTCGGGCGTCGAGTCCGCCGATGCGATCCGAGAAACCGCGGATGCCGGGGGCGGCGATCACGACGTCGGCCCACTCCTCCCGCAGCGCGAACTCGGGGCGGGCGACCAGGCAGTCGGGGTCGTTGGTCCAGAGGCGGCCGTGCTGCCACTCGCGCGCCTCGACCGACATCTGTCCACGCAGGCCCTGCGATCCGTCCTCCCCGCCCTCGTGGAACGTGTCGCCGGCGACGCGCATCGCGTCGACGAGTCCGACGCTGGGCAGGATCGGGGCGCCACAGCCGAGCAGGAACGCGTCGTCGCCGAGCACCTCGCGGATGAGTTCGAGGCCCGAGCGGTAGGCCGAGATCGGGGTGGCATCCGCGTCGTGGCGGGGGCCCGGCAGTGCGCCGGAGTAGAGGAAGTCGAGCTTGACGTAGTCGATACCCAGGTCGCGGATGTCGCTGAACACGCGGGTGAGATAGTCGCGCACACCGGGGTGGGTGAGGTCGAGCCCGCGCAGGTCGTCGCCCCAGTTGCGTCCGGCGTCGCCGAGCACCCAGTCCGGATGCTCGCGGGCCACCGTGGAATTCGCGCCGACCGAGAAGGGCGCCGCCCAGATTCCCGCGCGGCGACCGCTGTCGAGGATCGCGCTCACCGCGTCGGGCAGCGAACCGAAGCGCGGGTTCGGCGCGGTCCACTCGCCGGTGCCGAGGCTCCAGCCGTCGTCGATCTGGACGACGTCGACCTCGAGCCCCGATTGGTCGATCGCTCGCACGTTCTCGATGACATCGGACGCGTGCACCTCTTCGAAGTACTGATACCACGTGCACCACACGCGCGGCCTGGCCCATCCGAGACGGGCACCGGATGCTGCGCCGAAGCGGGCTCCGAACGATTCCAGTGCGGCAGTTCCGGTCGCTGAGCGAGCGGAGCGACCCTTCGTCAAGCTCAGGGACCGGGGATCGGCGTGGCCCTTCGACAGGCTCAGGGACCCAGGGTTCTCGTGGCCCTTCGAAAGGCTCAGGGACCGGGGGTCGGCATCCGTCTCCACCACCACCGTATCGCCGCGCCAGGTCGCACGGATCGTGGGCACCTCGTGGCTCGCGTCGAGCGTGCCGAACACCCGGGCGTCGCCGCCGTCACCGGGGTCGACGACCAGCAGCCCCTCGCCCTGCAGTGCGTCCTCCGCGACGGGCGTGCCCGGCCGGAAGCGCATCGCGTGCTGCCACGGCTCGGTTGGCCGGTGGATGGCGTCGCCCCGCGCCGACCAGGTCGTCGGGCTCCAGCTCTGCCACCCCTCGGCGTACACCCGGGCGTCCGGCCCGACGGGGATCTCATCGAGGACGGTCACGCTGCTCCACTCTGCTGATGCGATGACAGGGTTTCCTTGGCTGTCGTCAGTGCGAGGTCGACCGGGTGCACCGGCATCCCGCCGCGCTCCGCCGATTCGACGGCGGCCATGGTCGTCCGCACGGTCGCGAAGACGTGCGCGGCCGCGTTCTCCGGCTCGCGCTGCTCGCTGATCGCCGATTGCAGCTCGCCCATCGTGCCGGCGAAGCCGTCGGTGAACCACTGGCCCTCCAGCGCGAAGTCAGTGGTCTCGCCGTCGCGATCGAGCGTGAGGCGGTCGGATCCGAGCAGTACGCTGCCGCGCAGCGTGCCCTCCGTTCCGTGGATCCAGAACGGGCAGCCGCCCGCTGACGCCACCGCGCTGCCGACGATGCGGATCGACGCGCTCGCGCCGGTCGACACGTCGATGCGCAGGTCGGCGCCCCAGGGATTGCGGGCCTCGTCGGACTGGCCGGGAACCCGATGATCGGATGCCGCGACGGCCACGACCGTCGAGCCCTCGAGCCAGCACCGGGTGATGTCGATCCAGTGCACGAGGTAGTCGTTCAGCAGCATGTGCGGCACGTCGTCGAACGGAGTGCCGACCAGCGGAGGCAGCGGCTTGTCATGCAGGTGTGTGACGCCGACGACGTCGCCGATGCGCCCCTCGCGGATCAGCAGGGTCGCGAGCCGCCAGGCCGGAGCCCACCGCGCGTTCTGGTTGACCGCGACGCGGAGCCCCTTCGCGCGAGCCTCCTCGAGCACCTCGGCCAGCCGCGGCAGCTCGGCCGCATCGCGCTGACCAGCGGCTTCTGCGCGAGCACGTGCTTGCCCGCGGCGACCGCGGCGGCGATCAGTTCGACACGACCGGCGGGCCCGGTGGCCAGGTCGACCACCTCGACGCGCGGGTCGGCGAGCAGGGACTCAAGGGACTCGTGCACGGTCGCGATGCCGAAGTCCGCGGCGAGCGCCTGCGCATCCGCAACCGTGCGTGATGTGACGGCGACGACCGGCACGTCCCATTCCCGGTAGGCGGGCAGGTGCGCCGAGCGCGCGATGGCGCCCGCTCCGACGATCCCGACACCGAGACGATGCTCCGGGAAGGTCGGCCGATAGGCGGGGACGTCCCCGTCCGGAATCACCGAGTTCACTGCACCCGCTCCGGCGCCGCGTCGAAGCGCAGCACGGCCTGCAGGATCTCGGGGTCACCGGCGTCCAGCCGCTCGAAGACTCCGGCCACGTCGGTCGCGGACACGATGTCAGACACCAGTGCTCCGGCATCCACCTCCCCCGCGAAGATGAGACCCATCACGGTGCGCACCAGGCGGGCCTGGTTCCAGCGGCCGCCGAGCGAGACGGGCACGCCCGAGATCTGGCTGGCGACGATCCGCACGCGGTTGTGGTGGAATTCCTCGCCGAGACGCAGGTTCGATGCTCCGCCCTGATAGAAGCCGGATGCCGCGACGAGCCCTTCGGTCACGACGCAACGGATGGCTTCGTGCAGCGCCCGGTCGGTGCCCGACAGCTCGATCGCGCTGTCGGCCCCGCCGCCGGTGAGCTCGCGGATCATCTCTCCCGCGCCCCCCGGGCGCAGAGCATCCACCGCGTGGACCGCGCCGAAGGCCGTCGCCATCGCGAGCCGCGTCGCGAGGGTGTCGACCGCGAGCACCCGGCCGCCCGACAGCGTCGCGAGGCGCGTGGCCAGCAGGCCGATCACGCCCTGCCCGAAGACCGCGACCTGCTCGCCGAGGCGCACATCGGCCGCGAGCACCCCGTTCAGCGCGATGGCGCCGACGCGGGCGAAGGTGCCGAGCACGGGATCGACGCCGTCCGGAACGATACGTCCCGCGACTGCGGCCGCCGACACGACGGCATCGCTGCGGTGACCCCAGATGCCGTGCACGACATCGCCGACCTGCACATCGGTCACGTCATCGGCGACCTCCGTGACCTGGCCGACCTCGGAGTAGCCCCAGCCGCTGACCGGGTAGCCGAAGCTCGGCTCCCCCGGCACGAACAGCCGCCGCTCGGCATCCCACGTCGAGGTCAGGTACGGGTTGGTGCCGCGGAAGGCGGTCAACTCGGTGCCGGCGGAGATGCCGGAGTACCAGGTGGAGATGCGGACGCTGCCGGGTGTCAGAGGCTGCGCCTCGATCTCGACGAGCTCCACCTCGCGGACGGCGGAGAACTGCACGACGTGGGGCACGAGCGTGTGCCTTCCTTTCGGGGTCGGTGGGGGGTCAGCCCTTCTCGGCACCGGCGGTGAGGCCCCCGACGAGGAGCCGCTCCGATGCGAAGAAGAGCAGGATGATGGGCAGGGTCAGGATGACGGAGCCGGCCATGAGCACGGTCGTCGGCACCTCGATGCTGCCGGAGAGCTGCGAGAGCCCGAGCGACACCGTCCACGAGTCCCGCTTCTCGATGAGGAACAGCAGCGCGAACAGGAACTCGTTCCACGCGATCATGAAGATGAACAGGCCGTTCGACACGATCGCCGGCATCGCGAGCGGGATGCTGACCTTGCGCATGATCTGGAACCGGCTGGCGCCGTCGAGCGCCGCCGCCTCCTCCAGCGACACCGGGATCGTCGCGAAGTAGTTGCGGAGCGTGTAGATCGACACCGCGGCCACCTGGGAGACGTAGACCAGGAGCAGGCCGACGAGCGAGCCGCGGAGCCCGATCTGCGTGAAGAACACGAAGAGCGGCACGGCCAGCAGGATCGCCGGGAAGAAGTACACCGCGAGGAAGAGCGCCGAGACCTGACGACGACCGAAGAACGCCAGGCGGCTGACGGCATAGGAGCCCGGGATCGACACCGCCAGCGTCAACACGACCGTCGCGAGCGCGACGAGCAGCGAGTTGCGCATGAAGACGATGAAGCCCTGGCCGCCGGCATCCACCGGGGCGAGCACCTTCAGGTACGTCGAGAAATCCAGCTCCTGGATCGTGATCCAGAGCGCGCCGGGGTTCTGCACGAGCGAGTCGAGCGAGCGGAAGCTCAGCAGGACCATGTAGTAGAACGGCACGACGGCGACGAGCAGCAGCAGCACGATCACGATGGGCCGGAGAATGCGGAACAGGCCGTTCTCGAAGCTGTCGCGCGTCATTCCGCGCCGCGGCGCACGGGTCGTCGACCGCACGGTCGTGGTCTGCGCGCTCATGCCTGCTCCTCCTGCTTGCCGAAGAACTTCAGGTAGATGCCGACGAGCACGGCGAGGATCGCGGCGAGCACGAGGGCCTGGGCCGCCGCGGCGCCGATGTCGCCGCGCGCCGTGAGCAGATCGAACACGCGGACCGAGACGACCTCGGTGCCGGCGCCGCCGCCCGTGAGCAGGTAGATGTCGTCGAAGTTGTTGAACGTCCAGATGAAGCGCAGCACGCACAGCACGGCGATGGTCGGGAGCAGCTGCGGCAGCAGGATGTGCCGGAACCGCTGGGTCGGGGTCGCGCCGTCGACACGGGCGGCCTCGTCGAGCACGCCGGGCACGGCCTCGAGGCGGGCGGTGAGGAACAGGAAGGCGAAGGGGAACGATCGCCACCCCTCGAACAGGATGACGGTGATCAGGGCGATCGGCAGGTCCACCTCCCACCCGAAGATGTTCACCGGCAGGGCGCGGTCGGAGAGGAACGCGACCGGGTCCTCCCAGCCGAGCACGTTCTGGCCGAACCAGTTGACGATGCCGAACTGCGGGTTGAGCATGGTCGACCACACGAAGGTGGCGGCCACGACCGGGGCGACGTACGGCAGGAGGAGAGAGGCGCGGACGAGCCCGCGGCCGCGGAACGGCTTGCGGAGCGCGAGCGCAGCGATCAGGCCGACGCCGATCGCGAGCGCGGTGCCGCAGACCGAGTAGACGATCGTGGTCCACAGCGCGCTGAAGAAGCCGGGCGAGGTCAGCACGTCGACGAAGTTGTCGAGCGTGTACTCGCCGATGATGCCGGTGCCGCGGATGTTGATCAGCCGCACATCCTGGAACGCGAGCGAGATCGCCCAGATGATCGGCAGCACCACCGCAACGAGGATGATGATGAACGTCGGCGAGATGAGGAACAGACCCGCGCGGTTCTCCTCGCGGTTGTGCCGCGAGCGCCGCCGCGGCTTAGCGGGGCGCGACGCCTTCGGCGGGGTGGTGCCGGGACCGGGGCTCGCCGCCCCGGTCCCGGATCCGTTCTCGAGGGTGGTCACTTGAGTGACTCGCCGATCGAGCGCACCGCCTCGGCGGCCGTGGCTGCAGCATCCGCCGGGTCGCCGCCCTGGGCGACGTCGCTGACCGCGGTGGAGACGGGGAGCTCGCCCTGGAGTGCACCGAGCAGGCTGCCCTGCCCCTGCGTGATGCCCCAGCGGGCGAGGTCCTCCGGACCGGATGCCACGGCGTCGAGCACCTCGGGGGTGTAGAAGTCCGACAGCGGCGCCTTGGTGTCGACGCCGGCCGGGAGGGTCGCCCACAGGTCGGAGAACTTCGTCGGCTCCTCGGCGGTGCCGGTGCGCACCGGCACCTTGCCCTCGGGGGCGATCGCGATCCACGGCTCGTAGCCGTCGCTCATCATGTACTCGATGAACGACTGGGCGGACTCGGCGTTCGAGCCCTCGGTGATCGTCCAGGAGGTGATCTCGCCGAACTGTGCCGGAGCATCGCCGTCGGGGCCGGCGATCGAGGTCACGACGCCGGTGTTCTGCGCCAGGAACGCGGGGTCGGCGACGCACTCGGGGCAGGAGGGCTTGGCGTCCTCACGGAGCCCGGCCATCTCGTCGAGCACGAAGCTCGACCAGATGAACATGGCCGCGCCGCCGGCGAAGTAGGTCGCGCGGGTGGTGTCGACGTCCTGCGCACCCGGCACCGAGTAGTTCTCGGTCAGGTCGCCGTAGAACTCGAACGCGCTGACGCAGGCGTCGGAGTCGAGCTCCACATCGCCGTCCTTGTTCACGAGCTCGCAGCCGTTGCCGAGGGCGATCTGCTCGAACGTCTGCTCGGTGAACGCGTCGCCCGGAGCAGTGGCGCCGACGAATCCGGCGACGTCGTCCGAGTCGAGTTCCTTTGCGGCTTCGAGAATGGACTCGTAGGAGTCGGGGGCGTCGAGACCGGCGGCCTCGAAGAGGTCGGTGCGGTAGAAGAGCATCTGCGTCCACGACTCGCTCGGCACGGCGAGCGCGGTGTCGCCGTCGGAGGTCAGCGTGAGGGCGTTCTCCGAGAACGTCGAGGGATCGAGGGCGTCGATCGTCGCGGCCACGGCATCCGTGTCGACGAATTCGTTGGCTGAGAGGCTCCGCACCTGCGGGAGCGAGATGCCGCCGATCACGTCGGGCAGATCGCCCGCCGCCGCCGAGGAGGTGAGGAGCTGGGCGAACTGGTCCTCGGCGACCGAGACCAGCTCGACGTCGATCCCGGTCTCCTCGGTGAACGCGTCGACGATCTCCTGGGTCGCGGCGACGCGATCGGGCAGATCCTCCTGCAGCCAGAAGGTGATGCCTTCGCCGCCGCCGTCACCGCCCCCGTCGTCTCCGGAGCTCGTGCATCCGGTGAGGACGAGCGCCGTGGCGCCCACCATGGCCAACGCTGCCGCTGCTGCTTTCGCACGGGTCTTCACTATGCGCCTCCTTGCGCTCGAGGTCGTTCAGGTCTTCGGGATTTGGGGGGTCGGTCGAGAGCTCGACCTCATTAAGACTAAAAGCTATGCATAACTCGCCTAGCTGTCAAGCATTATGCTGAGACCGACCCCGATGGAGGTGGAGATGTCCGGCCCCGGCGATGTGCTCGAACTGATCCGCGATCGTCGTGCCCTCACGCGCGGCGACGTGCTCGAGGTCACCGGACTCTCGCGGATGACCGTCGCCACCCGCATCGACGCCCTGCTCGAGGCCGGGCTCATCATCGAATCCGGCACGGAGCGCGTGGCCGCCGGCCGGCCGTCACGCCGCCTGGAGTTCAACACGGCCCACGCGCACGTGATCGCCGCGAGCGTCGACACCACGCACACCACGGTCGCCCTCACCGATCTCGCCGGGCGCGTGGTCGCCGAGGACCGCGTCGACGTCGCCGTCGCCGACGGACCGGATGCCACGCTCAACGCGATCGCCGAGCACGCGGCACGGCTGCTCGACAGCGCCGGCATCGCCCGCGAGAACGTCGCCGCGATCGCGCTCAGCATCCCCGGCCCGGTCGACCCGGACACCGACCGACCGAGCCAGCCGCCGATCATGCCGGGGTGGGACGCCTACCCGATCCCCGACCACCTGAACAGCGCGCTCGGGGTGCGGGTGCTCGTCTCCAACGACGCGGATGCCGCCGCCCTCGGCGAGCAGCGCGCCGCGCATCCGGGCTCCCGCTCGCTCTGCTTCCTCAAGGTGTCGTCCGGCATCGGCACCGGGATCGTGCTCGGCGGACGCGTCTACCGCGGCGCCGACGGAGGCGCCGGCGACATCGGCCACATCAAGATCGCGGGTCACGGCGACCTGCTCTGCCAGTGCGGAGCGCGCGGATGCCTCGCCGCCGCAGCATCCGGTCGTGCCGTCGCACGGGCCCTGACGGAACTCGGCAAGCCCGCCGCATCGGCATCCGATGTCGGCGCCTACCTCGCCGAGGGCGACCCGGATGCCGCGAACCTCACGCAGGAGGCCGGTCGCATGATCGGCGAGGTCGTGGCCACGGTGGTCTCGCTGCTCAACCCGTCCGAGGTCGTGCTCGGCGGCATGCTGGCCTCACCGCCGCTGCTCGCCGGAGTGCGCGAGACCCTGTATCCGCGTTCACTCCCCCGGGCCACCCGCCACCTGAGCATCAGCCAGTCGACGCTGGGCGAGAAGGCGACCGTCGTCGGCCTCGCCGCGATGGTGGTCGAGCGGGAGTACTCGGCTGCGGCGGTGAACGCGAGCCTCAGCAGGTCCTGACGCGACGAAGCGGATGCCTCGGAATCGACCGGGCATCCGCTTCGTGCGCCCTACCGTGCGGTGGTAGACCGCCGCAGAGTCTCCGGCAGCATGATGACGATCACCACGAACATGACCGCGGACACGGCGATCAGGTAGAAGCTCGGCGCGATGGCCGTGCCGGTCGCGGTGACGAGTGCCGCCGCCACGAACGGGCTGGTGCCGCCGACGAGCGCGGTGCCCAGGTTGTTGCCCAACGCCACCCCGGTCATCCGGATCTCCGCGGGGAAGAGCTCGGTCTGGGTGACCGTCACCGACACGCTGAGGCTCGCCGCGAGTACGGCGAAGATCGCCAGCCCGAAGAATGCGAGAAGCAGGTTGTGCGAACTCAGCAGGAGGAAGATCGGCACCGCGAGAACCGCCAGGCCGATGACCGCACCCAGGATGATCCACCGTCGGCCGAACCGGTCGCTGAACAGTCCGACCACGAGGCACATCGGCGCATAGACGAGCTGTGCGGAGAGGGCGATGAATGTCGCCTGCGTGGCATCCAGCTCGACTGTCGCCACCAGATAGTTGATGAAGTAGGTGTTGAAGTAGTAGAACGTGATGCCGGTCATCGAGGCGAGAGCGATCGCGAGGATGATCGCGCGCGGATTCTCGCGGAACAGCGTGCGGATCGGCGACTTCGCGACCTTCTCGGCCCTGACGAGCTCCTTGAAAGCCGCGGTCTCCTCGGTGCGGCGCCGCAGGTAGAGACCGATGAGCGCCAGAGGAAGCGCCATCAGGAACGGCACTCGCCATCCCCATGCCTCGAACTGCTCGGCGGGCAATGTGGAGCGCAGGGTCAGCACGACGAGGCTCGCGAGGATCGTGCCCACGGATGACGACATCGAGAGCCAACTCGACCAGAAGCCACGTCTCTTGGCGGGGGCGTTCTCGACGATGAAGGTGGCGGCACCGGCGAACTCGCCGCCGACGGAGAAGCCCTGGATGCAGCGGGCGAGCACGAGCAGGATCGGCGCGAGGATGCCGACCGTCGCGTACGTGGGCAGGAGACCGATCATCGCAGTCGAGATGCCCATCACGAGGATGCTCAGCGAGAGGGCTATCCGGCGTCCGCGACGGTCACCCAGCGATCCGAAGAAGGCCGCTCCGATAGGACGGAAGAGGAAGGCGACCCCGAACGTCGCCAGCGAGGCGAGAAGCGACAGCGCCGGGGTCTCATTGGGGAAGAACAGCGATCCGATGACGACCGCGACGAGGCCGTACGCGACGAAATCGAAGTACTCCATGACATTGCCCAGCAGCGCCGCCGTCACGGCGGTGACCTTGGGCCGTGATCCGGTGGGCGGTGCGGTGTCTGCTTCTGAGGGCGGTGTTCCGGTGGTGCTCATGTTCGGGTCTCCTTTGACGCAGTGTGAACGGTGATCGGATGGGTGAGGGTGAGGCGGATGGAGTCAGCGGGCGATTCCGTAGAGCTCGGCGACGTTGCCGCCCAGGACGCGTTCGGCGAGCATCGACGCCTGCGCGGCGGACCAGATGCGCGCCGCGAGCCCCTGCTGGAGCACGACCTCCAGTGCCTCCCGCGCCAGGAGCGTCGCTCCCACATGGATCTCGGGGTGAGCGGTGTCCGTGCCGTAGGCGACCTTGTGGGCGGGGAGGAACTCCAGCCACTCCTGGAGCACTCGCACGGTGAGGTGGGAGTGCAGATACGGCATCCAGGAGTAGTCGAGGTAGACGTTCCCCAGCGAGTGCGCGAGCGCGCCGAGTTGTGATGCGTAGGGATAGCCGCCGTGGATGAGCACCACACGAAGGCGGTTGAGAGAGGGGGTGTTCAAGAACTCCTCGAGCAGAAGCGGGTTCGCGTTGGCGATGCGCAGGCCGGGTTCGCTGTGCCCGATGCCGGAGTGGATCTGCACCGGAAGATCGAGAGTGACGGCGAGATGCGCGATCACTCCCACCAGATAGTCGCTGAGTTCCTTCCGAGCGATCGGATGAGCGGAATCGGCCGGTGCAGAGCGCAGCGCATCATAGGCGGCGCGCGCGTCGGCGACATCGACGGCGGCGAAGTTCAGCGTGCGAAGGTAGGCAGAGACGATCTTGAAGCCCACGACGCCATCGGCCACGCGTCGGCGAAGAGACCGGACGACGAACTCCCGGTAGTCGTCCAAAGTGTCGTGCGGCGCGTCGCGCCCGTCCTGGCCCAGCTCGACCACGAGCTTCTCCGAGAGGATGGCGGCGAACCGCTGCGCATCGAATCCGCGTCCGACGTAGGGGTCGTGACCGAACGGGTAGAGATAGGGGTCGATCCGCGCGATCTGGCGGTATCGGTCCGCGGGCCAGGCGCGGGGATCGAGTTCGGGAACATCGGTCAGCACCATTCGCGTCGATGACACCGCGAGCGCTTCGTCGTAAAGGCCGCGGTAGTCGTCGAGCCGAACGCGGGCGGTCTCGATCTGCTGCTCGCGAGGTTTCGCGCCGTAGAGGACGTCTGTTCCCAGGCTCAGAGCACGGGCGAAAGCCGTCGTCCGGTAGAGGTCGCGAGCGGCCTCGCGCAGTTCGGGAATGCCGTGCTGCGTCGCCACCCGCGCTGCGGACTCGCGGTCGCCGGCACGCGTCGATCGCACGAACTGCTGGTACGCATCCGCCGGTATCCGCGACTCGACATAGCCGGCGACGACCTCCGTCTCGAGCGCGTCGAAGGTCTCGAGCCTCTCCCCCGGTCGCACATAGGCGGCATGAGAGTGGTGGTCGATCGCCGGGACGACGCCGGTGATCTCGAGTCCGTGCGCGAGGGCGGAAAAGGGCATGACTGACGTACTCATCGGTGATTCCTGTTCTCAGCGGATCCGAGCCCGCTGGTGATCGATCAGACCGGGCGTTCTGCCCGGATTCGGCGTCGCGGCGGACCGCTCACTGACGCGGTGTCGACGGGGGGCTGACGACCCAGAGCGCCTCCCCCACTTCCTCTCCGACATTCGTGATCATGTGCGAGACGTTCGTGCGGAAGTCGAGACTGTCACCCGGCTCCATGAGGAACTCCTCGCCGTCGAGTTCGAACGAGAAGCGACCGCGAAGGATGATCACCACCTCGCGCGAGTTCCCGTGGGTGTAGTCGTGACCGCCGCTGAAGGCCCCGGGCTGGTACTCGGACACGGCGACATCGACCTCGCCGACCGGCGGCCTCGTGATGCCGTAGCTTCGAACACCTTCCTCTGTCGGCAGCAGCGGCCTCTCGGCGCGCCGAAGCACCCTCCCCGTGGCGGGCTGGGCTGCGTCGAACAGCTCGGCGAATGTCAGGCCCAGCGCAGAGGCGATCCGGCGCAGGGCGTCGAAGCTCGCGTTGGCTTTGCCGTTCTCGATCTGACTGATCGACGCGGGGCTGAGGTCGGCGGTCTCCGCCAGTCCCCGGATGCTGATCCGGTGGTTTCGGCGCACAGCTCGTATCCTTGCTCCCAGGGCCTTGCGATCGTCATCCATCTGCGTTCCTCACTGAACATGCTTCGTTATCTGCACTGAACATTATTGTTTAGTGAAGCCCATGTCAAGGGATTCCTGACGAGGAGACAGAGCCCTCGACGGATAGCATTCAGGGATGACCAGCAAGGATCCGATCGACGACGTGTCCATCGGCGGCGAGATGATCCGCCTCGGGCAGTTCCTGAAGTTCTCCGGCCTCCTCGACTCCGGCGGCGACGCCAAGGAGGTCATCATCGATGGCTACGTCACGGTCAATGACGAGATCGACCGGCGGCGCGGCCGGCAGCTGCACGACGGCGACCTGGTGAGGTTCGAGGGCCGCACGGTGCGCGTCCGCCCCTGACGGGTCGACTCACCGCGCATCGACACCGGTGAGCACGCACAGCGTGGCCTCCGGTGCGACGAAGTCCCCCTCGATCCACCACGGTTCCGTCCGGCCCGGCGCGACCTGCACCTCGGTGCTGGCCGTGTGCAGGAAGGTCGCTTCGTCCGAGAGGAAGAACGCGGTGATGTCGTAGGTCTTCGCGACATCGCCGTCGTTGACCGCGATGCCCCGCACGGCCCACCCGGCGCTGTTCCTCGCGCACTCCGTGATGGTCACGTCGTCCCGGTCCGCGGGATCGTACGCGCTGTCGGCGGAACCGGAGGTGGGCTCGGCGGTGTCCAGGAGCACGTCGGTCCGATCGACGCCGGGTGCCGCGCTCGAGAAGGGAGACGGCAGGGGTGCCGTCTCGGAGGCCACATCCGCGACGCCCCCGGCACATCCGGTCAGAGCGCTGGCGGCCAGGATCGACGCCGTCAGCGCGAGGATGTGCGGGGCTGCTTCACGCACGGGGGCGTTCTTCCTTCGGCGTCGGGCCGCGCGATGCGTCGGATGGCGGGTTTCACGACGGGCGCCGGGCGTCTCTCATCCGAGACACCTGGTCAACGCTAGTGAGGCCGCTTTCACGGTCGAGCGGCGGGCCGTTAACGGCCCGCCCGTCCCGACAGCCGCAGGGCGGCATGGTCGATGCGATCGTCAGTGAACTCCCCAGTCCCCAGACACAAGACGCTCGCATCGCCATCGCCGTAAACGGCCCCAGATCGTGTCCCCAGACACGTACTCACCGTACCGAAGGGGTGTTCACGCGCTCCGGGGTCGTTGTGTGAAGACGGATGCCGCGGGCCGCCCGCGCCTCCACCACGAGCACGGCCGCCACCCCGAGCCCGCAGAGCAGGAACCCGATCAGCGTCAGGACGGTGAGGGTCTCCCCGAGGATCACGGCTCCGGCGACCGCCGTGAAAGGGGCGATGAGGAAGAGGAGCGCGTTGAGCGCCGTGATCCCGATGCGGCGCAGCAGCCACCAGTAGAGGCCGTAGGCGGCCAAGGTCGGGAACACGGCGGCGAGCGCGGCGGTGATCCAGAAGGTCACGGATGCCGGAGGGACGAGGGTGCCGGTCACCGCGGCGAGCACCAGGAGCGCGACCGCCGAGACGGTGACGTGGATCGTCAGGGTCGACAGCACCCCGGTCTGCACGTTCGTGCGACGCTGGAGGAAGGTCCCGACGATGAGGCTGCCCATCCCGGCGGCGAGGAGCAGGTACACGAGCGGGTGCGCATCGGACTGCCCGAACTGCGACCGCACGACGAGCAGCACGCCGACGGCGCCCACGACGAGACCCGCCCACTGCGCGCCGCGCACCCGCAGACCGAGCAGCGGCCCGACGAGCACGGCGACCACGAGCGGCTGCACGGCGTCGATCAGCGCGACCGTGCCCGTCGCGATGCCTGCGGCGATCGCGGCGTAGACCGCCGCGCAGTAGCCGAACTGCGAGAAGAGTCCGATGAGGGCCTGTCGACGCAGAGCGGCGGGGGCGACGGTCCGAGCGGCGCCTGTCGCGAAGAGGATGATCAGCGGCACGGCGGCGAGGGGAACGAACCGCCAGACGAGCATCGTGAGCGGTGGCGCCTCCACGGTGCCGATCGCGGCGATGAGGAATCCCGAACTCCACGTCACCACGAACGCGGCGGCGGCCAGCACGGTGAGGAGTCCAGAAAGTATACCGATCTGTTTACTCATGCCCTCGACTATACAGGTTGGTATACTCGGGTCATGCCCGGCCCGCTCCCCGAACTCGCTCCGCTGACTCCCGGCGCCACTCGCGTCCTCGATGCGGCATCCCGGTTGTTCTACGAGCGAGGCATCCACGCCGTGGGCGTCGACACGATCGCCGAGGCGGCCGGCGTCACGAAGAAGACGCTCTACGACCGGTTCGGCTCCAAGGAGACGTTGGTCGTCGCGTACCTCCAGCACCGCGATGCCCGCTGGCGCCGGCACCTCGCCGAGGAGCTCGACCGCACTCCCACGCCCGGTATCGAGCGGATCCTCACGGTCTTCGACGCCGCAGCATCCTGGTCCGACGACAACAGCCCCAAGGGCTGCAGCGCGATCAACGCCCGCGCCGAGATCGGCGACGGGCACGACGGACACCCGGTGTTCCCCGAGGTGTCGCGCCAGAAGGTGTGGCTGCTCGATCTCTTCGCGGAGCTCTGCGCCGAGGCCGGCCTGAAGGATCCGCGCACGACCGCGGAGGCGATGATGCTGCTCTATGAGGGCGCCATCGTGAGCGTGGGCATGGAGACGTTCGCGGCTCCGTTCGCCTCGGCACGACGGGTCGCGAAGGCGCTGCTCGACCAGGAGCAGTAGCGCGGGCGCGTAGGGTGGGACGCCTGTCGACGAGAGGCACCGGAATGATCGCACGGTTCGAAGAGCTCGACTGGCAGGAGACCCGGATGGGCGAGCTCATGCTCCGGCGCCGGGCCGACCCTGCCACGGGCGAGATGATCTACGAGGTGAAGCTCGGCGACGAGTACCTGATGTCGAGCCTCTTCACGGTCGCCGAGGAAGAGCTCGCCACCCTGGGGCTCGCCGCGGCCACCGGCGACCGGCTGAGCGTGCTCGTCGGAGGGCTCGGGCTCGGATATACGGCGGTCACCGCGCTCGCAGACCCCCGCGTCGAGAGGCTCGAGGTGATCGACGCACTTCCCGCGGTGATCGGCTGGCACGAGCGGGAGCTCCTCCCGGTCTCCCCCGCACTCGTCCGCGATGCGCGCACCACCCTCACCCACGACGACTTCTTCGCCGTCGTGCGCACCGCACCCGGCGACACCGCCCGGCGGTACGACGCGATCCTGCTCGACGTCGACCATTCGCCGCGCCACACCCTCGACCCCTCCCACGCCGACCTCTACACCGAGGCGGGTCTCACCGCGCTCGCGCGGCACCTCGCCGACCGCGGCGTCTTCGCGCTCTGGTCGGACGATCCGCCCGACGACGAGTTCATGACGACCCTCGGCGCCGTCTTCGACGACTGCCGTGCACACGTCGTCGACTTCGACAACCGCCTCACCGGCGGGGTCTCGTCGAACACCGTCTACGTCGGCATCCGACGCTGAGTCACGCACGTCCGTGACGACAGATCGTCACGCCACGGCGAGGCGCGAAGAGAAAGCGCGGATGCGACGGCCCAGCGTCTCCCACGCCGAGTCGAAGGCGGCGGGCGTTCCGACCCTGGCCGGATCGCGGATCGACCAGTGCAGGTCATCGCGCTTCAGCAGTCGCTCGTGCGCGTCATCGCAGACTGTGATGATGAGGTCTCCGTCTGCGCGCACGTCATCGATATGGCGGGGATGACGATCCACGTCGATGGTGAGGCCGTGTCGTGCGGCCGACTGCACCGCCTGCGGGTTGACCGTGACAGCCGGAGCCGTCCCCGCCGACGCCGCGGGGATCGCGCTGCTGTTCCGCCAGAGCACCTCTGCCATCTGCGACCGTGCGGAATTCGCGGTGCAGACGAAGAGCACCCGATCGGGTGGTGACACGCTGGCCGGAGCGAGTGTGTCGAAGACCTCGGGCCGGAGTCCGATGTAGCTGCGGCGCCGATCGAACTCCGACCTGGTCCGCGCGATGATGTGAGCCGACTCGAGCACCCCGAGGTGGTGCGCGATCAAGTTTGATCGCAGAGCGAGCTGCTCTCCGATCTCCGACGATGAGAGATCGCCGAGCGTCAGCAGATCGACGATGCGCAGGCGCGTCTGGTCGGCGAGAGCGGCGAAGATGCCGGCGCGGCGTTCCAGATCAGTCATCACCTTCATCCATACCACGCGCGGCGAGGGTATGTCCATGAGGGTTGACTCAATCGACATTGACCTTATCGTGGGGGCTGCGGGTCGCGTGTGCGGCCCCGGAAAGGCAGGGAAGTCATGGGTATCGGAACCGGCATCGCCATCTTCGTCATCGGAGCGATCCTCGTCTTCGCCGTCAACGTCGACACGGGCGGCATCGTCGATCTCGACCTGATCGGCTACATCCTGATGGGCGCCGGGGTCGTGGTGTTCCTCATCAGCCTCGTCCTCGTCATGCGGAGCCGGCGGACGGAGACCGTCGCACGGACTTCAGTCGACCCCGCCTCCGGCGAGCAGGTCACGCGGAGAAGCATCCGTAACAACGATCCCATCGCCTGAACGGGCAGGGAGCGGGTGGCGCGTGTGAGGCTTCCGTGAACCACGACGAGGTCTCGACCCCGCGCACTCGCGCGACGGCCGCGGTCGTCGGAGTCTCGGCGGGCGTGGCGTTCGTCGTGCTCCGCGCCGTGGTCGCGCTCGGCGGCCATGAGCCGCTCGCGCTCGACATCTGGTGGCACGATCTGATGCTCGCCGCGCTCACCGACGTCGGGGTCGTTGTGGCATGGGTGCCCGCCGTCGTCGGCGGCACGATCGGCATGATCGTGGTCGGGGCGCTGGTCATCCTCCTGTTCGTCTGGCGCCGGAGGCGGTGGGATGCTGCGACGCTGGCGATCGCCCTGGTCGTGGTCGTCGCGATCGGTGCGACGATGGCCGCGGTGATCGGCCGCACCCGCCCCGCGGATTCGCTCGCGGAGAGTGTCGCGACATCGTTCCCGTCCGGTCACACCGCCGTCGCAACGACGATGGTGGTCATCCTCGGCCTCGTGCTCCGCCGCTGGTACGTGTGGCTCCTCGGCGCCGCCTGGGTGCTCATCATGATGTGGAGCCGGACCTACCTCCACGCGCATTGGCTCAGCGATGTGGTGGCGGGCATGCTCGAGGGCATCGCCGTCGCCGCGCTCGTCTGGATCGCCGTCGAAGCAGCCCGCGACCGCCGGGCGATCCGAGCCGCCGATTCCTCCCTCCCCGAACCATTCACAGAAGGCGTCTCGAACTCATGAACTCCAGCAACTCCGCAGCATCCACCGCCCGGGCTGCGCAGGACTCGAAGGCCTTCCGCGGTCTCGCCCGCGTCGGGTACGCGGTCCTCGGCATCCTGCACATCCTGATCGGGGCGATCGCCATCTCGATCGCGACCGGCGGAGGCGGCGAGAACGCCGACCAGGGTGGCGCCCTGGAGCAGATCCAGAAGTCACCGGCGGGAGTCGTTCTGCTCTGGGTCATCGTGCTCGGCCTGCTGGCCCTGGCGGTGTGGCAGATCGCCGAGGCCGTGGTCGAACGCGATCCCGACTCGAAGAAGAAGTGGGGCCACCGGATCAAGTTCCTCGGTACGGCCGGCGCTTACATCGCGATCGCGGCCACCGCCCTGGTCTACGCGCTCGGCGGCCAGTCGCAGTCCTCGGAGTCCTCGCAGTCGTTCAGCGCCCGACTTCTCGCCGCACCCGCGGGAGTCGCTCTGCTGGTGCTGGTCGGCCTGATCGTCGGTGCCGTCGGCGTCGCCTTCATCGTGCGCGGCGTCACCCAGGCCTTCACGAAGCACCTCGATCTTCCGTCCGGGACGGCACGCAAGGGCATCATCGCGTTCGGCGTCGCGGGTTACATCGCGAAGGGGATCGCCGTGGCGGTCGCCGGGATCCTGTTCGTCGTCGCCGCCCTCACCCACGACCCCGAGACCGCCGGTGGACTGGATGCTGCGCTGCGGGCACTGGCCGGACTCCCGTTCGGTGCCGTCATCCTCTGGGTCGTCGGGGCCGGTCTCGCGCTCTACGGCCTGTTCTGCTTCGCCCGCGCGCGCTACGCGCGGATGTGAGCCGAGGCCCGGACGAGGCTCATCGTCGGGAGCGTGCGAACGCCACCGCGGCATCCCGCGGTGCTCGGCCCTTCGGCTGCTCGGGCCGGGGACCGGCCTCCGCCAGATCCGGGATCTCCCGAGTGACCGGCTCGCCGGCACGGAGTTCGACCTCGTCTGCGAAGTGCCCGATGGTCAGCGGCGATCCGCTCTTCAGTGAGTAGGTCGCTTTCGACGGCGTGATCTCCACCCGGAGGGTCTGGCCGTGGATGCGCACCCCGAAGCACAGCCGGCCCAGGCGCTCGGGCAGACGCGGGGAGAACCGCAAACCCTCGTCGGAGTCGCGCATGCCCCCGAACCCGGCGGTGATGGCCGTCCACACTCCGGCGAGCGCCGCGATGTGCAGACCCTCGTCGGTGTCTCCCTGGAGGTCGTCGAGATCGAGCGTGGCGGCCTCGCCGAGGTAGTCGTACGCGAGTTCGAGCTGCCCGACCTCGGCGGCGATCACCGCCTGGGCCGCGGCGGAGAGCGAGGAGTCGCGCACGGTGACCTCCTCGTAGTACGCGAAATCCCTCGCCTTCTGCTCGGCCGTGAACGCCTCGTGTGCGAAGAACAGCGCGAGCACCAGGTCGGCCTGTTTCACCACCTGCTTGCGGTACAGGTCGAAGTAGGGGAAGTGAGAGTGCAGCGGATACTGGTCCGGGCTCGTGCTCGCGAAGGCCCAGCGCTGCTGGTCCGTGAACCGGGCGGACTGCGGATGCACCCCGCGGTCCTCGTCGAAGAGGACGGTCATCGCCTCCGCCGCCTGCAGCCAGCTCTCACGCTCGGCATCGTCGGCGCCGAGCGCATCGGCGATCTCGGGATGACGACGCGCAGCATCCGCCGCCCCTCGCAGATTCTGCCGGGCCATGAGGTTCGTGTAGATGTTGTCGTCAGCGATCGCAGAGTACTCGTCCGGCCCCGTGACCCCATCGATGTGGAAGCCGCCGGCGCAATCCCAGCGGCCGAGAGACAGCCACAGCCGGGCGGTCTCGACGAGCAGCTCGACGCCGACCTCGCGCTCGAACGCGTGGTCGCCGGTGGCGCGGACGTAGTGGAGCACCGCGCCGGCGATGTCGGCGTTGACATGGAACGCGGCGGTGCCGGCCGGCCAGTAGCCGGAGCTCTCCCTGCCGTCGATCGTGCGCCAGGGGAATGCGGCGCCGCGGAGGTGCAGGTGCTCCGCGCGCTCCCGGGCGTGATCGAGGGTGGAGTGCCGCCAGCGCAGCGCCTGCTCCGCCGCATGCGGGGCGGTCGACGTGAGCACGGGCAGCACGTACGCCTCGAAGTCCCAGAAGGTGTGCCCCTCATAGCCTGAGCCGGTCAGCCCCTTGCCGGGGACGGAGCGCAGCTCGGCGCGGACGGATGCCTGGAACACCTGGAACAGCGCGTACCGGACCGCCTGCTGCAGCCGCGGCTCGCCGTCGACCTCCACGTCGGCGCAGGCCCAGTAGTCGTCGAGGCGTGCTCGCTGCTCGGCGACGAGCCGGTCCCACCCCGCGCGCTTCGCATCCGCGGCGGCGACCTCCGCCCGGTCGCGCAGCGTGGCGGCCGACGCGGTGGCGGACCACTCGTGCCCGACGAACTTGACCACCTCGACGTGCTCCCCCGGTGCGAGCACGACGCGCACGGTGGTCCGGGTGAGCTCGTGGGTGGCTTCGGTGGTCACGGTCGGGGCGGTGGCTCCGGATGCGGTGACGACGTGGTCGCTGCTCACCGCGATCGTGAGTCCGCTCTTCCGCGTGCGGTGGACGAGCGTCGCGGCCGTGTCGATCACGTTCGAGTCGACGCCGACCAGCGGCTTCGTGAGCAGCTCCTGCACGCGCGGATCGGCGTGCGTGATCGGAAGGGGCTCGTTGGGCAGCACCTCCGACTGGATGCTGATCGCGACCTCCTGATCGACCGCCTGCACCCGGTACCGGACAGCCGCGACCGACCGGTGCGTGAACGAGACGATGCGGGTCGATTCGATGCGCACGCGGCGGTCGGTCGGCGAGATCCATTCGACGTCGCGATGCAGGGTTCCGTCCTGGAAGTCGAGGCTGCGCCGGTGCCGGACGAGCTCGCCGCGGGTTACGTCGAACGGCTCGTCGTCGACGGTGAGGCGGATGATCTGCCCGTTCTGCACGTTGATGACGGTCTGTCCGCAGTCCGGATACCCATAGCCGTCTTCGGCGTACGGCATCGGATGCTCCTCGAACACGCCGTTCAGATAGCTCCCGGCCACCCCGCGCGGATCGCCCTCGTCGAGGTTGGCTCGCCAGCCGACGTGCCCGTTCGACAACCCGAAGACCGACTCCTCGTGCGCGAGATGCGACTCCTTCACGCCGTCGAGGGCGATGCCCCACGGTGCCACCTCGAACATCGTGAGCTCCTCTCGTCGCTCACCCATCCTGCTGTTCGATCGGCATCCGTCTCGAACCCCTTGACACGAGTTCTCGTCACCGCCTTCTCAGGAAGCGCCGAGCAGCTCTGTCATCTTGGCGTAGAACACGGCGGGGTCGTCCGCGAGCGATGCCTTCACCATCGCGGTCCACTCGTCGACGATCACCTCGATCGAGCCGGACGCCAGACCGTCGAGTGACCGGCGGGCCACGTCGCGAGGATCGATCTTGTGCCCGTCGTAGTCGGCCATCAGATCTGTGTCAGCGGCTCCGAGGAGCACGCCCTGCACGAGGGTTCCCTGGCCGGCGAGCTCCAGGCGAACGCCATTCGTCATGTTCCATGCAGCAGCCTTCGCTGCGGCGTATCCTCCGGCTCCCGGAGACGCGAACCACGACAGCGCCGAGAGCACGTTGACGACCGCGCCGCCCCCGTTGGCGGAGAGCACGGGGGCGAACTCGCGGATCACGTCGAGGGTTCCCCAGAAGTGGGTGTCCATCTCTCGGCGCAACTCTCCCAGGTCGCCGGTCACCAGGCCGGCGCCCGTGGATATCCCGGCGTTGTTCACGATGAGAGTCACATCCCGAGCTACGCCGGCTGCGGTGACGACCGAGTCGTGGTCGAGCAGATCGAGCCTCAACGGCACCACGCGCCGGTCGTCGAAATCGAGCGTCTCGGGACGGCGGGCTGTCGCGTAGACGGTCTCGGCGCCGCGCTCGAGCAGCTCGAGCACGAACTGGCGGCCGATGCCTCGGTTCGCTCCGGTCACGAGGGCGATCTGGTCAGTGACGTTCATGAGTTCCTTAGTTCGTGGGGATTGCGCATTCTGCGGCCCGAGCGGGCCGACTCCACTACGCTAAGACTTGACGTTGACGTCAAGGTCAAGTCACCTGGTGAAAGAGAGACAACGAATGCGGATCGGCGAGGTCGCACGCCAGGCCGGAGTGAGCACGAGAGCACTTCGCTACTACGAGGAACAGGGGCTCCTCACCTCAGAGCGCACGCCCAGCGGCCAGCGAGACTACCCCGCAACGGCCGTGGAACGCGTCCAGCTCGTTCAGCAGTTCTTCACCGCCGGAGTGCCGAGCCGCACGATCACGCAGCTCCTGCCGTGCGTCGACACCGGGCACGGCTCCCCCGAAGCCTTCGCCCTGCTGGCCGCCGAACGAGATCGCATCAGCGGAGCCATCGACGGTCTCGTCGCCGCGCGCGATGCCCTGGACCGCATCATCGACATCGCGCACCACCCGACGCCGGAACACTGCCCCGCCCTTCGCCACCCCGCGTGAGACCGCACGGCTCCGTCGACGCGAGGGTGGCGGGCGGATCACGGGTGCAGGACGGCGCGCTTCGTGATCCGGTCGACGACGTTCTTCGCACCGTGCACGGCGAGCCCGACCAGGTCCAGCGCGTCACCGGGGACGGACGCGACCGCTGCCCGGTTGGCCTCGTCGTGCGTGGTGGCGAAGAGCTCCGCGGTGTAGATCGCGGTTCGCAGGCCGCGATTCACCGCCGCAGTGCGGATCGCTGTCAGCTCGGCGGCCCGCGCGACGCGGACGATGATCGGCTCCCTCAACATGGGCGTGTACTCGGTATCGTCGGCGTCGCGATAGACCTCGCCGAGCAGGCTCGCGTCGGCGGCGATCCCGGTGCTCAGGAAGGCCGTGACATTCAGCTTCTGCCAGGTCTCCAGGTCATCGCGGACGATCACGACGGCGCGGGTGTCGAAGCGGAACGGAGTCGTCGATTCAGTCATCGCGCCAGTCTGTCGGCGGGCGACGGCCGCTGTCTTGTACGTTTCTGACATGGAGACCGTTCCCGCGCCCGACCGGCTCCAGGGGTGGCGATCCGATGTGCCCGGTGTCCGCGAGGTCCTGCATGCCGAGCTCTCGGCCCATGCCTACCCCCTGCACGTGCACCGCGAGTGGACTCTGCTGCTCATCGATCGCGGCGCCGTCGACTATCGCCTCGGCGGGAGATCACGCCAGGCGCTCGCCGCGAGCGTCTCGGTGCTGCCTCCCGATATCGCCCATGACGGACACACTGCCCGAGCAGGACACTCGTTCACGAAACGAGTGGTCTATCTCGCGGCGGACTGGATCGACGAGACGGGGGTGGGATCCATCGTCGACCGACCCGTGGTACCCGACCCGGTCGTCGGGCAGCTCGTGGCACGATTCCACGATGCCGTCGTCGCCCGAGGCGGTGAGTTCGCGGCCGAGTCGCTGCTGGCCACCATCAAGGCCCGAGTCCTCGCCGACCTCGGAGCACGACCGCGTCCGATCGTGAACGCCCCGCTCGCCGCGCGGCTCAGAGAACTGCTCGACGCGCGGCTGCTGTCTCTGCCGACGCTCCAGGATGCCGGCCGCACCCTCGGTGCCACACCGGAGCACCTGATCCGCGCGTTCACCAAGGCTTACGGCATCCCGCCCCACCGGTACGTGATCGGCCGCCGTGTCGACGCGGCCCGTCGCCTCCTGCTCGCCGGGGTCTCCCCCGCGGAGGTGGCCGCCCGCACCGGCTTCGTCGACCAATCGCACCTCACCCGCACGTTCCGCCGCACCCTCGGCACGACTCCTGCGCGGTTCGCGGGTCGGGTGCGGGCCGCGTCGCGCTGATGCGACCGGCCGCGATTCGGCCGGAACCGTCAGGTGACGATTGGACTGTCAGTTCTTCGCCGAACCCCCTGAACCGATATATCGGTGCTAGACCTGCGATTAGGCGCTGACGCGTTGACGCAGTTGATGACGACGCCCCTCCTGAATGGAAGGCTCGTCATGCGCCGAGTTCGTGCAGTGCTCTCAACGATCGTCGTCGCCGGAGCGCTAGCTCTGGCCGTAGCTCCCCCCGCGATGGCGGCGACGACGATCGACGGTCCCATCAACCTCGGCACCGCCGCACCGTTCTCGGTACTGGCCGCGTCGACGGTCACCAACACCGGTCCTTCCTTGATCAACGGTGATGTCGGCCTCAGCCCCGGGACGTCGATCACCGGCATCCCGCCGGCAGTCGTCAACGGGACGGTGCATGCGACCGACGCGGTGGCCGCGCAGGCGAGGGCGGATCTCACCACGGCCTACAACGTCGCCGCGGGCCTGACCCCCGTCGCATCAGGCCTCGGGGACCTGACCGGCGCGTCCCTGACTCCGGGTGTCTATTCCGGTGGCACGCTCTCGGTGACCGGCGCGCTCACCCTCGCCGGCACAGCGAACTCGGTCTGGATCTTCCAGGCAGCGTCGACCCTGACGATCGGATCGGGCGCGATCATCACGATGAGCGGGGGCGCGAGCGCCTGCAACGTCTTCTGGCAGGTCGGCAGCTCAGCGATCCTGCGGACCGGAGCCCAGTTCATCGGGACGGTGATGGCAGACATCTCCGTCACCGCAGAGACCGCAGCCACGATCACCGGTCGTCTTCTCGCCCGCACGGGCGCGGTCACCCTCGACACCAACACGCTCAGTGCACCGACGGGCTGCACGACGGCCCCCGGCACGGTCCGCACGAGCCCGACGATCACCTCCCCCACGCCTCCCGCAGGGCAGGTCGACATCGACTACGAACACACGATCACAGCCGGAGGCGCGCCGGAGCCGGAGTACACGATCGTCGGCGGAGCGCTTCCTCCCGGACTCACGATCGACTCGGTGACCGGGACCATCTCCGGCCGCCCGACGACGCCGGGGACCTACCCGATCACCGTGCGCGCGGGAAACGGAACCTCTCCGGACGCTGATGTGGACTACGTGATCACCATCGCCGACACTCCCGTGACACCCCCCGGCGGCGGGGGCCCCGGGAGCCCCGGCGTCACACCGGGAGGAACCGGTGGAAGCGGCGACCTCGCGGAGAGCGGGATCGAGATCAACGTCGCCTCGCTCGCCGCGGCAGCCACCCTCATCGTGAGCGGAGTCCTCGCGATCACCTTGCTCCGCCGCCGACCCTCTTCCGCCCTCGGCGGCTGAGCCGACATCGACGCGAGCGCGTCGCGCCAGCATCCGCCAGGTGGTTCCGCTACCCCGGAGCCACCCCGAAGGCGCTCACCGATGCCGTCAGAGCGTCGGCGACCGCCTGCCCGTCGATGTCGAAGAGCACGTCGATGTTCGGCTCGCCCTTCCAGCGGTCGATCATCTGCACGACCGTCTGACCGCGGGTGTGCTCGCCGTGCAGCTCCACGTCGACGTGCAGTCGGCGCACCGTGAACCACTCGGGGTTCAGGGCGTAGGCGACGCACGGCACGTCGTTGAGGTGCATGCCCTCGGTCTTCCACTCCGGCATCTCGTCGCGGTCGTCCTGACGATCGGGGTAGCCGATCATCTCGCAGAGTGCTCGCCCCATCGGCGACTGCGACTCCCAGAGCGTGGCGAGGTGATCCGGGCTGAGGGCGAAGCTCCGCGAGACGTCCAGGCCGACCTGGGTGAGCGGCGCGCCGGACTTGATCACGATCTCCGCAGCCTCGGGATCGTTGTAGATGTTCGCGCTCGCGACGGGCGTGACGTTGCCCCACGTGAGAGCCGCCCCGCCCATATAGATGATGCGGCGCACCGAGCGGGCGAACGCCGGCTCGAGCTTGATCGCCAGGGCGACGTTCGTCATCGGCGCGAGAGCCATGATGGTCACCTCGCCGGGCGAAGCCATGACGGTGTCGATCATCCGCAGCACGGCGTCGGACGGAACGTCGGCCTGAGGGTCCGGATCGGCGTACTCCCAGTAGCCGAGTCCCCCAGGGCGGTGGATGTGCTCGGCGTAGTGCGGCTCGCCGACCAGCGGGCGACTCGCGCCCTGCCAGATGGGGAGGTCGGGGCGGCCGGCGAGCGCCGCGATCTTGCGCGCGTTCGCCGTGGCGGTCTCGACCCGCACGTTTCCGAAGACCGTGGTCAGCGCCTCGATCTGGAAGGCATCGGTCGAGAGCGCCCAGAAGAGTGCTCCGGCGTCGTCGATTCCCGGGTCGGTGTCGATGATCAGTCGTTCCATGGCCATGCTTTCTTTCGTGTCCTGGCGGCGTACACGCCGCTAGGACGCTTCACGGGGTTCGAGGGTGGGAGCGGTCTTCGTGCGTCCCCGCCGGATGTGAACGAACAGGTACCAGCAGTTGATCAGGATCAGGGTGATGTTGAGCGCCACCATGGGCGCACTGCCGAGCAGCAGGTTGTACCCCATGAGCAGCAAGGATGCCCCGAGGTTGAGCCAGCGCAGGCGTGAGATCGTCGGCTGGAGGATCGACACGATCAAGAGGGCACTGCCTGCCCAGCCGACGATCTCACGCCACGCATCCATCAGGACGTCACTTTCCGACGAAGAGGCCGTTGCGCCGCTTCGCGAGGATGTACAGCACCACGCTGATCGCGCACAGGGTGGCGATGTAGATCGGGAACATCCACAGCATCCCCTGGCTCTGCAGCCAGAGCAGCAGGTACGAGGCCGTGCCGCCGAACAGGGCGACGCCGAGGCCGTATCCGAGCCCGAGAGCTGTTCCACGAATGTGCTGCGGCAGGAGCGAGTTGGCCACGACGACGAAGATCGTCATGTTGAGCAGCAGCACGATGGCGCCGCCGAACATCACTCCGGCGAGCGTGCCGATGCCGGGCTGCGCGTAGAGGAGCGCGAGGAAGATGGTCGGGATGGCCAGCAGCCGGGCGACGACGAACCAGCGCGACATCGGGAACCGGTCGAGGATGCGGCTCAGCACGAGGGCTCCGAGCGTCAGGAAGATGCCCATCCCCGTCGTGATGGCGAACACCGCGGTGGGGTCCTCGCCGAAGGTGCCGTTCGCGAGGTTGGGGAGCCCGGCGATCCAGGTGTAGTTGTAGGCCTGGATCGCGCCGACGATGAACACGGCGGCGAGCACGCTCAACCAGTACTTGCGCACATCGCGCCAGACCGAGTTGTCCTTGGTGGGAATGGCGCCGACGGTGCGGATCGCCGCGGTGTCGAGCGTCTCGGGCAGGGTGCGACGCAGCCACAGCACGAGCAGACCGAACACCCCGCCGATGAGGAACGGGATGCGCCAGCCGAAGGCGGCCAGGGCGTCCGGCCCGAGGAGGAGGCTGATGAAGAAGATCGACAGCGGAGCCAGCAGGTTGCCCAGATTGTTGAAGAAGGCGAAGAAGCCGGCGACGTAGCCGGGACGGTTGGGCACCAGTTCGAGGGCGTACGCCGTTCCGAGAGGTGCCTCGACGCCGGCGGAGAGCCCCTGCAGGAGCCGCGCGAGGACGACGATGATCGGGGCGGCCAGTCCGATGGTCTGGAAGTCGGGCAGCACTCCGATGATGAAGCTGCCCAGCGCGACGGCACCGACCGCGCCGATCATGATCTTCCTTCGCCCGAAGCGATCGGCGATGAAGCCGAAGATGACCCCGCCGAGCGGACGTGCGACGAATCCGACGGCGAACACGGCTAGCGCGTTCAGGGTCGAGGCGAGCGTGCTGTCCGAGGGGAAGAACGCGGCGCCGAGGTAGACCGAAAGGAGTCCGAAGATCGCCCAGTCGTACCATTCGAGTGCGTGTCCCCAGCTCAGCGCCCGGAGGTTCCGACGCTCTGTTCTGCTGGCCTTGCTCGTCAACTGCGGCGGTGTGGCGGCCACCATCTCTTCAGTGCTCATGGAGCTCCCTTGCTCTGCCTCCTGGGTGGAGGCGATCGACCTTTGCGTGCGGATAACTCCTGGTCATGGGCCGAGTCCTGTCGTTCAGCAGGGCGCTCGCATCACGGGAAGCAGATCCGATTCTGACTATACTATAGCAATATTCTCCTCGACGAAGGAAAGAGAAGTCCATGAAATCTCTCCCGAGCGACAGCGACGCGCGGCTCATCGATGCCGCGTCCGAACTCCTCCTGCGTGCGCACGATTCGGAGCTGCACCGCGTCGCCGCTGCCGCCCGTGGCGCATCGGGCGAGGTCTATCTGGGCCTCAGCCTGCGCTCCTCCCGGGTGAACGTCTGCGCCGAGAGCTCGGCCCTCGCCAACGCGCGGATCGCGGGCGAGGAGGTCATCGAGACGATGGTCTCGGTCGGCCTCCGCGCCGACGGGACCGCCGTCGTCGTGAACCCGTGCGGCGTGTGCCGCGAGCTCGTTCCGGCGATCGCCCCCGGCATCCGCACCCTGGCCGATGAAGGCGGTGGCCGCGTCGTCTCGGTCGACGCGGGCGATCTGCTGCCGATGCCGTGGGTGCGCGCCCGCACCTACGACTGAGTCGCCCGTGCGGCGGCGCTCGAAGGTGCGAGCGCCGCCGCGCGAACGACTGTCTCAGTGGGTCAGTGCCACGGGAGCGGGCGCCGCAGCACCTCGCCGATGCGCTCGAGCACGCCGTCGAAGTCCATGTCGAACACGACGCGGTGCACGGGCCGCGTCTCGTTCTTCACCGGGTGCACCCCCGCCAGGTAGCGGTCACCGGTCTGCGGATCGAGGAAGGTCTCCAGCGGGCGCATGACCGCGCCGGTCACCAGCTCGGGATGCAGCAGGCTCGCGACCGCCATGCTGTCATTGATGCCCATGACGCGACGGCCTTCCGGCTGCGGGTAGGAGCGCGAATAGAAGCCGGCGTAATCCCGACTGATCTCGGTGATCAGCTGCGCCGGTGCGAAACCGGTCGTCGACGCGATGTCCAGGAAGAAGTCCTCGGGGACGAGGGCCTGGCGCGTGACATACGGCCCGCACCAGGTGACGTCGCCCGCGTGCTGGGCGACCATGCGCGCGGCGTCGATGTCGAAGGACACGTTGGGGTCGCGCGAGACGCGGAACCGGCGATCCTCCCACGGCGCGGTGTCGTGATACAGCGCCGGACCGAGCGTGCCGACGATCGTCGTCGACCGCAGCCGTTCGAGCAGGCGGGGCTCCGCCTCGAGCGCCATCGCGATGTTCGTCTGCGGACCGAGTGCGAGGTAGTCGAGCTCGCCCTCGTGCTGATCCAGCAGGTCGAGCAGCACGGGCACCCCTCGGGGCTCGGACGCCACCGGGCTGGCCGGGCGCAGACCCGTGTTGCCGAAGCCGTCCTCGCCGTGGATCCCGGGATTCATCCGCAGCTCCTGGATCAGAGGAGCATCCGCACCGCGGTAGACCGGGACATCCGGGCGACCGCACGTCTCGAGCACATAGCGGGCGTTGTCGGCGGCACGCTCTCCGGTGGTGTTGCCGAAGACGCTGATCACAGCCACGATCTCGACCTCGGGATCGGCGGCCAGCAGCATCAGGGCCAACGCATCGTCCACACCGGTGTCGGTGTCGACCACGACTTTTCTCATGGGTGTTCTCCTCGTACGGGGGTCAGGGACGGGACAGCCCGAACGCGGCGAACGCGTCCTGCGCCAAGGTCTCGGTCAGGAGGGTGACGAACCGCGCCGCATCGTCTCCGGCTCCCGGACGGGCGCCGATCGCGAACCGGCCGTAGGACTGCAGCTCGTGCGGTATCGGCTCGACGATCTGCGCGCCGGAGACCGACCGCAGCTCGCTGACCTGCTGGATGGCGACGTCGGCGCGACCGTCGAGCACCGCGTCGACGGTCAGGCCGCTCTCGAAGCGGACGGCTCTCTCGTCGATGCGCTCGAGGAGTCCACGCTCGCGGAGGACCTTCATGAAGTGCAGGCCGCTCGCACCGCTGAGCGTGTATGCGACGGCTCGGGCCGCGAGCAGGTAGTCGAGGAATGCATCCGTCGAAGTGTCGGAAGGTGCGGGCGAATCGGCGAGCCGAGCGAATCCCACGGCCGAGACCGCGATCTCGGCGACCTGCGACGCATTCAGCACGCCCTGGGCCGCGAGATCCGTCACCGCCGACGAGACTCCCAGCACCAGATCCGGGCGCTCACCCGCGGCGATGCGGTCGAGCAGCACCGTCGTCGGCTCGAACGTCGCCTCGATGCGGGCGCCCGTCTCGCGCTCGAAGGCGGGGATGACCTGTTCCACGAGGGGCTGTTTGACGACGAGACCGCTGTAGAGGTTGATCACGGGTGAGTCCTTCCGGAGGGAGCAGCGAGCGCGCTCAGCTGCGCCGGGGTGAGCGGAGCCGTGGGCAGCCCGCGGGTGAGGAGGAAGAGCTGCGCGGTGTGCTCGAGCTCTTCGACGGCATCCAGCGCAGCGTCGAGATCGACACCGGCGACGACCGGGCCGTGATTGCGCAGCAGCAGAGCGTGCGTCGTGCGCGCTGCCTTCTCGACGGCGCCCGTCGCGGCCGGGTCACCCGGGGCGAAGTAGGGAAGCATCCGCAGCGTCCCGATCCGCATGCCGTAGTAGGCGGTGAGCGGCGGGATCGGATCGTCGGCATCGACGTCGGCGAGGCACGACACCGCAGCCGAATGGACCGAGTGGGTGTGCACGATCGCGTTGGCCTGGGGGCGCACCCGCAGCATCGCGACGTGCAGGAACGCCTCCTTCGTCGGCGGCGGCCCTTCGACGTGCGTGCCGTCGAGGGCGACGACCGACAACTCGTCGGCGACGACGTCGGCGAGGCTGACCCCGGTCGGGGTGACGACCACACGTTCGCCGTCACGCACCGCGAGATTGCCGGTGCGTCCGTGGGTGAGGCCACGGGCGTGGATCGAGTGCGCGACGCGTTCGATCGCGCGGCGGGCTTCCGTGCTCACGATGAGCTCCCCTGGCGGGCGACGTCGACGAACAGGTCCTCGTCGCCGAAGTTCCCCGACTTGAGCACGAGGTGCACGCCGCGCTTCTCGTCATGGATCCAGGGGGCGCCTGGCGCGACCTCCTCGCCCACGACGGCGGCGGTCGTGCCGAGCGAGCGGATGACCTCGCCCGAGGTCTCTCCGCCGGCGATGAGCATGCGCGTCACGCCGCGGTCGGCGAGCGCCGCCGCCACCAGACCGGCGGTGCGCTCGTACAGCTCACCGGCACCGGGCACGTCGTCGCGACGCTCCGAGGCCGGGCTGGACGAGTAGAGGAGAGCCGACGCGTCGGAGGGCTGTCGGTCCCACCACTCCAGGGCGCGGGCGGCAAGATCCTCGGCGGAGTCGTCGGGCTCGGCGGCCACGCGATACGCGGGGAGTCCTGCGGCCTGGAAGCTGTCGATCTGCTCGAGGGTGCGTCGCGAACAGCTGCCCGCGATGATCGCGGTGCGGCCGAGGGGCGGTGCGGGTGCCGGTTCGCCGGCCACCGTCTCGCGCAGTGCGAGCGCTCCGACCAGCCCGGCAGATCCGGCGACCAGCGGCTCGGCCTCGACGGCATCCGCGATCACGTCGAGATCGGCATCTGTGACGGCGTCGGCGATGAGCTGCAGGATGCCGGCGGCGCGGGCCCCGTCCATCGCCTCACGGACGGCGTCGGCGCCTCGTTGCACGACGTCGAGCGGCAGCATCCCGACCGGCCGTGCCGACTGGGCGGTGAGCAGCCGCGGAACCGACGAATCGCGCATCGGCGTCACGGGGTGATCGCGCATGTGGGTCTCGGCGAGCAGCACGTCGCCGACGAACAGGTGACCGCGGTAGACGGTGCGGCCGTGCAGCGGCGCCGCGGGAGTCGTCACGACCAGGTCGGCGCCGAGGGCGTCGGCGACCGCTTCGGTGATCGGGCCGATGTTGCCGTCGGCGGTGGAGTCGAAGGTCGAGCAGTACTTGACGTAGATGCGATCGGCGCCCTGCGCCCGCAGTGCGGCGAGCGCGGCGAGGCTCTGCGCGACCGCCTCGTCTGCGGGCAGGGACCGCGTCTTCAGCCCGATGACGATGCCGTCCGCGGCGGCCGCGGATTCGGCGATCGACGGCCCGGCGACCGAGGCTTCGGCGGTGTCGGTGCCCAGTACGAGGAGCGTGCGCAGGCCGGCGCGCCGCAGGGCGGCGGCCACGTCGGTCGCGCCGGTGACGTCGTCGGCGATGACGCCGATCATCGGCGGCCCTCCGCGAGCGCGGCGGTCAGTCGGCGCGCCGCGGCGGACGGCCCATCCAGGACCGTCACGCCGAAGCGCTCGGCAAGGGGCGCCGCCGCTTCCGCGAGCGAATACTGGGCGAGGACGACCACGTCGTACGGCTCCTCGACACCGGAGATCGCCGTCGCGAGCACGTCGACGAGGGCCGACGCCGGTAGCGGCACGGCCGCCTCCGGAACCACGACGGCGTGCACGCGGGCAGACGATCCTGCGTCGGTGAAGGCACTAGTCAGACGCGTCCCACTGTCATCCGCCGCCGACTCGAGAGAGGCGGCGAGGAGCACACGGGCGGGCGCGGCAGCGACGGCCTCGGCGAACAGGGGGCCGTCAGCCGAGAGCACGGCGGCGCCATCGGCCCCACGATCGCGGCGGTCGGCCCTGTCGCCGAACTGGGAACAGGTGAGCAGCACCCCATCGGCGCCGCCCGCGAGAGCGAGCTCGATGAGGCCGTCCATGCGGGCGGCGAGCGATGCGGTGATCTCGCCCTCGGCGCGGGCGTCGGCGAGCAGTCGATCGTCGAGCAGGTTCCACACGGTCGCGCCCGGAAGGGCATCGGTGATCGCGGCGGCAGCCGGCGCGATGGCGAGCGGCGTGGCGCTGATGAGCGCGATTCTGGGGTCGGTCATCGGATGATCCTCTCGAGCCAGGACAGGCCGTCGCGGGTACCTGCGACGGGGGCGTACTCGCAGCCGATCCAGCCGGCATAGCCGCTCCGCGCGATCCGGGCGAGCACGCGCTCGTAGGCGATCTCGCCCGTGCCCGGCTCACCGCGCCCGGGGTTGTCGGCGATCTGGACGTGCGCGATCAGAGGATGCAGCCGTTCGAAGCGCTCGATCACGTTCCCGCGGTCGACCTGCGCGTGGTACACGTCGAACAGCACGCCGACGACCTCCGGATCGACGGCCTGCGCCACGGCCGCGGCCGTCTCCATCGAGGCCAGCCCGTACCCGGGTTGATCGCGCTTGTTGATCGCCTCCAGTGCGAGGCGGACTCCCGTGCCCCGCGCCTGCTCGGCCGCCCAGGAGATGTTCGACACGTAGGTCGCGAAGGCGAGGTCGGCGTCGACCTCCGCAGGCCTGATGCCCGCCATGACATGGACGACGCGGGCATCCAGGGCGCCGGCGTACTCCAGCGCACGCAGCACGCCGTCGCGGAACTCCTGCCGCGCGCCGGGTACGTAGGCGGCACCGGAGGCGGTCGGAGAACCGGCCGGCCCGGCGGGCGTGTTGATGAGGATCTGCGCCAGCCCGGCATCGTCCAGCAGGCGACGCACCTCGGCGGGCGCCAGCTCGTACGGGGAGGCGAACTCCACCGCGGTGAACCCCGCCTCGGCCGCGGCGGCGAACCGCTCGACGAACGGCACCTCGGTGAACATCCACTTCAGGTTCGCGGCGAGGCGCACCACGCCCGAAGACGACTCGACGATCATGCGGGCACCGCGTTGTACTGGGGATTCACCACGAACTCGGGCGACGCACCGCCGAGGGCGGCGATCACGTTGCGCGCCGCCATACGGCCCGACTCGCCGCGCGCCTCGCGGGTGGCACCGGCGACATGCGTGGTCGCGAGGATGCCGGGAGTGTGCAGGAGCGGGCTGGACGGGCTCAGCGGCTCGTCGGCGAAGACGTCGAGGGCGGCGCCGCCGATCCGGCCGTTCCGCACGGCATCGACCAGCTCATCCTCGTCAACGATGCCGCCGCGCGCGGTGTTGATGAGCACCGCGTCATCCTTCATCAGGGACAGACGAGAGGCGTCGAGGAGGTTCCGCGTCGATTCGTCGAGGAAGAGATGCAGGGTCACGAAGTCCGCCTCGCGCAGCAGCTCGTCGAGTTCGAGACGACGGATGCCGTGGGCGGCGGCGAACGCCTCATCGAAGTAGGGGTCGTACGCGACGATGTCCATGCCGAAGCCGGCGGCGATCGTCGCGACCGCCTTGCCGATCGAGCCGAGCCCGAGGATGCCGAGGGTCGACCCCTGAAGCTCTCGCCCGGTCAGCTGCTGCCACTTCCCCGCGGCCAGGTTGCTCACGTTCTCGGGGATCCGCCGAGCACAGGCCAGTGCGAGGGCGAAGACGTGCTCTGCGACGGCCTGGCGGTTGGCGCCGGGGGTGATGCACACGGGCACCCGCCGCGCGGTGGCGGCCGTCACGTCGACGCTGTCGTAGCCGACACCGGTCCGCACGATGATCTGCAGGTCTGGCGCCAGCGCGAGTTCGTCCTCGCCGAGCGGTCGGGTCCCGGCGATGATCGCCCGCACTCCGGACAGGGTCCATGCGCGGTCCACCGGGGACAGCTGGGCCAGCTCGGGTTCGTGATGCGTCGTGAGGCCTGCGGAGCGCAGCATCCGATCGACTTCGTCGCCGGGTTCGAGGAACGCGGTGGTGATCAGCACATCGTGGGAGTCGGTCGAGTTCACCAGATCCCTCCTTCGTAGTCGGGGGCGGCGAATGCGCCGCCGTGCAGGGTGGGTGCGGGGGCTGCGAGATCGACGCCGTCGGCGTGGTCCGCCGCGTCGTCGAGTGGTGCGTAGCCGATGGCGGCCCAGCCGGCGTCGCCGTTCCACCAGCGGCCGGTGTTGGCCGAGCATCCGTAGACGACCTGGCAGCCCACGGGGGCGCTCTCGATCGCGCAGCGGAACAGTTCGACTCCGTCGCGCCAGCTCAGCCAGAGGGCGAGCTGGCGGATGTCTTCGGGCTCCGGTCGGAAGGTGCCGATGCGTACGAGCACCGACTCGATACCCCACTTGTCGTGGTACAGGCTGGCGAGCGCTTCGCCGAACGCCTTCGAGACGCCGTAATAGGTGTCAGGGCGGAGCAGCGCACTCTCGTCGAGGATCTCGCTCGCCGGGTGGAACCCGACGACGTGGTTCGAGCTGGCGTAGACGACGCGGCGCACGCCGGCCCGTCTCGCCGCTTCGTAGACGTTGTACGTGCCGTCGATGTTGACGCGGCGGATCTCGTCGAACGACGACTCGTCGGCGATCCCGCCGAGGTGCACGATGACGTCGACGCCCTCGGCAGCCGCGACGAGCTCGTCGAGATCGGCCAGATCACCCACGACGATCTGCTCACCGGGGAAGAGCTTCTCATCCGAGGCGGAGCGCGCGAACAGCACGACGCGGTCGTAGCGAGCGGCGAGACCCTCGCGGATCACCCGGCCCATGCGTCCGGTCCCCCCGGTGTACAGAACTGTCGTCATCGTCGTTTTCCCTCCTGCATCGTCGGCGCTCAGCCGATGCTGCGGTCCTCTTCGCCGTGTGCCGCATCTGCGAAGTAGCCGATCGCCGCACGCTGCGGATGCTGGCGTCGCGCCTCGCCGTTCTCCCAGCGCAGCGCCACGTCGTGCCCCGGCACGAGAGTGGCGCCGGTGTCGGTCAGCAGCGAGCGCAGGGCGACGATGGTGGCGGCGCTGGCTTCGGCATCGAGGGTCGAGTCGACCCGGCCCGAGCCCAGTTCGTAGACGTTCTTCACCGCGTCGCCCGCGAAGACCCGCTGCTCGTCGGCGCGTTCGAGATGGAAGGCCAGGTGATGCGGCGTGTGGCCGGGACTGTCGATGACATGGATGCCGGGAAGCACTTCCTGTCCCCCGGACATCCGCTCGACACCGTGGGTGCGACGAAGCAGCTCCTGCACGTGCAGGTCGGGGATGAAGGGCGTTCCCGCCGGCTGATCCGCCGCCCAGCGCAGTTCCCGCTCGCTGACCCAGGTGGTCGCGTTGGCGAACATCGGGAAGTTGGAGACGTGATCCCAGTGCATGTGGGTCAGCAGCACGTCGGTCACGTCATCCGTCGTCAGCCCGTAGCGCTCGAGTCCGGCATGGATGAGCGGGATGTAGGCGGGCTGCCCGGCGTCGATGAGCACTCGGCGGATGCCGTCGTCGAGGAGCCAGAGGCTGCTCCAGCCGAAGGCGCCGTGAGAGGTCGACTTTCCGGGGAATCCCTCGATCAGCGGACGCGCGACGTAGCCGGTCGATCTCGTCGTCCCGGTCCCCGTCGTCGGCGTGACCTCGCTGTTCTGCGCTCGCATAAAAAATAGTATAGCGCAAAAAAACCCGGCCCGACCGGGCGGATCAGCCTTCGAGAAGCCTCTCGGTCGCGCCGATGATGTGGCGACGCATGGCCTCGGCCGCCTTGTCGGCATCGCCGGCCGAGATCGCCGCGTAGACCTCGTCGTGCTCCGGAGCTGCGCTCACGGCACCCGTGCGTCCGACCTTGGAAAACAGACGGAACCGTTGGATCTGCCCGCCGAGCGCGGCGTAGGAGAGCTCCAGAAAGGCGTTGCCGGACTGCGCGGCGATCATCATGTGGAATCGCGCGTCGCTCCGCCAGTAGAGGTCGAAGCCCTCGGTCTCCGTGTCGGCGACCTCGGCCGACCGATAGAAGTCCTCGACCGCCTCACGCAGCCCCGCCAGGAATTCGGGCGTCGCGCGCTGCGCGGCCTCGTAGGCGAGCCGTGGCTCCAACAGCACCCTGGCCTCACCCAGCTGCTCCACCTCGGTGCGCGTCATCACCGGGGCCACGCGGTAGCCGCGCAGCGCCTCGCGCTGCACCAGTCCGGTGTGCTCCAGACGGGCGAGCGCCTCACGCAGAGGGGTCTGGCTGACATCGAGCTCGCGCGACAGGGCTCCGATGTTCAGGCTCTGTCCGGCTGCCCGCTCCCCCGACATGAACTGATGCAGCAGCACATCGTACATTCGGTCGGCGATGGGCTGCTTCGTCGATCGACCGGCCACGTCATCTCCCTCACAGTCCGTCTGTCGAGACTATCGGTCGCCTTCCTCGGCGCCCGTACGGACTCGCGGCCGTCAGTCTATTCGCGACCGCTCGCGGCTCCGATGTCGGCACCGACCCGGTCGGCTCGCGCGCCGACGAGCCAGGCGCGCGGCGAGCGCCCGATCCGCTGTGCGAAGGCCCGCGAGAACGCCGAGGCACTCGCGTAGCCGAGCTCCGCGGCGACCGTGCTCACCGACGTCCCGGCGCGGAGGTTCTCCTGCGCGATGGTCAGCCGCCATTCGGTCAGGTAGTCCACCGGCGTCTGGCCGACGACGTCCTTGAATCGCGAGGCGAACGCACTGCGCGACATGTTGGCCTGACGGGCCATGGTCTGCAGCGTCCAGGACTCGCCCGGTGCCTCGTGCACGGCGACGAGCGCCGGAGAGAGACGCTCGTCGGCGAGACCCGACAGCAGGCTCTGTTTCAGGGCGAGGTGCGACGGGTTGTCGAGCATCCATCGCAGCAGCTGGATGAGGACGACCTCGAACAGCCGGTCGGCGAGGATCGGACGCCCGCAGCGCACGTTGTCGACCTCGGAGAAGAGCAGATCGAGCGCGGGGGTGAGAGTGGCCACCTCGTCGAGCGGAAGGATGATGACCGACGGCAGGGCCTGCACGAGCGGATGCGTGGCGCCGCCGTCGAAGTCGAGGGTCGCGCAGGTGAAGTCGGACTCCTCGGTCGGCGCGTTGAGGAACGAGTGATCGCTCGGCCGCGGGAAGAACAGCAGGCTCGGGCGCGTGATCTGCACTCGTTCCGTGGCGCCCCGCTCATCGGTGACCATCAGCTCCATCTCGCCACGGCGCAGCACGTGCAGGAAACCGCGGCCCGGCTCGGCAGGGAAGGCGGTCACGCCGCAGAGCGGACCGGCATGGAAGAGCTGCGTGCGCACCCGGAATCGCTGCAGCAGAGGAGTGAGCCGGTCGACGGGGGTCATGACCTCAGTTTGTGGACGAATCGTCACGAAGTCAAGACGAGATGATACGCAGAGTCCTGCCCATCGCGGAAGACTGAGTTCAAGCCCGAACCAGGGCCTCACTTCCATCAAGGAGCATCACATGCCCAACGTCCCCCTCATCGACCGCGAGACCGCCACCGGATCGGTCAAGGAGCACCTCGACCAGATCACGTCCGCGTTCGGCACCGTGCCCGCCATGTTCAAGGCCGTGGCGAACTCGCCCGCCGCTCTCGCGAGCATGTGGGGCTCCTTCGGCGCCTTCGGCGGCGGCACCCTCGGTGCGGCACTCGGCGAGCAGATCGCCGTGGCGGTCGCGAACCGCAACTCCTGCGAGTACTGCCTCGCCGCCCACACCGCCCTGGGCAAGAAGGCCGGCCTCTCCCGTGACACTCTCGCCGCGGCGCAGGACGGACAGTCCGACGACCCGAAGACGGCGGCCCTGCTGGACTTCGCGCTCAAGCTCGTCAACGACCGCGGTCAGCTCTCCGCGGCCGACGTGCAGGCCGTGCGCGAGCAGGGGTGGAACGACGAGCAGATCGTCGAGACCATCGGGCAGGTCGCGCTCAACCTGTTCACGAACTACGTGAACATCGCCCTCGACGTCCCGATCGACTTCCCCAACGTCCCGCTCCGTCGCGCCAGCTGACAGCCATGCCCGATTCGGCCCTCTCCACCGGGCTGTTCAGCCTCGACGTCTCGTCGTGGCTGAACAGCCCGCCGATCTCGATCGAGTCCCTCCGCGGTCGCGTCGTCGTGATCGAGGCGTTCCAGATGCTCTGCCCGGGATGCATCAGCCACGGACTGCCGCTCGCGCAGCGCATCCACCGCACGTTCTCCCGCGACGAGGTCGTGGTCCTCGGGCTGCACACCGTCTTCGAGCATCACGCAGTGATGGGACGGGACGCGCTCGAGGTCTTCCTGTCCGAGTACCGGATCGACTTTCCCGTTGCGATCGACCGCCCGATCCCTGGGCAGGCGCTCCCCGCGACCATGCAGCGATACGGACTGCGCGGTACGCCGTCGATGCTGATCGTCGATCGCGAGGGGCGCCTCCGCGATGTCGCCTTCGGTGCCGTGGACGAACTCGCCCTCGGGACCTACCTCGGTCGGCTGCTCACGGAGTCGCCCGCCGAGCCGGGTCACTCCCCCGGTCAAGTCACTCCGTCCGACGTCGCGTTCTGCGACGTCGACGGGAACTGCGCCTGATCCCTCAGCATCCGCCACACCCAACGAAAGGCACGACCATGACCGATTCCTGGCTCCCGTCCCTGCTCACCCAGACGCCCGAACAGGGGTACGCCCTCGCCGTCAAGCTCTCCCGTACCGCGGTGAAACTCACGCAGCCCTCCGCGGAGGTGCGCGAGCGGGTGCGCGCCGACTATGCCGAAGACTTCAGCGCACTCATCGCCATCTCGCAGGTCGTCGCGACGAACTTCCAGACGGTCTCGGCTGCTAACGGGTACTGGCGGGGGTGACGGGTCAGGGCGCCGAGATGGCGAGATAGTTCGTTCCCCTACGCTCCGGGTTCGGCCGCGTCTCGATCGGAAGTCCGCGAGCGAGGACGGAATCCAGGGTGCGAAGGCGGAAAGCCAGAGACCACTCAGCCATGGGTTTGTCTCTGACCTCCCGCCTTCGCGGCTCATGGGGGCGACTGGCCCGAAGGGACGGGTCAGCGTCTCAGCCGACGACTCGCATCCGAGATCTCATCGTGCGGCGACGTCGACCTGGATCTTCGGACCCGGGCCGCGGTCCTTCGGGTGGGTGCCGGCGAGCACCTCGGGTAGCCCTTCGAGAGAGGTCGTCGTGGATACGAGTGGCCGTGGGTCCACGGATCCGTCTGCGAAGGCAGCGATCGTCGAGTCGAGCCCTGCTGACGCACCGAGGATGCCGACAGCGGTGACGTCTTTGAGCGCGATCGTTCGCGAGTCGACGAAACTCGGGCTCCCCGCGAGACCGACATGGACCACGTGCCGCCCCGGCTCGACGAGCTCGTGCGCTCTCGCCGGGAGCTCGGGAGCGTTCGACGCGTCGATGACCGCGTGCCATGGTACGTCGGGAAGATCGTCAGCGGTCCAGACGCCGTCCCATCCGAGCGATCGCGCGAAATCTAGCGACATGCCGGGGCGGCCCAGGAGATGGACTTCCACACCTGCTGCCCGAGCGAACATGGCGCAGAGAAGCCCGATAGTTCCAGGCCCGAGGATGAGTAAGCGCTCCCCTCTCCGCAGCTGCGCGGCGTCGACCGATCGCCATGCGTTGCCCCCGGGCTCCACCAAGGCCCCCGCAGCGTCGTCGACGGCGTCCGGCAGTGCGTGCAGCGACGAGACCGGAACCGCGACCTGCTCGGCGAGCGCGCCGGGTCTGCCGCCCCTGACGCCCAGCTCGACGCGAAACGCGCACACGTGATGGAACCCGTGGCGGCACCGTTCGCAGTTCCCACAGCCGATCATGGTGTCGCCGGTCACACGTCTACCGATCCAAGGTTGGTCGGCACCGTCTGCCACGGCTGAGACGGTGCCCATCCACTCGTGCCCGATGCGGAGCGGGTACGCGGCGTTCCCGTCATGCAGATACGGCATCTCTCCCGTGAACAGCTCGAAGTCGGTGCCGCAGATTCCTGCGCGTCGCACGTCCACGAGGACCTCGCCCGAGACGGGCACGGGGGGTTCCACGTCCTCCACTCTCGCCGCGTGAGGGCCTGAGATCACGAGCGCCTTCACCGGGGTGCCACCACCGTCTGCCTCTGCGTCCCGAGCCCATCGATGCCGAGAGTGACCTCGTCCCCGGGCTGGAGCCAGATCGGTGGGGTGAATCCGAGTCCCACGCCCGGCGGCGTACCGGTGTTGATCAGATCACCCGGCTCCAGGATCATGAACTGACTGATGTAGTGGACAAGGAAATAGGGGTCGAAGATCATCGTCGACGTCGACCCGGTCTGCCGGCGCACCCCGTTGACATCCAGCCACATCCCGAGATCGCGCACGTCGTCGATCTCGTCGTCCGTCACCAGCCACGGCCCCGCCGGGTTGAACGTCTCCGCCGACTTCCCCTTGAGCCATTGCCCACCGCGCTCCATCTGGAAAGCGCGTTCGCTGACATCGTTGACGAGCACCCACCCGGCGATGTGTTTCCTCGCGTCGTCGACCGATTCGAGGTAGCTGGTGCGCTTTCCTATCACTATGCCGAGTTCGACCTCCCAGTCGGGCTTGGTCGACCCCCGAGGAATCCGCACGTCGTCATACGGTCCCACCAGGGTGTTCGGTGATTTCGTGAAGAGAATCGGCTCGTCCGGCACAGGCAGACCGGACTCCGCCGCGTGGTCCGCGTAATTCAGCCCGACGCAGATGATCTGATGCGGTCGCGCGATCGGCGAGCCGATGCGCTTACCTTCCAGGGAGAGGGCCTGCCCGGCAGCCGCTCGATCGGCAACGATCGCCTCGATCCGATCGAGTCCACCCGAGCCGAAAAACGTCTCGTCGAAGTCCTCGACGACATCCGACAGGTCTACGTACTGATCGTCGCGCACCAACGCGGCAGGCCGCTCCGCCCCCGCGGGACCGATTCGCATGATCTTCATTCTTTTCCTTCCGAGAGAGATGTTCGACGGCCGCTTCGCCGAGACGAAGCTCTGCCTTGAGCGGTGAGACGACAGGGAGCCGTCGTCCGGGAACCCGAGCGGGTCGAGCGAGAAGCAGACGGTTCAATGAGATTCACGTGACACCGCCGCCCCAGATCGGCCGACGAGGAAATCCAGGTCAGCGCCTTGATCCGCCTGAAGTACATGGTCGATATACAGCCGCTCCCACCCGCGACGCGGATTGGCGTACCCGTTGACCGTGCTCTCGTTGGGGCGACGCCCCGCGAGTTCTTCTGCAGAGACCTCGAGGTCGAGTCGACGATTGCGCACGTCGAGGCTGATCCAGTCTCCGCTCTGCACGAGTGAGAGGGGCCCACCTGCAGCGGCTTCGGGCGTGACGTGCAGGATGACAGTGCCGTAGGCGGTGCCGGACATCCGTCCGTCGCAGATGCGGACGATGTCTCGGACTCCGCGCTCGAGGAGCTTCTTCGGCAACGGCAGGTTCGATACTTCGGGCATGCCGGGATAGCCCCGCGGTCCGCAGCCACGCAGCACCATGACGCTGCCTTCGTCAATGTCCAGAGCCGGGTCGTCGATGCGCGCATGAAAGTCTTCGATGCTGTCGAACACCACCGCACGACCTCGATGCTTGAGAAGGTGCGGAGATGCCGCCGCCGGCTTGATGATGGCGCCGCCGGGAGCGAGTGAGCCTCGGAGAACGCTGATACCCGCGGCGGCGATGAGGGGCTCCGAGCGGGGCGCGATGACCTGGGGGTCCCACACGTGAGCATCGTCGAGGTAATCCACGAACGGGCGCCCGGTGATCGTCAGGGCGTCGGGGTCAAGGAGGTCCCTCACCTCCTTCATCACGGCGAGGAATCCGCCGGCGCGGTAGAGGTCGTCCATCAGATACTTCCCCGCCGGCTGGAGGTTCACCAGGAGAGGCACCTCTGCGCCGATTCGATCGAAGTCGTCGACCTCGAGGTCGATGCCGAGCCGGCCGGCTACGGCAAGCAGATGCACGACCGCGTTTGTGGAGCCGCCGATCGCAGCGAGAGCGACGATCGCATTGTGGAAGCTGCCTCTCGTCAGGAAGGTCGAGGGGCGCCGGTCCTCCGTCACCAGTTGCACGGCGAGGCGACCGCTCTCATGGGCGGCCTCCAAGAGGCGGGCATCCGGCGCCGGCGTTCCCGCGACTCCGGGGATGACGACGCCGAGAGCTTCCGCTACCAGGGCCATCGTCGATGCCGTGCCCATGGTGTTGCAATGACCCTTGGAGCGGATCATCGAAGACTCGGACCTGAGGAAGGCTACCTCCGACAGAGTCCCGGCACGGACCTCCTCGCTCAGCCGCCAGACATCCGTCCCGCAGCCCAGGGCCTCGTTTCGGAAGTGGCCCGTCAACATCGGGCCCCCGGGAACGACGACGGCCGGCAGATCGACGGATGCTGCGGCCATCAGGAGCGAGGGAATCGTCTTGTCGCAGCCGCCGAGAAGCACGGTGCCGTCGATCGGGTTCGCGCGCAGCATCTCCTCGGTCGCCATCGCCGCCATGTTGCGCCACAGCATGGCGGTGGGTCGCACCTGCGTCTCACCGAGCGACACGACGGGCAGCTCCAACGGAATTCCGCCCGCTTCGTAGATGCCATTCTTCACCGACTGCGCGATCTCAGTCAGATGCGAGTTGCACGGGGTGAGGTCGGATGCCGTGTTGGCGATCGCGATCTGCGGGCGTCCCTCGAAGGCGCTCGCCGGTACACCCCGTCGCATCCACGCCCGATGAATGTAGGCGTTTCGGTCTTCTCCTCCGTACCATTCGGAGCTTCTGTACTCAGTCATCATTCGTGGCGACCCAGGTCCGACCAGTGCGGGTGTCGACGGGCACGTTCGTGCAACGAAGCGAAGCCCGCGCTGCCGTCGTCATCGATGACGGTGAGCGTCGCGTGCGGTGGCTGAACAGGCATCGTCGTCAACTCCGTGAAGTCGTCCCACAGCTGCTCGGCATTCACGAAGCTCCTGCTGCGCCCGTCGCCATAGTGGACCGTCAGCAGCCGGCGCGGGACAGGGACCACGAGCTCGTCATCGACCCGGTATCGCTCGAGCGCATCTTCGTCCACGGTCACCCCGAGTCCGGGGCGAGTCGGAACCTCGACGTGCCCGCCTTCGATGCGCAGCGGCGACACGATCAGGTCGTCCGCGTAGGTGTTCATGACGGTCACCGCGGGAAGGCGGGCGGCGGGCAGTACCGCATTGAGTGCGGCGGTGAACGCCGTCGTGATCCCCGTCCCGCAGACCTGCAGAAAAACGTCTTTATGAAGCAGATCGGCGGCGGCGGCGCGGTTCAACATGCTCGTCACCCCGGGAGGGCTGATCACGTAGGCATCGATGGAATCGTCACGAGTCCACACGGGGAAGAGAGCGGGGTCGAAGTGTTCGGCGAGCAGAACCGGAACGGCGTCGTGAATGCGACGATGCCCCGCCGCATCTGAGCGTCGGACCGGACTCTCGAACAGGCCGATCTTCGGCATCTCCGCGATCTCCATGAGAACGGGCAGCGCGTGCGCTGCATCGAGGAGCATCGAGTTCCAGTCGATGTCCACGCGATACTCGGGCGGAGTGGAGCGGTCGATGGCGGCGAGCTGCTCGCGCACATCGAACCAGGGTCGCGCCTTGATCTTCTGCGCGAGGTAGCCCGCCTCCACGGAGCGAGCCGCTTCCTCGCCGAGCAGCTCGGCAGGCATCTTCGTATTCCACCAGGCGAGAGGGGTGCGGTCCCGGACCTGCGGACGGCCGAACAGGCGGTGCACGGGAACGCCGATCGACTGCGCCGCCGCGTCGTAGAGCGCCATCTGCAGACTGAGCCCGAGACGGTCGTCAGCCGCGTGCTCGATCGGAAGCCGTCCAGTGACAGCCTCCATCGCCGACGGCGTGGTGCAGAACTCGGCGTAGATGGAGAGCGCCTCACCGTAACCGACGATCGCCGGGTCTTCTGTGCGCACCCGCACGATCTCGAGAAGCTCCCACTGGGAGTTGTTGATGCTGTTCCACCGGGCGACCGCGCCGTCGAACGGGACACGTACTCGGAATCGCTCGACCACGGTGATGCGCGGGGCGTTATTCGGTCGCCGGGCATGCGGCAGCGCTGGACGATCCCGGCCAAAAGTACTCATATATGAACGTCAGTTCCTCTCTATGATCGCTAATCATGGCAGCCTCGGGGGTGCTCGTCAATCTGCCCCGGCGAATCGCAGGTTCTTGACTTCTCGCCCCCACGCGGTCACGCTAAGCCACAGCACAAACAGAAACTGAGTTCAGCTCCCTGAACTCAATAGCCAATTTGATTGGAGTCAACATGACCGGAATAGGACGACGCGCCTTCCTCGGCGCCGGTGGCATCACGCTGGCCACGGCCGCTGCAGGCTTGGGTTCCCTCTCGGCGGCCGCAAGCACGACACCTCAGCCATCGGTCGTGCGCGACGTCGCGCAACGGCCATCCGCGGGCGGAGCGAGCTTCGTGCGCCGCGCACCTCGTAACTCCGGCGCACGCAAGCTCATCGAAGCTGGCTGGGACATGCCAGGGGCAGTGTTCGTCCGTGACAACATCGCCGCTATGCAGCTCACGCAGTTCGACGGTGTGATCTTCAATCTCATGGAGAACCCGGGTACCAAGTACGTACAGGCCTTCGATGTCTTCGGCCCGCAGCAGGTACTCACCCTCGCCGACATGAAGCTCGATGTCCTCGAGGCGATCGAATGGGGATCGTTCACCGACAACTTCATCTACGCGTACGCGTACGCACAAGCGGCCGGCGGCATTGACTGGTTCGACGATGCGATCTGGAACAATTCCGCGGCCAAGATCGCCCTTCTCGGACAGGCTCTCTCCGCTTCCGGCGCGAAGGGTATCGCCCTGGACCCAGAGGACTACGGCGCCGACACCTGGATCTACTCGTCCGCGCAGTTCCCCGGAAAGACCTATGCCCAGGTGTGCGCGCAGGTGCGTCACCGCGGTGCCCAGTTCATGACCGCGCTGCAGACCGCGAAGCCCGACGTGATCGTGCTCTTCTACTTCCTGGGGGTCATGCTGCGATACCAATCCGAGAACTACGAAGGCCACGAGTACGACTCCCCCTACGCGACCTTCCCCGCGTTCGTCGGCGGCATGCTCTCGACCATGGCCGAGACCGTCACCATCGTCGACGGCAGTGAGGATGACTACTACCACGACGAAACGACGCAGTTCTTGCGGAGCCGGCAGTACCAGGAGGGCGCCTGGTACCTGCTCCCCGCGACCGAGCACGAGGCGTACGGCCGCATCGAGATGGGCTCGACGGTCTACGTCGACAACACGCTCGGCCATGCGCGAGCCGGGATCGCATCGAAGTACGCGTACTACTCGTCACTCACAGCGACGGATGTGCAGAAGTGGTATGAGCACAACGTCTACCACTCGATGCTGAAGAGCGATCGGTACACCTGGATCTACAGCGAGGAGATGACCTGGTGGAATCCGACGGCGCCGTTTGCCGGTGCATACGACGGCCTGGTGAATGCCAAGGCGAAGTTCAACGCCGGGAACCGTCTCGGCTTCGATCTGTGCCGCTACACGGGCTTTCTCGACCTCGCCGTCAAGCCGGTCGCCGTCTCCAGCGCCGTCCTGTCTCTCACCGGCCCGGCGCACGGAGCGATTAAGGCCGAAGGAGACGTCGTGATCCTGAACGCATCCCTCGCCGCCCCGGCGGACGTGCACTCCTACGTCTTCTACGACAACGGCAGGGAGATCGAGACCTCCCTGTACGCACCGCACCGCGCCGCGATCACGCTGAGCAAGGGTGCGCACACGTTCGTCGCCCGTTGTGCCTTTCTCGCGGATACGACGCACGTCACGTCGAACCTGCTGACGGTCGTCGCGAGCTGACCGGCGCGGCGGTGATGCGCCACGTCGTCACCGCCGCGTCAGAACCCGGGCGATGTTGTGCATCGTGGCCCCGAGAACATGCTCCTGGCTGATACCGGCGGAAAGCATCTTCGGGACGAAGTCGCGGATGAGCCAGTCGTAGCCTCGCCCTCCGTACGATCGCAGCGCTGATCGTTGCGCGATGTCGGTGCCGAGCACGATCCGGTCCGCATGCCCGTTCGCGATGAGGGCATCGATGCTGCGCAGACGCACGCTGTCATTCGGGTAGCCGTCGTTCTCGTATCCGACGTTGTCGATGCTCAGGTAGACGCCCCGATCGGCGATCCGGAGCAGGTGGTCCGTGTCCTCGCGATCACCGAGGTGACTGATGACGATGCGGTCCGGCGCGACGCCGACCTCTTCGAGCAGGTCGATCTGCTCCAGCGCGAGTTCCCCGAAATGCGTCGTGTGGGTGATGATCGCACATCCGGTCGCGAGGCTCGCGAGCGCTGCGGCACGGAACACGCGCTCCTCCGCGGGTGAGATGACGCCGCGCTCGGTACCGATCTCACCGATGAATCCCGCCACGATATCCGTGCCGTCGAAACCGGTCGTCAGGTGCCGCACGAGCACGTCGGCGAGCTGCGTCGAGGTCTTCGCTCCGACCTCGGGCCCCCAGACCCGTTCGCGGTACCACCCGCAGCCCAGGACGATGTTGACATCGGTCGCCTCCGAGACGCGACGCAGGGCATCCGGGCGCGGGGTGATGCCCGTCGTGGTGCAATCGACAAGGGTGCCGCCGCCCGCTTCCTTGAACCACCGCAGCTCCTGAGCGGCGACGTTCTCGTCGTCGAAGATGACGTCGTAGCTGTTGATCAGATCGAAGTAATCCCACAGGATGTGCTCGTGGCTGTGCGTGATGCCGAGCGCCTCCGGGGCGAGCGGTCCTGTGACGGATGTCACTGTTCCTGAAGTCATCGGATGCCTTTCTGTCTCGACCCCGAGAGGATCGTGTCGTTCACCAGCCGGAGGCCGGAAGACCGTGACGGTCGACGACAACGGGAACACGCGTACGCATGCTCTCCGCGATCGCTTCCGTCGTCGCGACGACCAGCGCCCCGAGGCGACTGCTCGCTCCCGCGGGCACCTCTCCACCTCTGGCTACCTCGACGAGAGCCGCGGTCGGGGACTCCGGGCGGTTGGCGGCCTCTTCCGCCGACAGCCGGATGACCTCGGCGCGCGCTCCGTCGATACGGAGGGTTCGCTCGGCGAAGTCGAGAAGCAGTTCTCCGGCGGAGCCGACGAGCGCGAGCTGCCACCCGACGCCCGGGGACCGTGCGCTCGTGCTCGCGCACGAGATCGCGACGCCGGCGCCGTCTGCGAGCTCGCCGGCGACCGCGAGATGCAGATCGAGCGGGCCCGCGTTCCGGCCCGCCGTCGCGAACACGCGATCGAGCGACTGCCCCGTCAACCAGCTGAGCATGCCGAGGCCATGGCTGAGAGTCGTGGTGAGCGCCCCTCCTCCGGAGACGGCAGGGTCTCGGTATGTCGACTGCTCGCTGCGGACGCCACCCCTCTGCCAGTCCAGCTCGGCGGTGCCGGTGAGCAGTTCGCGCAGGTTCGCGTGCAGTCGCACCTCGACGTGCTCGATCGATCCGATCCGATCCGCGTCGAGCGCCTGCTTGGCCCGTGCGAACAGCGCCGAGAACGGCCATCCGAATCCGACGAGAAGCCCGCGCTCCGCCGCGACGGATGCCTCCAGCATCGCCTGAGCGCCGGCGCTGGTGAGCGCCATCGGCTTCTCGCAGAGCGTGTGCGCCCCCGATCGGAGCGCCGCGACGACCTGCTCCTCGTGCGCGTCCGGCGGGCTGCTCACCACGATGGCGTCGAGGCCGGCATCCGTCACGTCGTGCCAGTCCGTGGTGGTCTGTGCGACGGAGAAGAGCGAGCCGATGCGCTCCGCCGTGTCCCGCTCCCTGCTCGAGACGATGACGATCTCGACATCATCGATGGCGGCGAGCGCGGGCAGGTGCACAGCCGTGGACCAGGAGCCCGCGCCGATGACTCCGACTCGCATCCGCGACAACTTGACCTCCGAAGATAGGGGACCACAAGTTCAAGTATGTGAGCCAAGGTTCAAGTATGAATCTTGGCGTCTTTTCCTCGCTTCGTCAAGCAACCTGCGGGCGGGGAGCGAAGGCCCGGACCAGGGCGGGATGAGCGCCGATCGCCTCCACGAATCGCCGAGCCATGATGTCGAACCCGCCCTGATCCGGATGGAGCCCGTCGTACAGGTGCGTCGCATCTTCGACCCCGAACAACTCCCTCCCGTCAATCAGGTGCAGTTCCGCGTCGACGACTGCCCGCGCACGGACCACATCGCCGATGATGCGCCGGGTCTCTTCGAGCGTGAGCTCGTCCTCCCGCGGGGGCACGCTGACCGTGCCCGTCAAGATCCCCTCCGGCGACCAGACCGTCGGACCCGGAGTGTGTTCGTGCATCGGACAGATGATCGCGCTGATCACGACGATCGGAGTGTCGGGATGGCCCTGTCGGATGAGGTCGAGGAAGCCGTGCAACGCAGGTCCGAGCGTGCGGGCCGTCAGCGCCGACGCATTGACGATGTTGATCCCCACCTTCAGCGTGATCACGTCAGCAGCTGCATCGGAGATCGCCCGCGCGACGAATGGATCGAGCATCGCGTTGCCCGCGAAGGAGAAGGAGTGCAGATCGACCCCGAGTGCGTGCGCGGCGAGCGCCGGCCACCCGCTCAGCGGATCCACGGCCTCGTTGCACTGGCTGATCGAACTGCCGTAGTGGATCCAGCGGGGTGCGCTGGGCGCCGGCGCAGGAAGCAGAGGCGCGTCGGCCTCGATCGCCCGCAGCTCCACCTGCGCATTGTGCGGCAGCCAGATCTCCACCACCCGGCCGCCGCTCGGGGACTCGTCGTCGAGCACGAGATCTACGGCCTGTTGCGCGCCACGCACCAGCGAGAGCGTGCCGTCGTCCGTTTCCGTCCACAGGTCGACCTGCGCGATATCCCCCCTCGCGACGACCCTGCGTGCAGGGCCGGAGCCGGTCGTCGCCAGCCACGGCGACGTCCGTCGGGCCACGGCCTCCACATCCGCTTCTGTTTCCGACACGTAGTGCGCGATGCGAGCATCCACCCTGATACGTGAGGCAGCCGTCGATACTCGCAGGCGAACCCCCACGGGGCAGCGCACCATGCGGGCGAGCGACACATTCGGGAACTGCGCGTGCGCCAGACGCGGGAGGCGGAGCGGAGTGATCGCCCCCTCGGCGCGCTCCACGTCGACCATTCCGACGAGAAACCTCTCGAGGGCCGCACCCTCGATCCGAACGGTCGTCATCCGGGCAGTCCTTCCGAGGCGAGCAGGACCCCCGCTTCGCGCGCTCGGCGCTTCGCGGCCCGCCGATCGTGCAGGTACGCCACTCCGTACGCCGCGAAGTACAGCGCGATCATCGGCACGGCCAGCACGACCATCGACACGACGTCGGCGGCTGGCGTCGCGAACGCCGTGAAGATCACGATCACGAGGATCGCCCAGCGCCAGCCTCGGATGATGCTGGACGCCGCGAGCACGCCGACGGCGTTCAGCAGCACGAGGAACACCGGAAGCACGAAGGCGACTCCCACGGCGATCGTGAGCTTCAGCACGAAGTCGTAGTAGGTCGCCGCGTCGAGGAAGTTGCCCGCCGCCTCGGGGGTGAACCCGAGCATGAGCACGACGATGTGCGGCAGCACATACCACCCGGCGAAGCAGCCGAGGAGGAAGAGCGGGAGGGCCGCACTGACGAAGCCGGCGGCGACGCCGACCTCCTTGCGCGTGAGCGCGGGCACGAGATAGGCCCAGATCTGATAGAGCCAGACCGGACTCGCGACGACGATCCCCACGGTCAGGGCGATCTTCATCCGCAGGTCGAAGGCGCTCGTCACATTCGCGAAGTTGAGGAACGCGCGCCCTTGCCCTTCCTCGATGGCGCGCACGGGCGCGCTCATCACGATGATGAGGAACTCCGACAGGAAGAACCCGACGACCACTCCGATGAGCACGGCGATGGCCGAGATGAAGAGCCGCCTGCGCAGTTCGACCAGATGCCCGCCGATCGACATGCGCCTTTCGCGGGACTGAGCCCGCCGCACACCGCGCATCGTCAGACCGGTTCAGGCGTCGAGGTTCTGCCGCGGCGGTTCGGCGCGCAGAGGTGGCGCCACCACTGACGCGGCCGGGACGACGGGCGCGTCATCGAGCGGGGAAGCCGACACCTCGTTCTCTTCCTTCATCGTCTTCACTTCGCTCTTGAACACGCGCATCGACTGACCGACGCTCTGAGCGAGACGAGGGAGCTTCGCCGCACCGAAGAGCAACAGCACGACGGCGAGGAGGATGAGCAGGTGCCAACCAGAGAGGGCGTTTCCGAACATGGTCTATGACTCCGGATCTATGAGTTGTGCAGGAACAGCGGTCGTGGTCGACGCTGCGGGGTTCGTCGGGCGAGGCGAATCGTCGAGAAGCGCGTCCTGGATGATGCGCCGCGGGTCGTACTGCCGGGGATCAAGCTTCTTCCAGTCGACATCGTCAAACTCCGGCCCGACCTGATCGCGGAGACGGTCTCGCGCGCCGCCCGCCATCTCCTTCAGCCCTCTGACCATGCGCGCGAGACCTGCGGCCGCCGCGGGGAGACGTTCGGGGCCGATCAGGAACGCGGCAAGGACTGCGATCAGGGTGATCTTGTCGATCGTCAGTCCGAACATGAGTTCACACTAGTGGACGATCGACCCAATTGCGAGGAAATGATGTAGAGTTGGTTCAGATATGTGATCGATGTTCGCACCAGACTTGGGCGCACCGATTACTCAGCATCTTCGGAGGCCCATGTTCGACATCCGGTCCTTTCGCGTCGGAACCCTTCCCGCGCCGCGCTGGGAGGTTCTCTTCGGAGAGAACGACACGACCCTCGTCCCCCTCGAGTTCTCGGTGTGGCTCCTGCGCTCCGCCGAGCACATCGGCATCATCGACACCGGCCTCCCTCTCGACCCTGCAGATCGGGGAGCACTCGATCGCGCGAACCAGGGCGTGCACGAGGACGCGATCTTCCAGGAACCGCGCACATTGGCCGATGCTTACGCCGCATTCGGCATCACCCCGGAGCAGGTCGACTTCGCTCTCGTCACCCAGGCCGTCACGTATTCGACCGGCGGCCTGAGTCCGGACCTGCTCCCCCGCGCACACGTGTACGTCGCCCGCGCCGGCGTGCTCGAGTTCCTCGACGGCGCACCAGGTCACCCCGCGCCTGAGTTCTACTTCACTGCGGACGCGTGGGCGGCACTGCGCACATTCGGTATCGACGGACGCCTGCACCTGGTCGACGAGCGCGCGGAGGTGGTGCCCGGCGTCGTCTTCGAAGCCACCGGGGGACACCACCCCGGGTCCGCGGGCGTCATCGTGCAGACCGAGATCGGATCGGTCGGCATCCTCGAGACGGCGTTCACCCAGGAGAACCTGGATCAGCGTCGCCCGATCGGCATCGCCGAGGATGTCGCCACGTGTCGCCGGGTCATCGAGCGCTATCTCGCCGAATGCGAGCTCGTGATCCCGATCCACGAGGCGGGCCTGAGCGGAACCATGCAGAATGTACTCCACAAGCTCTCAGGGGGCTCGCCGTGACCTCATCCGCGACCGGTCAACCCACCCACCATCGACCCGGCGCCTCGGCGCAATCCCGCACTGAAGGAGACCCCGTGCCGAACACCGACGTCAGCACGAAGGAAGTTCGTCCTCCGTCGAGCAGCACCCGGACGCCCGCAGTCCCGTCCGGCAGCTCGATCAAGTCCGCTGAGCGCGTGATGGATCTGTTGGACCTGCTGTCGCAGCACGAGGACGGTCAGAGCTTCGGCGCGATCCGCGAGGCTCTCAGCCTGCCGAAGAGCAGCCTCCACGGCCTCCTCCAAGTCATGACGAACCGCGGGTATCTCGACCTGGACCCCGACGACAAGGTTTATCGAATCGGCGTACGAGCGTGGCAGGTCGGCCGGGGCTTCGTACTCCCCGATCATCTCGCCGCAGCGGGCAAGGTCTTCCTCCGGGAAGCACGGGATCAGCTCAACGAGACGATCCAGATGGCGGTCCTCGACGGGATCGAGAACGTCTACATCGCAAAAGAGGATTCGGATCAGCCACTTCGCCTCTTCTCCGAGGTCGGGAAGCGACTGCCGGCCTACACGACCGGTCTCGGCAAGGTGCTGCTGTCCGCCCTGCCGGAAGAGGAAGTCATCCGTCGGTTCACCGGGGTACGGATGCGGAAGTACACGGACCAGACAATCAGTTCACTCCCTGAACTCCTGCAAGTGCTGCAGGCTGCGCGCGAGCGCGGGTACTCCGAGGACACCGGCGAGTACACCGAAGGGCTCTACTGCATCGCCGTTCCGGTGTTCAACACCGAGCGGCGGCGTAGTGGCGGCCATCAGCTGCTCGATCCCGTCGGCGCGGGTCGCCGACGTCGCCGCCTTGCGCGACGAGGTGCTGCTCACCCTGCGCTCTGCGGCGGCCGGCATGACCCGCTCGCTCTGACGCGGTCCATCGCAGTTATCCACGACGCCTGCAGGTCACACGACGGCGAGGGCGTCGATCTCGACGTACATGCCCTCGGGCAGAGTCACGTACACCGTCGTCCTCGCCGGATACGGAGCGCCGAGGAACTCCGTGTAGACCTCGTTCATCGTCGCGAACTGCGACGGATCGGTCAAGTAGATGCGCATGTGCAGCACCTGCTCGAAGCCGGCCCCGGACGCCTGGAGGGCGTCGCGCACGTGCGCGAGGGCGAGTCGTGTCTGCTCGGCGACGTCATCGGGCAGCGAGCCGTCCGGCAGGAACCCGGCTTGGCCAGAGCTCGCGACGAACGGGCCGATGCGCGCACTCTGCGAGTAGGGCCCGGCCGGCGGCGGGACTGCGGCGGAGGATCCGGCGATGCGCGTCACGACGAGGCCCCGACCGTCGCTCCACGTTCGGCGATGAGCCGGTCGAGAGTCCGCGTGAAGGCCTCCGCGAACCGCGCTCCGTCGCCGGGGAGCAGCGCGAGCGGATTCACCGTGAGCACCTCGCGCCAGGCATGGTCCTCCCCGACGGCGATCGCCGGATCTCCGGTGGCCAGCGCTCGGATCACGATGTCGCTCTCGACGCCCGTCGCGCTCAGGTCGAGGTGCAGAACGGGCACGTCGAGTGACTCCTCGAATCCGCGTGTCACCGTGGTCGACGAGTGTTCGCGGAGCCGCTCCTCCAGGATGTCGAGTTCGGCGAGTCCGTCACGGTCGTCCTCCCCCGGGGCGTTGACGTAGCGGTCGACGGCGGTGACGAGGCCGGCGATCTGCTCACGACCGACCTTCATCGAACGTCCGATCCCATGTCGCGGCGGCGCCGACCGCGCCCAGGGTTCCGGCGAGTCAGCGTGCTCTCCGCTCATCCAGGTCTGCTCCCGCTCATCCATGTCCTGATGATGGAGCGCGACAGCGGCGATCAGCTCGGGGCGGCCGCAGAGGATGCCGGTGGCCTGCGGAGCCCGGAATTTCTTGCCGCCGCTGACGGCCACGAGGTCGGCGCCATCGGCGAAGAGCTGCTGCAGGCGCTCGATGGGCGGCACCCGCAGAGCGCCGTCGACGATCACCGGAATTCCGCGCTCGTGGGCGATCTCGGAGATCGTGCGCAGGGTGAGGATGTTGCCCGGCGCACCGGGCCGCACCAGCACGGCGGCGGTGCGCTCATCGATCGCGCGCTCCAGTTCGCTGGTGTGCGTGGTGTGCGGATAGCCGATCTCGACCAGTTCAGCGCCGGTCGCCGTGACCGCATGGTCATAGGGATCGCGCTGTGCCCGCTGGATGATGACGCGGTTCGGCATTCCTGTGGTGTTCGGGAGTGCGTCGACTTTCTCGCTGTCGGTGCCGGTGAGGGCGACGGCCGTTCCGAGCGTGAGCGCCGCCGCGGCACCCGAGGTGACATAGCAGGCGGGCACGCCGAGCAACGAGGACAGCCTTCGTCCTGCTGCCGCCTGCAGAGCGCTGATGCGCACGGTCACGCTCATCGCCTCCCGCATAGACGCCCACACCGGCTCCGACACCGGCAACCCGCCCAGGCGCGTCGCTGGACCGACGCCGTTGATGACCTGTGTGACTCCGAGATCGTCGTAGATGCTCATGATTCTCCTGTCATAGCCCGAACGGCATCGGTCGGGAACACCACGCTGCCGTGACGGATGGTGAGTGCCGGAACGAGCTGCTGCGTCCCGCTGAAGGTGTGGCCGTGGCCATCGGAGAACTCGACGTCGCCGTCGTCCAGCCGGAACGCCGCGACGTCAGCCACGGATCCCGGCGCGAGCGAACCTATTCCTTCTTCCCGCAGCCCGACGACCGCAGCCGGCGCACTCGTCGCTGCGGTGATCACAGACTCCAATGGCATTCCGAGTGCGAGCATTTTCGACATCGCGGCGGGCAGTCCGGGGATGCTGTCGATCGAGTAGCGGTGCACGTCGGAGCTGATCACGTGGGGAGGGAGTCCCGCGTCGATCATGGTGCGGGCGACGGTGGCGTCGAAGCCGCTGCCTCCGTGTCCCACATCGAAGATGACGCCGCGTTCATAGGCCCGGCGAACGGACGAGCGCGGAGTGGAGTCCGCCACCTGATTGCCCGAGAAGCCGGTGAAGCAGTGGGTGAGGATGTCACCGGGCGCGAGACGGTCGAGGATCTGGTCGACCGTCGCCGGCGCCGGTCCGAGGTGCACCATCAAGGGCAGGGAGGTCGCGTCCGCCACGTCTCTGGCACGCCGCAGCGCCTCGACCGCATTGTCGGCCCCGACATCGGCCGACGCGCGGACCTTGATCCCGACGAGGTGCTCACGGTGCCGCTCCACCGCGGCGATCGCCGCCGCGGTGTCGCAGTAGTCGAGCGTCTGCAGCTCCCCGTGAAGTTTGAAGCTGGTGATGCCGATGCTGGCGATGTTCAGGAACGCGACGATCCGCGTCGCCGCCGGCACGATGGTGGAGGCCTCGAATGCACCGAAGAGGTGCGCCCCCGCGCTGCCGGCGTCGACCATGGTCGTCACACCCGTGCGGGCGCCGAGCGCATCGGGCTCGACCCCGGCGTCCTGCCCGCGGAAGATGTGCGTGTGCAGGTCGACGAGGCCGGGAACCACGAGGAGACCTGAGGCGTCGATCGCGACGACGTCGGCATCCGCCTGTGACTCGACGATGAGACCGTCGGCGATGCACACACTGCCGTGATCTCGCCAGCCGCGATCCGCGTGATGGACGCGGCCGTTCTCGATGAGGATCGGCGCGGCGTTCGTGGGCATGTGGCTCCAGAGAGACGGGGGCGATGGGCATCCGTCTCGGTCGACGAAGTTGAGGAAACGCTAGCAGAACTTCGTCTACATGAAACGTAATTCGACTATGTGAACCAATTCGGTCGGAATCTCGTCGCGACGCGTGCATTTTCACCGGCCGGGCCGCTAGGCTTCGGGCAGTTCATAAAGCTGTCTTGCTGTTCACATACATGAAAGAAGAAGTGCTGGTGAAAGCTCTGGTGTACCACGGCCCGAATCGACTGACGGTCGAGAACCGTCCCGATCCGGTCGCCGGCCCCGGCGAGGTTCTGGTCGAGGTCATCGCGACCGGCATCTGCGGTTCCGACCTGCACGGCTACACGGGCGAGAACGGCCGGCGCATGCCGGGACAGATCATGGGTCACGAGACGGTCGGCCGCATCGCCGCACTCGGCGCCGACGCCGACGAGCACCTAGCCCTCGGCGATCTCGTCACAATCGACCCCGTCCTCAGCTGCGGCGAATGCGCCGTCTGCCTCGACCCGGGAGAGCAGCTCTGCCCCCGACGTCGTGTGATCGGCGTGGATCCGCTGATCATCGCTGCTTTCGCCGAGCAGATCGCCGTCCCCGCGCGCAACGTCGTGGTCCTTCCCCCGGACATGCCCGCCGACCTCGGGGCGCTCGTCGAGCCGCTCGCGGTCGGCTTCCGCGCGGCCACCCGAGGCGGCGTCGGACCTGCGAGCGCCGTCCTCGTGATCGGCGGGGGCCCCATCGGGCAGGCCGCCGCTCTCGCAGCTCGCCGCCTGGGCGCTCGAGTGGTCGTGTCCGAGATCTCCGCGGCACGTGCCACCTTGGTCACACAGCTCGGCTTCCCGGTGCTGAATCCCGCGGACGTCGACCTCGCCTCGGCCGTCGATGCAGAGCTGGGACGCCGACCCGACGTCGTGATCGATGCCGTCGCACTGAGCTCGACGCTCGCTCAGGCACTCCAGGTGTCGGCGGAGGGAGCGAGGATCGTCCTGCTCGGCATGGGCTCCCCCCAGCTCGATCTCGACGCCTACCGGGTGAGCACCGAGGAGCGCACGGTGATCGGGAGCTTCTGCTACACCGCCGCGCAGTTCCGGAGCACCGCGGAGTGGGTAGCAGCCCACGCGGCCGACCTCGAACCACTGATCGACGACTCCGTCCTCCTCGCCGATGCGCCCCGCGCCTTCGCGGATCTCGCGGATGGCACCAGCAAGGCCTCCAAGATTCTGGTCCGCCTCGGGAGCTGACCCGAGAGAAAATCCCCCGCCCTGACGCTCTTCGCAAGGCATCCGTCATCCGACCCTCGTCCGTCTGGAGAACAACGAATGAAGCACTCCTGGTTTGCGATCGTCGCCGTCACGGGCATCGTCCTCGGCATCCTGAGCGCCCCGACCACCATCGTCCCTGGGGCAGCGAATGCAGAGAGCGCGGATGTGCAAGACGACGCCTTCACGCTCCATGGCGGCGCGGCACGCGTCACCGACACGACGGCATCCGATGATTCGGTAGCCCGCGTCGCGAACACCGGGCTCGGCTGGAACATCCAGTACCATCGGGCGGACTTCAGCGCACTCGTCACGGATCAACCGTATGAGGTGTCGTTCCGGGTCAAGGTGGAGCACGCGGTCGCCTCCCCCTCCGGTGACGCGTTCAGCGTAGGCGCCTACGACGGGACAGCAGGGCAGCATCTGCTGCCGAACCGCACGATCTCCGCCGCGAGCACCGCCGACGACACCTGGGCGGAGTACAGCATCGGGATCTACGTACCGACCGCCTCCGCCAACACCATCTCCTTCTACGTGGCGAGCGGTGACAACGCCTCCCAGATCTCCACGGTGTCCGTGGACAGCCTCAGCTTCACCCCGTACAAGCCGCATGTCATCGAAGATGACGACTTCGTCCTCTATAACGGGGTGCAGCGACAGCACGAGCCGACGGCGGCCGATGGCAGCGTCGCCCGCCTCGAGAACGGCTCCACACCGTCGTGGGACGTGCAGGCGGATGTCGATGGCGACGCGATCGATGCCGACACTGCGTACACCGTGACCGCCGCCATCCGGATGGAGCGCACCGACTACCTGGGCTCATCGGGCGAGATGTTCACGATGGGTGTCTACGACGCGACCGCCGGGGTGCACCTCATCCCTCCGCACACGTTCGAGAGCCCGCGCGACGATGAGAACGCCAAGTACAACTTCGTCTGGACGGTCGCGCTGCCCTCCTCCGTGGAGCTCGACCCCACGCACGTCAACCGCGTGTTCTTCGCGAAGGTCGACAACGCCGCCGAGTACTCCGCGGTCCTGGTGGATCAGGTCACGCTCAGTCGAGCCGCGACATCCGACGCAATACCGCAACAGGTGAGCGCCTATCCGTATCAGATCAGCGCCGGCAGCTCCGCGGGCATCAACGACGGGACGACCATCTCGTTCTCCGTGCCCGGCACCCAGGCCATCACCGTGCGCATCCTGGACGGGTCGAACAACGTGGTGCGCACGCTCCTCGCCGACGCCGCGGTGACGGAAACCGGCTCCGCCTACTGGGACGGCGACGACGGTGCGGGCGCGCCGGTCGCAGCCGGCACATACACCGCGCGAGTGAGCTACGGCTCGACGACGCGCGACGTGAGCATCCGCTCCGTTCAGGGTGTGACGCTGGCCACCGCTCCCGACCTGCACCCCGAGGAGGAGTTCCCGCTCGGCGTCTGGTACGAGGGTGCGATCATCCCGAAGAACGTCACGGATGCCACGGCCTACACTGACACGACCTTCGCGGACATCGCCGCTTCCGGAGCGAACGACGTCATCATCAGCAACTTCGACGTCACGCGGCCGGCTGTCACCTCGGCGATCCTGGATCAAGCCGCCGAACACGGGCTCACCGTCGTGGTCAACCCGCGCTGGTGGGACGTCATCTACAGCGACCCGGTGAACAGCGACGAGTTCGCGATGCAGGCTCGTGTGCAGGCGATCGTCGACCAGCTGAAGCCGAAGAGCGCGTTCGGCGGCTACCTGTTGTACGACGAACCTCCTCACGCGAATGACAAGCTGCGGGAGACCATCGGCAAGTTGAAGAAGCTCGTGGAGACCGCCGACCCCGATCACGCCGTCATGGTCGATCTCAGCGGCGCGCACAGCGCCGACAAGTACTTCTCCGAGCTCGGGCTGCAGGCGATGACCTCCGACCCGTACGGGGCCCTGTGGGGCAAGCCCGCCGGCGACTACACGGATCTCGGATACCCGGGCATCGACTACGAGGTGCTGCTCGACTTCCTCCACCTCCAGACCAAGAAGGACATCTCCAGCTCTGCCCCCTTCTGGACGATCCTGCAGGCCTTCGAACAGCCGGGGTGGTACCGCGACCCGAGCGACGCCGAGATCCGATCGATGACCTATGAGGCGGTCGGCCACGGGGCAAAGGGATTCCACTACTTCATGTATCAGGCCACGAACGCGTGGAACGGCATGATCGACCCCGACGGCACCCACACCGCCCGGTACGACATCATCGAGCAGATGTTCGCGGAGCTCTCCGCACTGCGGCCCGTCATCCAGAGCATGACCCGCGTGGCCAATATCGCGACCGCATCCGGAGGCGGAGGCGGTGACGGCGCCTATGCCTCGGCGGATGTCACCACACATGTGGACCATGAGACCGGCGATCTCTATCTCGTCGTCGTGAACCACGACGTCGAGGATGCGGCCGACGTGACCATCACGATCGATGCCGACGCCGTCGGCGCGCCGATCAGCTCCGTGTCCGATGCGGCGAGCGGGACCGCGGTGACCGCCGTGCGCAGCGGTTCGCAACTGGTGATCGCCGACCTCCCCTTCGCTCCGGGAGAAGGACGCATCGTGAAGCTCTCGACCTCCGCGCCGGATCTCGTCGGCGAGGATGCGGACTTCACCGTGACCGGCACCGCCACCGCCGAGGCGGCAGACACGAGCGCCGGCGACGGATCGACCGCCCTCGAGCCCGTCGCCACGGGAGGCACCGCCCGCAACGTGCGGTGGAACTGGGATGCGCAGGATCTGGAGCCCGGGGTCTCCTACGACGTCTACGCAGACGTGAAGGTGCGCTTTGCCCACGACATCACGTACGACGCGAACGACTATCCGACGATCTTCCGCCCGTCCTCGCCCGCGCTCACCCTGGGCATCTACGACGGAACGGCCGGAGCCGCCGTGACGAGCCCTGTATCGGTGACCGGATCCGCACTGGAGAACCAGCTGTGGCGCACCGTGAAGGTGGGCACCTTCACCCCCTCGCCGACAGCCGATGAGTATGTCTACGTCGCATCTACGGGGAACGCGGCCGACTACGCGACCATCCACGTCGACAGGTTCACGTTCGTGAAGACGCCGACTCCTTAGCAGACCCGCCCATTTCACAGAGAGGAGTGCGCATGCAGCCCCGCATCGTCGACGTCGAGACCATCCCCATCCGGCTCCCCTTCATCGCATCCATCGCGCCGTGGACCCAGCTGCACAACCACGAGTGGGAGTACCTCGAGGTCGTGAGGGTACGCACGGATGATCCGGAGATCACCGGTTACGGCGAGACGCTCATTTACTACACCGGCGAGCCGGTGAGCGAGGAGTTCGCCGCCTTCGCGATCGGACGTACGCCGCTCGAGGTGCTGCACACGCCCGGAATCGGAACGCCCCTGCGGATGGCGCTGTTCGACACGCTCGGCAAGGCGCTCGGAGTCCCCGTGAACGAGCTCTTCGGGCGGCCGGTGGTTCGCGATCGATGCCCGATCTCCTGGTGGAACACCAAGATGCCACCGGAAGTGCTGGCAGAGCAGGCCGCCGCCGCGGTCGCTGCCGGTTACCTGTCGCACAAGGTCAAGGGACGCCCGTGGTTCGACATCCGCGAGCAGGTTGCCGCGATCTCCGCTGCCACACCAGATGAGTACCGCATCGACATCGACTGGAATTCGATGCTGGTGTCCGCGGCACAGGCGCTCCCTGTTCTGCAGGAGCTTCAACGCGAGGAGAAGATCGGCCTGTTCGAGAGTCCCCTCGACCGCACCGACACGGCGGGGCAGGCGCGCATTCGGGCCGCGATCTCGACGCCTCTCGTCGAGCACTACGACGTCGGCCTGGCCCCGACCTGGCTCGCTCAGGACACCCTGGACGGGTTCGTCGTCAACGGGCAGGACCCCGCCGCGGCGTTCGCGCAGTCCGACACGGCCGCTGCGTTCCACAAGGACGTCTTCCTGCAGATGTGCGGTACCGCGATCACGACGGCGTGGGTCGCCCATGTGGGCTCGGTCGCGGAGTCGGCACGGCTGCCCGCGATCACGGCCATGAACATCTATCGCGATGACCTGCTCACCGACCCTCTGCAGATCCGCGGCGGCCATGTCACCGTGCCGGCCGGACCCGGCCTCGGCATCACGGTCGACGACGAGCTGCTCGAACGGCGCAGAGTCCCCCGGGGTTCCCGACCCGCGCCCGTCCGCCGGCTGCTCACCTTCGCGCTCGGCGACGGGAGGGAGCGGCAGTACGTCGATACGGACCAGCTCTGGCGCGACTCCACCATGAACGCCACGATGCCCGTGCAGGCGCCAGGGGCCGCCCTCAGGATCCGCCTCGACGACGGCAGTGCCGAATTCGATGGCCTCCATCACCGAGCATCACGGCATCCCCTATGGATCTGAGAGACGGAGCCGCGGGTCGGCTCATCGGATGCGGGCCACACGGCCACGCTCGGCAAGGATGGGAAACCACATGAAACTGTTGATAATCGGCGGTGGCGGGCACCTCGGGCGCCTGATCGGCCCCACGCTCGCCGAGAGTCACCTCGTGAAGGTCGCCGACCGCATGCCGGATCTACGGCTGGGTTGGGCCACCACCATCGAGGTCGATGTGCTCGACCAGGACGCGCTCACGCGCGCCGCGGAAGGCATGGACGCGATCGTCTACATGGCCATGGGCACCAAGGAGGGGTGGGGCAGCCCGGCGTGGGCACGCAGCCAGTTCGACGTGAACGTCACAGGGCTGTACAACGCCCTCCAAGCCGCTGCGCGCGCCGACGTACGTCGGGTCGTGATCGCGGGTTCCCTGTCGGTGTTCGATGCGTTCCTGTCGTCGACGGATGATTCGACACCGGATGCCGTCGATGCCTACGGGCTGTCGAAACGGCTGGGTGAGGATGTGGCCCGAGCGGCCGCGACCGAACATGGCCTGCACATCACGATCCTCCGCCTCGTGCTGCCGATGGCCGACGACGTCTGGCTGGCGAGCTCGGATGACAAGCACGCCATCGTGATGACCTCCGCGTCGGACACCGCCGCGGCGTTCGGAGCCGCGGTGCTTCGCGACGAGCCCGGGTGCACGGCGATGGCCATCACAGGCGACCACCAACGCCGACACCTCGACTGGTCGCGGGCCGAGCGTCTTCTCGGGTGGCAGCCCCAGTCACGGCGCCCCCGCGATGCTGCTGCTTCCTCCGCGTCCGAAGATTGACACCGAACCATGGCGTCGATACGATCGTCCAAATAGCTGACCTGAAGTTCTAATACGTGAACTAATCATCGCTGCCGATGATCACCACCCGTCGTCATCGCCGATCGCACCACGCGTCACCTGGCCGTCGCATCCCGCGACAGCCAGCCACCACAGCACTGGCCATATCGAGGAGAGCCGCCATGGCGAACACCACAGGACTTTTCACCCACCAGGCGACACGTCGCACGTTCCTGAGCGGAACCGCGGCCGCAGCGGCGATGCTCGCCCTCTCGGCCTGCTCCCCCGGCGGCGGAGGCGCGGGAGGCGGCGGAGGCGGAGGCACCGTCTCGCTTCTCGCAAACGATTCCGCCGATTGGGAGAAGCAGCTCCGCGACGTCATCGCCGCCTACCAGGGCAAGAACTCGTCGACCACGGTCAACCTGCTGAACATCGCCGACGGCGAGCAGTACAACACCAAGGTGAAGACGCAGGCGCTCGCGAAGACGCTGCCGGACATCTACTACGTCCGCACTCTCGAGCTCGCCGCGCACGCCGAGGCCGGATGGCTGCAGCCGCTGGACGGCTTCATCAAGGACACGAAGAACTCCGTCAACCGCGCCGACTTCTACCCGGCCGTCGAGGCCCAGTTCTCGGCCGGCGGCAAGCTCGTCGCACTCCCGGAGGACATGTCGGGGTACGGCATCTACGTCAACAAGACGATGTTCGACGAGCTCGGCATCCCGGTGCCGAACGGCGACTGGACGTGGGACGACTTCTACGAGATCTCCGAGGCGTTCACGCTCAAGGAAGGCGGGAAGCAGACCCGCTGGGGCGGCTTCGTCAACGGCAGCTCCTGGGGAATGCGCGGCGTCATGAAGGCGAACGGCGGCGAGGTGTTCTCCGAGGACGGCAGCAGGGCCATCGTCGACAACGACGCGAACATCGCAACCTTCGAGCAGATCAACGCGGCGATCAAGGCCGGCGCCGTGCCGAGCTCCGAGGGTCTGCCTACGGGTGTCGATCCGTTCGCCGGCGGCCTGGTCGCCATGTTCATGAACGGCTCCTGGTACGCCGCAGGCGCCAAGGAGGCGATCGCCGACAAGTTCGAGTGGGAGATCGTCGCTCTGCCCAAGGGATCCACCGGCAAGCGCGAGATCGCGACCGCAGGTGGCGGCTGGGGCCTGAGCCGCGACGCGAAGAACGTCGACGCCGCGTGGAAGTTCCTCGACTACCTCGGCTCCGAGCCGGTGCAGTCCACCATCCCGTACCTGCAGAGCGCACTGGTCACCGCCCGCACCACGGACCCTGCGCGTGATCTCCTCTTCCCCGCCATCGGCCAGGATGCCGCGGCGATCAGCTACCCGCCGCTCTGGGCGAAGTACGAGATCGCCTACGGCAACCGCGTGGCCTCGCTGATGAACGGCGGAGACCCCCGCGAGACGCTCACCGCGATCCAGGAAGAGACCAACCGGTGACCGCTGTGCCGCCGCAGGTCTCGACCGCGGGACTCCCTCCGCAGCCGACTGCGGCGGCACAGGCGCGCCGTCCGTCCGGCGTGCGGAAGACCAGCCCCCATGCGCGCCGCGAGGCGCGGGCCGGGTTCCTCTGGATCCAGCCGTGGCTGATCGGCTTCCTGCTCTTCTCGGCGATCCCGATCGGCGTCGCGATCTACCTGTCGTTCACCGACTGGTCAGGAGGAGGTGCCCCGGTCTGGATCGGCTTCGACAACTACACCAAGATCTTCACCGACGATCCGCTGTTCTGGCAGTCCCTCAAGGTCACGTTCATCTTCGTGGCGCTGTACCTGCCGCTCAGTCTGATCCTCGGCCTCGGGATCGCCATGCTGATGAACCAGAAGTTCGTCGGCATGGGCGTCTTCCGCACGATTTACTATTTACCGTCCGTGCTCTCCGGCGTCGCGGTCACGGTGCTCTGGGGCTTCGTCTTCCATCGTGATTTCGGCGTCATCAACGGCGTCCTGAATCTCGTCGGGATCCCGGGGATCCCCTGGCTCACGAGCCAGACCTGGGTCATCCCGGCGATCGTCATCATGCAATTGTGGGCCGTGGGCTCGTCGATCATCATCTACCTCGGAGGGCTGCAGGGCATTCCCACGGAGCTCTACGAGGCCGCCGGTCTCGACGGAGCCGGCTGGTGGCGCACCTTCCGCGCGGTCACGTTGCCGATGATGTCGCCGGTGATCCTGCTGCAGCTCATCCTCGGACTGATCGGCACCTTCCAGATCTTCACCCAGGCGTTCGTAATGACGAAGGGCGGACCGGACTACGGCTCCTACTTCTTCTCGCTGTACATCTACGACACGGCGTTCAAGGACCTGCGTCTCGGCTACGCCTGCGCGCTGTCGATGGTGCTCTTCGCCATCATCCTGATCATCACGGCGATCTTCTACGGCACCTCCAGCCGCTGGGTCTTCTACGCCGCCGACCGAGGAAAGAACCGATGACCATCACCGAGAAGCCGCGTTCCTCGCCCGTGCCGCTCGCCGAGGAACCGCGCCGCAAGCAGCACGCCGCGCCCATGAGCCGCACGAGTCGACGTCGCATGATCATGGTCATCACCTACGCCGTGCTCGCGGTCGGCTGCGTGATGTACATGGTGCCGTTCTTCTGGATGCTGAGCACCAGCCTGAAGACGCCCGACCAGGTCTACGACTACCCGATCAAGTGGCTCCCGAATCCGATCGATTGGGCCAACTTCGCGGATATCTTCACCGAAGCACCCTTCCTGACCTACACCTGGAACACGATCGTGCTGACGGTTGTCGGCGTCGCCGGCAGCGTGATCAGCAGCGCCTGCGCCGCATATGGATTCGCGCGCTTCCGCTTCCGCTTCCGCGAGCCGCTGTTCTTCCTCATGCTGAGCACGATGATGGTGCCGATCTGGGTGACCGTGGTCCCGTCGTACATCATCTTCAGCAACATCGGCTGGATCGACACCTATCTGCCGATTCTTGTGCCGGCATTCTTCGCCGCGCCGTTCAACACCTTCTTGCTGCGCCAGTTCTTCCTGAACATCCCGCTCGAGCTCGATGAGGCCGCGCGTATCGACGGCGCGGGATCGATCCGCATCTTCCTCACCATCATCCTTCCGCTGTCGAAACCGGCCCTCATGATCGTCGGACTCTTCGCGTTCCTGCAGTACTGGAACGACTACCTCGGTCCGCTCATCTTCCTGCAATCGCAGGACAAGTTCCCGCTCTCCCTCGGCATCAGCAATTTCGTCGGCGCGCAGAGTCAGAACTTCCCTCTCATGATGGCTGCGACACTTTTCTCGATGTTGCCCTGCATCGCCTTGTTCGCCGTCGCGCAGAAGTGGTTCATCCAGGGCGTCGTCGTCACCGGTGTGAAGGGATAGTCACCGATGCCGTCCTCCACCCTCGAACACGGTCCCACCGCTTCCCCCGCGAAGCACGTCTGGATCGAACTCATCGGATTTGACAACACACTCCCCGACTTTGGTGCCGAGGCCGTACTCGGCGACATGGGTGAGCGCCCCGAGCGACTCTCCCTGCTCCTTTTCAGCGCCGAGTTCGTCCATGCGCATCGCGATGACGACGACGGGCTGATCCCGACCGAGTGCACCTCGTACGCTGCCAGGCCGGTCGCGGTGCGGGGACCACGGCAGGACTGGACGAGGTCGCAGCTGCGCGGCCTCGTCCGCGCGCTGCAGGGCGCCGGTGTCGCCGTGTTCTTCGCGATCTTCGACCTGTACCAGTTCGAGCTCGACGGACGCACGCAGCAGGGCTCGTGGAATCTCGATCACCCTGAGCTCACGGTGACCGACCGGATGGGCGCGAAGCGGCCCGGTCTGATCAACCCCCTCGGTCGCCTGGCAGACGGCACCCCCTACGTCGACACGCTGACCTCGGGCCTCACCGCGGTGTTCGTCTACTACGGATTCGACGGGCTGCACGGCGCCGACGGACTGTCCAGCCCTCGCCTGCCGCTCTGGGCGGCCGACTTCTCCGACGACATGATCGAACAGTTCGAGGAGCACCGCAGCACTCCGGTTCCCGCGGGCTTCACCACCGAGCGCGCCGCCTGGATCTGGGCGTCAGCCCGCCGCGAGTGGATCGCCTTCCTCGCCCTGAGGTGGGAGGCGTTCTGGTCGACGGTCAGCGAGAGCCTGCACGCCATAGGCGCCATCGTCATACTCAACAATGCGTGGATGCGCGACCCGTTCGAGGCTCTGTACCGCTTCGGCATCGACTACCGCACGCTCGCCGCCGCGGGAGTCGACGGCTTCGTCCTCGAGACCGTCGCAGCAGGCGTGGAGCTGCTCGAGGCCCCCACCCACCCTCCGATCCACGGCCAGATGGCGGCAGTCCTCCTGATCCGCGCACACCTCCCGCACATGCCTCTTGCCGGTCTCGTCTCCGTGCACGACACCTACGAGCAATGGGACGTGGTGCACACGGCACCGGCGATGCTCGAGCGCGACCAGCGGCTGCTGACGAGTTTGCGCGCATGGGACCCCGGCGAGCGCGAGAGCACCGCGTGCCTCGACGCCAGCCTCTACTGTCTCGCCGACGGGATCGCGGCTGACGTCTGGGCGGATCTGGACAGGTTGCGCAGCACCTGTGATACGGCGCCTCGCGACGGTGCCGGCGGATTCACCCTGCTCTACTCCCCCCGCACTCTCGATACCGAGGTGGATCGGTTCATCGAGGACCGCGTCGCGCACACGCATACTCTGCTCAGCAGCCTGCTCCGCGCGGGAGCCATCGTCGGCACGATCGCCTCAGCAGAGCAGCACGCGTCCGTCACCGGGCCGGTGCTCGTGCTGAGGCCCGATCTGTATCCCGATGCCCTGCTCGACGAGATCCGTGCCGCTCATGACCAGGTCGTCGCTCTCGGACCGGTCGACGGCGGGCCGGAGTTCTCCGGCTCGTGGCGACTCAGCATTCAGTCGGATCGGACGGCGGCACCCGTCGAAAGCACTGTCACCCAGCGTGACTTCCGTCCCGCGAGCACGTATGACGAAGTGATCGAGACCTGGTTGATCGAGCTGCCGATGCAGCTGCCGCCGCCGGCGCTCGTCGCCGAGGCGGCGCGTGCTCTGCGTCCCGGTATAGGCGACGGTGGTCCGCTCGGCAACCCCGGCGCGAGCACGGCCATCCAGATCGTGGTCGCTGTGGACTCGGCGACGAGCGCAGAGGTCATCCTGCACAACACCGAGTATCGGTTCCGCGATGCGCAGTTCACCGCCGAGCGCCCGATCGTCAGCGCCCGGTCACTGAGCGGGGATCTGGCTTTTCCCGTTCGGTTCACCGGACGCACTCTCACGGCGCGCGTCCCCCCGAAGGGCGTCGTCGCCATCCGCCTGCAGCTGGAGGACATCACGTGACCGAACTGTCGACCCTCACCACGGTAGAGGCGGCGAGAGCGCTCGCACGTGCCGCCGTGGCCATCGTCCCCATCGGGGCGACAGAACAGCACGGTCCGCATCTCGAACTGCGCACCGACATCGCCATCGCGACCGAACTCGCCCGGCGGATCGATCACGCGCTGGGCGAGCGATCGATCCTCTGCCCGCCGATGGCATACGGGCTCTCGGAGCATCATCTCGGCTTCGCCGGCACCCTGACATTGCGTCCGGCGACTCTGCTCGCCTTCCTCCGCGATGTGTGCGAGTCGCTCCTGGCGAACGGCATCACCCGCGTGGTCGTGGTCAACGGACACGGGGGCAACACCGACGCGACCAGACTCGCGGCCCGTGAGATCGGGCGCGACCTCGGCTGCTCGGTTGCGCACCTGATGTGGGGTCAGGTGATCGGCGATCTGACTTCGGCGTACTTCGAACCGGGGCATCGTTACCATCACGCCTGCGAGATCGAGACCTCCCTCGCAATGGTTTGCGACCCGGCTCTCGTCCGCCCGGATGCGTTGCAGGGCCCCGCCGAGATCGCACCGCTCGACGGGTTCACCGATCCGCCGACGGGTCGGTTCGACGTGCCGCAGCCGTTCTCCGCGTGGTCTGCCAACGGCACGCTCGGCGATCCTCGTCGAGCGTCCGAGGAGGTCGGCACCCCGCTCGTCGAGGCGTTCGTCGAGCGCGCCGTTGCCTTCACGACGCACTTCATCTCCCAGGGATCGACCGGGGAGAAGCTCTCGTGAGCGTCAGACTCGTGCCCCGTCCTTCCGCATGCCTCGAACTCGGCGGCGCCCCCTTCGTCCTCTCCCCCTCGACCACGATCAGCGCCGACGCCGAGATCGAGGATGCGGCACGACTCCTGGGCGAGCTCCTTCGCCCAGCGACAGGGTTGTCGCTCGACGTCGACGACAGCGGCAGCATCCGCTTCTCGGTCGATCGCACGCTTGGCGTTGAGGAATATGTCGTCGTCGTCGAGACTCAGCGCATACTGGTGCGCGCTTCCGGCAGACTGGGTGCTCTGCATGCGGTGCAGACGATTCGACAACTGTTGCCCGCAGAGGTCTACGCCCCGACGCTGCAAGCCGGAATCACGTGGGCTGTCCCGAACGTCCACATCGAAGACCAGCCGTCGCTGGGGTGGCGTGGCGCGCACCTCGACACCGGCCGCCACTTCATGCCGCCCGCTTTCGTCCACCGTTTCATCGATCTCATCGCGCTGCACAAGTTCAACCGACTCCACCTTCACCTCACCGAGGATCAGGGGTGGCGAATCGAGATACCCGGCTACCCCCGGCTGACCGAGGTCGGCGCCTGGCGGGAGGGCACCGTGCGCGGCCGCCACGTAGACCCGTGGTCGGATGATCCGCCACACGACGGCATCCCTCATGGAGGCTTCTACACTCGCGCAGACCTCGAAGGGTTCGTATCGCACGCTGCTCGGCTCGGGATCGAGATCCTGCCTGAGATCGAGATGCCGGGTCACGCGCAGGCCGCGATCGCCGCCTACCCGTGGCTCGGCAACGGCACTCCCGTGCGAGTGGCACGGGGCTGGGGGGTATCCCCGCACGTGTTCTCCGTCTCAGATGAGACCCTGGGGTTCTGTCGCGACGTGCTCGAGTTCGTGTTCGACATCTTCCCCTTCGAGTTCGTCCATCTCGGGGCGGACGAATGCCCGAAGGAAGAGTGGCAGGCGAGCCCCGAGGCACAGAGACGTATTCGAGAGGAGGAGTTGGGGGACGAGGACGAGCTGCAGAGCTGGTTCCTCGGCCAGATCACCGCATTCGTGCACTCGCGCGGACGGCGCGTCATCGGTTGGGATGAGATCCTCGAGGGCGGGCTGCCGCCGGGTGCCGCCGTGATGTCGTGGCGGGGCGAAGAGGGAGGCATTCTCGCCTCGCGACTCGGACATGATGTGGTGATGGCTCCGCAGGAGTCCACCTACTTCGACTACTACCAGGGACCGGCCGAGATCGAGCCGCTCGCGCACGGACCGCTGCTCGATCTCGCTGCCATTCGCGCCTATCACCCTGTTCCTGCGGGGCTCAGCGAGGAGCAGCGCGCCCACATCCTGGGGTCTCAGTTCCAGTTGTGGAGCGAGTATCTCACCACTCCCGGTCAGGTCGAGTACATGGCGTTTCCGCGGGCGTGCGTCTTCGCCGATGTCGTCTGGGGGACACCGGACAACGGTCAATTCATCGCCGACACGCTGCCGGCACATCTCGAACGTCTGTCGCAGCTCGGGGTGTCGTTCCGTCCGCTGGACGACGGTCGCGCGGGATGAGCTCACGAACGTCCGTCGTCGACGAGTTCGTCGATGGCGACCGCTGTCTCCGGCTCTCGAATGAATGGATGACCGTCGCAATCGACGTTGATCACGGTGCACACCTGTACGAACTGATCGATCGCCGTTCAGGGGTCGACCTCCTCTACACCGACCCCGCCGGTCCACGCGAGTACACCGTCGGCGGCTGGTATGAACTGTTCCCGAACGCAGGCCTCGCGTGTGAGTTCGGAGGAAACCCGATCACGGCCCATGGCGATGTGCAGCATGCACGATGGACCGGCGATGTCGTCCCGGCTGCAGGTGGCGACATCGTCATCGCGCTGAGCGCTGCCAGCTCGGATCTGCCGTTCACGCTCGTCAAGACGATCACTCTTTCCGCTGCGGCGCCGGTGATCCGCGTCGAGGAGACGGTCACGAACAGCTCTGCGAGGCGTCTGCCGTATCTGTGGGGCCAGCACGTCACCTTCGGCGAGACCTTCCTGGCCGGCTCAGTGGTCGACCTGCCGATGGGGGCGCTGCACGGCAGCATCGAGCTCGAGACGGGCTCCGGCAAGCGAAGCGCAGCAGGATCGGGCGAACTCCACAGCTTCCCCTCGCCCTCCGGCGACCTCATCGATCTGCGCCGATTCCCCGACCACCCTCTGCACGCGATGCTGTTCAGCGATGCACTGCAGGAGCACCGATACGCCATCGCCAATTCGGCCCTCGGCATCCGCGCGGAAGTGCTGTGGGACGGCGCGGCCTGGCCGTATCTCTGGTTCTGGGCACTGAGAGAGAGCCGAGAAGGCGGGGTCGTCGCGTGCGCCATCGAACCGCAGTCGTGCGAAGTCCCGATCCTCTCTGACGCAGTCGCAGCGGGGCGTTCCCCATCGCTCGCCGCAGGTGAATCCGTGTCCGGCTGGATAGAGATCCGCCTGCACGTTGCGTGAACAGACCAAGCGAAGGGGCATCGTGTCGACCACGCTCGCTGAACCGTTGGATCCCGCTCTGATCGGGGAGTCCACACAGGTGCACGCCCGGTCGATCGACCGCTTCGGTCGCGCGCACGACGCCTCGCATTATCTGCTCATCCCCGACGCGGTCCTGTCCCCCACGGATGCGGAAGGCGTGTCCCGGGTCTTCGCGGCTGTGCGCGCGGCCGGCCGCACTCTGACGTTCCGCTCGGGCGGCACGAGCCTGTCCGGGCAGGGCGTGAGCGGGGACATCCTGGTCGACACCCGCAGTCATTTCCGCGACATCCTCGTCGAGGACGACGGGGCAGCGGTCCGGGTCGGTCCGGGCGCCACCGTGCGCCAGGTCAACACCCGCCTGGCACGCTATCGACGCAAGCTCGGCCCCGACCCTGCCAGCGAGATCGCGTGCACGATCGGGGGTGTCGTGGCCAACAACTCCAGCGGCATGGCGTGCGGGATCGTCGAGAACTCGTATAAGACGATCGAATCGATGCGGATCGTCCTGCCCAGCGGCACGATCCTCGACACCGGGCTCCCCGACGCCGACGCCCTGCTGCGCACCGCAGAACCTGAGATCGCCGACGGATTGCTCGCACTGCGCGCTCGGGTGCTCGAATCGCCCGCGCACGTCGCGTTCCTCCGTCAACAGTTCTCCATGAAGAACACGATGGGATACGGACTCAACGCGCTCCTCGACTTCGACGACCCCGTGCGCATCCTCGAACACCTCATCATCGGATCGGAAGGCACGCTCGCCTTCGTCGCGGAAGCACGGTTCCGCACCATCGAGATCCGCCCCGCGATCGCGACCGGTCTCCTCGTCTTCGAGACGCTGCCGGACGCGATGACGGCGCTCCCCTCTCTCACCGACCTCGGTCTCGCCACCATCGAACTGATGGACGCGGCATCCCTCCGAGTCGCACAGAGTCTCAGCGATGTTCCAGACGCGATTGCAGAGATCGATGTGCGGGGGCATGCCGCGCTGCTCGTGGAGGTACACGCCTCCGCCACTGACGCGCTCGTCGCAGCGAGTGCCACGGCACAGGCTCATTTCGAATCCCTACCGCTCGCCATCTCGCCGCGGCTGACGACGGATACCGCCGAGCGCGCCGCCCTGTGGCATGTCAGGAAGGGCCTCTACACGGCGGTCGCCGGTGCGCGCCCGTCAGGCACCACTGCGCTGCTGGAGGACATCGTGGTCCCCGTGCCGCGTCTGCTCGCCACCTGCGAACGGCTCATCGAACTCTTCGCAGAGCACGGGTACGAGGGGTCGGTGATCTTCGGACACGCGAAGGACGGCAACGTCCACTTCCTCCTCAATGAGCGCTTCGACGACCCCGAGAGCGTCACCCGCTACCGCCGCTTCACCGATGACCTCGTCACGCTGGTGCTGTCGCAGCAGGGGTCCCTCAAAGCCGAGCACGGCACGGGCCGCATCATGGCGCCGTTCGTCCGGCGACAGTACGGCGACGAGCTGACCGACATGATGTGGGAGATCAAGCGGCTGCTCGATCCGGATCTCATCCTCAACCCCGGCGTCGTGCTCTCCGACGACCCCGACTCGTATCTGCAGAACCTCAAGCGCGTGCCGACGGTCGAGAGCGAGGTCGATCGCTGCGTGGAGTGCGGATACTGCGAACCCACCTGTCCGAGCAAGAGCATCACACTGACCCCACGCCAGCGCATCGTCATCCGTCGCGACATGGCCTGGGCCGAAGAGCAGGGCGACACCGCCCTCCTCGAGGACCTGCGCGCCGACTACGACTACGACGGCGTGCAGACCTGCGCGGTCGACGGCATGTGCGGTGTCGCCTGCCCAGTCGACATCAACACCGGCGACCTCGTGCGCCGCCTTCGCGCGGAGCAAGCCGGCAGCATCGAAGGCGCCGTCTGGGACACGGCCGCGCAACACTGGGCAACGGTCACACGGGCAGGCGGCGTCGCACTCACCGTCGCGGAAGCCCTCCCCGCTCCCCTGGTTCGCGGCGTGACGAAACTCGGCCGTGCCATGCTCGGCGCGGACACCGTTCCGCTCTACGACGGTGGACTCCCCCGCGGCGGGTCGAAGCCGCCACGCCCTGATGCTCCGGCCGACGCTCAAGTGGTCTTCTTCGGCGCGTGCATCGGCACCATGTTCGGCGCCGAAGGCGAGGGCCACGGCTCGCGAGACGCACTGCACCGACTGCTCGACCGCGCCGGCATCGCCATGGCGATCCCCGAGGAGAACGGCGGCCTCTGCTGCGGCACACCCTGGAAATCGAAGGGTCACCTCGACGGCTACCGCCGGATGTCAGACCGCGTCCTCGCCTCCCTCTGGGAGGCCAGCCGAGAGGGCGAGCTGCCCGTCGTGTGCGACGCGGCATCCTGCACCGAAGGGCTGGACGTCATGCTCGCCCAAGCCGTCGCGCAGCACCCCGTCTACCGCGCGCTGCGCATCGAGGACGCGACCACCTTCGTCGCCCGCGAGGTCCTGCCCAGACTCACCGTCACCACGAAGATCGGCACGATCGCCGTCCACCCCACCTGTTCCACGACAGCACTGGGGGCGACGGCCGCGCTGACCCTCATCGCCAGCGCGGTCGCCGACGAGGTCTTCATCCCCGAAGAGTGGGGATGCTGCGCGTTCGCCGGAGACCGCGGCATGCTGCACCCCGAACTCACCGCCAGCGCGACCGCACAGGAATCAGCCGCGATCACCGCGGCAGACACCGCACGGGGCGGATTCGACGCCTTCGTCTCCGCCAACCGCACCTGCGAGATCGGGATGACACGCGCGACCGGTCGCCCCTACCGCCACATCATCGAGGTGCTCGAAGAGCTCACCCGGCCCTGAGCTGAGCAGTCGCGGCGAGGACGCGCGTTCCGCGGGTGCAGACCCGACTCGTGCGTCTTCTTTTGTCACCCCTCTTGCCGCCGACCCCGAAGTTCGTGTCCCAGGATCACCGCATGCACCCTGTCGCGCAGGTGCAGCTTGGCGAAGATGCGGTTGACGTGCGTCTTGACGGTCGCCGGCGAAAGGTGGAGGGTCTCACCGATCTCACTGTTCGACAGCCCGGCGACGATGCAGCCGAAGACGTCTCGCTCGCGCGGGCTGAGAGGGGCCAGCGGGTCGGCTCGCTCACCTGCTCCCCCGCTCCCCTGCAGCTGGCCGCGGGAGGCGTAGTGCTCGATGAGCTGCCTCGTGATCCTCGGTTCGACGACCGCCTCGCCGGCATGGATGGTTCGGACCGCCTCCTGCAACCGCTCTGGTGGAGTGCTCTTGAGCAGGAACGCGCTCGCGCCGGCATCGAGCCCACCGAACGCGTACTCGTCGATGTCGAAAGTGGTCAGCACGAGTACGCGGGTGGTCGGGTGCACGGTGGTGATGATCCTGGTCGCCTCGATGCCGCCCATGCCGGGCATCCGCACGTCCATCAGAACGACGTCGGGTTTGAGGTCCCGCGTGCGTCGGATCGCCTCCTCTCCCGTGGCTGCCTCGCCGACGACCTCGATGTCGGCCGCGGAGTCCAGGGTCAGCGCGCTGCCCATGCGAACGAGTTCCTGGTCGTCCACCACGAGCACTCTGATCGTCGCGAGGCTGGTTGCCGTCATGTCCGTGCTCCGTCGCCGATGAGCAGAGTCGCCCTCGTCGACCAGCCCCCGCCCTGGCGTGGACCCGCTGCAATCGTGCCGCCGTACGTGGCGGCACGTTCGGCGATCCCGAGCAGCCCCTGCCCGCTCCCCTGGCTCGGGGGTCGGCTGCGGTGGACGTCGATGCGGCCGTCGTCGGTGACCTGCACCGCGACGGCGCCGCCGGCGACGTCGATGCCGACCTCCACCCGTGTGGCTTCCACGGCATAGCGGAGCACGTTGGTGAGAGACTCCTGGACGATCCTGTACACCGTCGTCGAGAGCGCGGGATCATCTCCGGGTATCGCGCCGCCGGAGCGAATGAGCCGGACGGGCATACCGGTGCCGCGGAAGACCTCGACGATCTCCTCCACGTCGGGCACGTTGTGTCCGGAACGATGCAGACTCTGGTCCAGCACCGCGTCTCCCTGTCGGAGCACCCGCAGGATTCGGTTCATGTCGCTCAGCGCGCTGCGCCCGACGTCACCCAGCTTGTCGAGCGCCAGGGCCGACCGCTCGGGATGCTCTCGCCAGCCGCTCGACGCCCCGTCCGCGAGGGAGATCATCGTCGACAACGAGTGGGCGATGATGTCGTGCATCTCCGCGGCGATCCGCTGCCGCTCGACGACCCGCGCCGTGGCGAGCCGTTGATTCACCAGTTGAGTGAGGGCCTCTCGGCGCTGCGCCGCACCGCGGACGGCGATCCCGGCAGCGAGGGCGACAAGTGCCAGGGGGTCCAGCAGCGCCGGCGCATGGGCCGATCCCGTCGTCAGCAGGAGGAGAAGAGTCCCCAGAGCCGGCAGACCCACGAGGACCGCGTAGCCCAGCAGTGCGGTCCCGATGGGCAGCAGGGAAGCCACCGTGTAGAGCGCCACGGCGGCGGGCAGCGCCAGCAGTGCGACCGGGGTGGGCAGGAGCATGCCCGCCGTGCTGGTCAGCGCCAGTGCGACGAGGATCGCCCGCGGATACCGACGCCGCCACAGCAGTGGTACGACCGAGAAGAGCACGAGGAACAGCCCCGGCCAGAGCGGTTGCGCCCGCGGCAGCACGAGAACGAGCGTCTGAACGACGAGGCACATCGCGGCGACGAGGGCGTCGACCGCACGCTGATGAGCGTCGAGCCAGCGCAGCAGCCGTGTGCCGAGGACACGGTCGACCTCCGCGGCATCCACTACCGGATGGGCTGCAGCAGCACTCATACCCTCACGGCCTCCATCCCGAGCTGTGTCTTCATTCTCCCTCGCGCCCGCTCGGGACCCGGTTCAGGCGTCGCGGCGCTTGAGCGTGATCACTGCGACGACGAACAGCGCCAGCGTCCAGATCAGCAGAACGGCATAGCCGACCCACGGGCCCATCGGGTCGGTGCCGGCGGGCGCCAGCAGCAGGGAGCCGGCCTGGATCGGGAAGAAGCGGGTGATCTCGGTGCCGTACTCCGAGAACATCTCCGGGATCACGGGCACGATGAGCAGGAACACGATCGTCGCGAGCACCGCGGCGACGACGTTGCGGATGATGGCGCCGAGTGCGACGCCGATGACGCTGATGGCGGCGAGATACAGCCCGGCGCCGACGACCAGCCGGAGCAGGACGGGTGTTTCCAGGATGTAGCCGTACCCGCCGCCGGCGAGGATCGTCGGCGCGACGGCGAACCCGATAGCCGAGCTGGCGATGCCGATGACGAAGGCGATCCCCGCGATGATCGCGGCCTTCGCGACCAGTACCGAGGTGCGGCGGGGAACCGAGAGCAGCGTCGTGCTGATCTGCCCGGAGCGGTACTCGTTCGTGACCATCAGCACCGCGAGCACCGCGAGGATGATCCCGACGTACCCGGTCTTATCGACGATCATCTCGGGGTACGCATCGTAGTCCGCCCGCGGTGAGCTGCGGTCGCGGAAGACGTAAGCCCAGGGCATGGCGACCCCGTTGGCGAGCAAGAGAAAGAGAGTGAATCCCGCGAGGGCGTGGTTCGATGCGAGCCCGCGGAATTTGATCCATTCGGCCACGATCGCGCCGCCGAGCCCGACATCGTGCACGGCGAAGCGGCGCACGATGGTCCCCGGGGCGGTGCCGGAACCGGTGCTGGTGCTCATGTGGATGGTCCTTTCGGGAGAGAAGCGCGATCAGGCCGAGGCGTACTCGACGGAGTCGCGCGTGAGCTGGGTGTAGGCCTCTTCGAGGGTCTGGCGCAGAGGCGTCAGCTCAGTGAGAAGCACTCCGGCCTCGTGAGCGGTGCGGGCGATGTGCTCGGCGGTGAGTCCTTCCACCTCCAACAGGCCCTGCTCGCTCGAGGCGATACTCACTCCCGAGGCCGCAATCCGGCGAGTGAGGGCAGGCGCATCCGTCGTGCGCACCCGCACACGGGTGTTCCCCTGCTCGGTGAGCGATCTGATGGGCGAGTCCGCGATGATCTCGCCGCGGCCGATGATGATCACGTGGTCTGCGATGAGCGCGAGCTCGCTCAGCAGGTGCGAGGAGAGGAACACCGTCCTGCCCTCGGCCGCCAGCCGGGCCAGCAGCTCGCGGACCCAGGTCACGCCCTCGGGGTCCAGGCCGTTGACCGGCTCGTCGAGGATGAGCGTGCCCGGGTCGCCCAGCAGCGCGGCGGCGATGCCCAGGCGCTGACCCATCCCGAGGGAGAACCCGCCGACCTTCTTCCGGGCGACCGCGCTGAGGCCCGTCGCATCGAGAACCTCCTCGACGCGTGTTCGCGGTATCCGGTGCGTCGCCGCGATCGAGGCGAGGTAGTTCATCGCCGTGCGGGACTTGTGCGCCGCCTTCGCGTCGAGCAGAGCACCCACCTCGCGCAGCGGCGCCGCGAACGCTCGGTATTCAGAGCCGTCGATGAGCGCGCGGCCGGAGGTGGGGCGGTCGAGCCCGACGATCGAGCGCATCGTCGTGGATTTGCCCGCCTCCGTTCGGCCCCAGGAATCCCGTGACCTTGCCCGGCTGGACCGTGAAGCTCACATCCCGCACCGCATGCTTGTCCCCATAGGTCTTGGTCAGAGCCTCGACTTCGATCGTCATGGCGTCCTGCTCCTTCTCATAGCGGTTACCTCGTGCTCTCGCACGCTACGGACGTGGGGAGGAGGACGGATGCCAACCAGGGGTTGAACTGCTGCCGGTCACAGTCCGCGATCCGGCTGCGACAGCACGCGCCGCAGCACGGGTGTGGTCGCGACGACGCCGAGCTGGACGAGCACGACGCCGGCGGCGATGCAGCCGGCCACCGTGACGATGAAGAGAGGAGCGGTGACGACCGAGATCCCCACGACAGGGATCACGAGCAGGGCGGCGATGAGGGTCGGCACCACCGCGGCCACGAGCAGTGGGGTGCTCACGGACAGCCGCCGCGAGCGGGTCATCACCGAGAACGGCATGCCCAGCCGGTCGAGACTCACGTACAGGGCTCGCCGTTCCAGCACCGCCGCAGCCTGGGTGACGCCCACCGAGCAGGCGACCAGCAGATAGGAGACCGCGACAGCCGCAACGACGACAAGCCGGATGTCACCGAAGAAGAGGGTCTGTCGGGGCGAGACCGCGTCCGAGAGTCGCTGCACGGTGTCGAGGAAGCCGAGCAAGGAGCCGGCGGGTACAGCGACGAAACTCGCCAAGGCCACCCCGGACACCAGGCGCCAGGCCGCCTGCGGCGACTCGAGCGCCCCGCGCATGGCGATCAACGTCGCGGCATCCCCTGATCGCATCAGCCTGCGCCGGGCCAGACGACTCGCGACATAGGGTCCGAGAAGGTTCAGCACGGCCATCACCGCGACGAGCACCACGACCAGTGCCGCCGTGATACCCACTGCTCCCCAGCTCACCGACGTCAGCTGCAACACGATCACCGCACCGCCCACCACGAGCACTGCGATGACGACGCGCAGCCAGTGCATCCGCGGCGCGTTCTGGCGCATACGAACACCGAGCGGTGAGATCAGGACGAGTCTCAGACTCGCGCCAGCGCTCACCACCGCAACCACCACGACGCCGAGGAGGAGCGCCGCCGCCAGCGGCGTCGGCAGCCGTGCGCCCTCCGAGCCCAGCGGAGTGCCCGCAACCTCGACGAGCGAGAGGAGGGGCGTGAGCGGCATCGAGAGCAGCAGCCCGACGAGTGCACCCCCGGCCGCGATGAGTCCGGCTTCGATGAGCGCGACTCTCCGTACCCAGGAAGAGGAGGCACCCATCAGCCGCAGTGTCGCGAGGCGGTCCTCGCGACGACGCGCGGAGAGACGAGCCGCGGCGCCGCCGAGGGTTCCGACGGGCACCACCAGCACCGCCAGCATCCCCGCCGCCAGGATCCGGTACTGCCCGAAGCCCTCGGGGTCCGGAGCGTTCCAGTACGCTCGGGCGAGCGCGACGGCGCCCAGCGCGACGGTGGAGATCACAGCGAACGCGATGATCGGCAATGCGGTGCTCGAGAGATCGCTCCGAGTCGGTCTCACCAGCGTCCACAGCGCCGGCATTCGGCTGTGCGCCGGGGCTCGCGTGCTCATCGCGTAGGGCTATCGACGATGCGACCGTCCTTCAGACGCACGACCCGAGAGCACCGGCTCGCCACGTCCTCATCGTGCGTCACCATGACCAGCGCCCGCCCCTGCGCGGTGGTCCCCGCGAGCAGCACGTCGAGTACTTCCGATGCCGTCCTGGAGTCCAGCGCGCCGGTCGGCTCGTCGGCGAAGACGACGTGAGCGTCCGTGGCACGGGCGCGCGCGATTGCCACGCGCTGCGCCTGACCGCCCGAGAGCTGTCCGATCCTGCGGCCCTCGAGACCCGCCAGACCCAGTTCCCTCAGGAGCAGGTCTGCGCGCGCTATCGCTACGCTCTTCCGCCCGCCCGCCAAGAGCAGAGGCATTGCGACGTTCTCCGCCGCGGTGAGCTCGGGGATGAGCATGCCCTGCTGGAAGACGAAGCCGTATTCCCGGAGGCGCACTGCCGACCGCGCTGCGTCCGACAACCCGCCGAGCTCTCTGACACCCTCGCGTGTGCGCAGTGTCACCGTTCCCTCGTCGGGGCTGATGATTCCCGCCATGGAGTGGAGAAGGGTGCTCTTGCCCGATCCCGACGGCCCCATGATCGCCACCGATTCGCCGTCGCGGACGATCAGATCGACGCCCTCCAAGGCCACCGTCCCGCCGTAGCGGACACGAACACCTCGGGCGCACAGTCGGGGTTCCTTCTGGTCGGGCCCGTCTGGTGCGGTCGACGAAAGCGTGTCGCAGCTCATGGTTCGACGCTATTGACGCGACGGGTGGCGACGATGCCAACCAGGGGTTGATCGTCCACAGCGCTGCTGTCGGCGATTCACCGGGTGGCTGGGTGCCGAGCAGCTGCCAGCTCGCCCGGGGATGCCATCCCGCTGTGGACCCTGCACTCAGTTGAAGTCGCCGCCCGGGGCCATGTCCATGAACCGCGAGTAGTGGCCCTGGAACGCGACGGTGATCGTCGCCGTCGGACCGTTACGGTGCTTGGCGACGATCAGGTCGGCCTCGCCCGGACGCACGTCTTTGTCATACACCGACTCGCGGTGCAGCAGGATGACCATGTCGGCATCCTGCTCGATCGAGCCCGACTCGCGGAGGTCGCTGATGGCGGGCTTCTTGTCCTGGCGCTGCTCGGGACCACGATTCAGCTGCGACAGCGCGATGACCGGGACCTGAAGCTCCTTGGCGATGAGCTTGAGGCTTCGCGAGAACTCCGAGACTTCCTGCTGACGCGACTCGACGCGCTTGCCCGACGTCATCAGCTGCAGGTAGTCGATGATGACCATGCGCAGGCCCTCGCGCTGCTTGAGTCGACGACATTTGGCTCGGATCTCGACGAGCGTCATGTTGGGGCTGTCGTCGATGTAGAGGGGGGCGTCGTTGATGCGACCGCGGGTCGCGGCGACGGTGGTCCAGTCGCGCGGGTCGAGCGTTCCCTTGCGCATGTTCTGCAGCGGGATGCCGCCCTCGGCGCTGAGCAGACGCATCGCGATCTCGCTCTTGCCCATCTCGAGCGAGAAGAAGATCGAGGGGAAGTTGTGGCCGATGGATGCGGCGCGCGCGAAGTCGAGCGCGAGGGTCGACTTACCCATGGCGGGTCGTGCGGCGACGACGATCATCTGACCGCCGTGGAGTCCGTTGGTGAGCTCGTCGAGTTCCTTGAACCCGGTGGGGATGCCGGTCATCGAGCCGTCGCGGCCGTTCGCCGCCTCGATCTCCTCGATGGCCGCATCGACCGCCGTGGTCAGCGGCACGTAGTCTTCGGCCGTCTCGGTGCCGGTGACCGAGTAGATCTCCGCCTGAGCGTTGTTGACGATGTCGGTCGCGTCGCCCTCGCCGGCGTAGCCGAGCTGCACGATGCGCGTGCCGGCGTCGACCAGGCGGCGAAGGATCGCGCGCTCTGCGACGATGCCCGCGTAGTAGCCGGCGTTGGCCGCGGTCGGCACGATCGAGGTGAGCGTGTGCAGGTAGTCGGCGCCGCCGGCCTTGCCGAGCTCGCCCGTCTTGATGAGCTCGTCGGTGACGGCGACGACGTCGGTCGGCTCACCGTGCGAGTACAGCGAGAGGATCGCCTCGAAGATGAGCTCGTGCTTCGGGATGTAGAAATCGGCGCCCTTGAGCGTCTCGATCACATCGGCGACAGCATCCTTCGACAGCAGCATGCCACCCAGCGCGCTCTGCTCGGCGAGGAGGTCGTGCGGGGGCACGCGTTCGGGCGCGCGCTTCGCGCCCATGCGCTCCTCTGAGATGTCGGCGATCGACACGCGGTTCCCTTCGATGCGACGTTTCACGAATGTGCCCTCATGGGGCGGTGCCGCGGCCTTCCGGCCGTTCCGGCCGCGTGCACACAGCGAACCAGGAGCCCCCGACATTCGGTCGCTCGACCACGGTACGAGCGGTCTGAATCGGGTGCAACACGGCCTGTGGATAACTCTGTGGAGAGCGTGCGGACAAAGCCGGAGTGTCTGTGAAGAACGGGTGTGGATAACCCGGTGGACTGCATCGCATGTCGGTTTTCTTAATCGCTGTGAACAGGGGTTTTCCGATTCCCCAGCCTGTGGATGAGAATCGACCTCAATGCGTGATTGAAGGTTGCCCCGTCCTGTGACGACATGTGTAGAACTTGTTGAAAGTCAAGCCGGGTTTTCGCCGGGCGCGTCTTCGTGATCCGACGCTCCAGAACTGAGCGGAATGGCTCTGGACAAGAGCCTCCGCCGGGAGTATCGTCAGCGCATCGACGCACTTTCGCGTCGGTGATGCGTTGCCTTCAGAGGGGGAGGTTGACGTGGACGCTCGGGCCACCCGACGCGGCGTTCCCGCCGTCGTCATCTGGGGTGGCCTCGGCGCGCTCATCTGGGCGACCCTCACGCTCTTCGCCGGCGGCGGCACGGCCCACGCCGACGAACAGTCGGACGGCCCGCTCGACGGCATCACCTCCATCGTGAAGGAGACGGTCTCCGCGGCCACCGCACCCGTCACCCCCGTCGTGACCCAGGTGGTGGCTCCGGTCGTGAAGACCGTCGTCGCTCCCGTGCAGCAGGTGGCACCCGCGGTCGTCAACACCGTGACCCAGACCGTCGCGAAGGCTCCGGTCGCAGGCCCGGTCGTCGCACCCGTGGTCAAGCCCGTCGTCAAGGCGGTCACCGACACCGCGGCGAAGGTCGCCACACCCGTGACCGACGTACTCTCGGATTCTCCCGTCGCGCAGATCACCGACCCCATCGTGGATGCCGTCGGCGGCCTTCCTGTCGTCGGCGAGCTCGTGAACGATCTCGGCGCCGTCGACCTGATCGACGGAGTCATCGGAGTCGTCGACGACACGGCCGGTGTGATCGGCGGAGTCGTCGAGGAGACGGTTCCCCCCGTCCTCGAGGTCATCGATCCGACGGATCCCGGCGACATCGACGGCCCCGACGGTACGGACGGCCCCGGTGGTCCCGGTATCTCGAGCGGCGGCCCGGCCACGCAGGTCCTCGTCGCGAGCCTGTCCGCGGGCCTCTCCGTCCACGGTTTCACCCCCGAGCTCGCCGGCGTCCAGCCCGCAGCCCCCACTGCATCATCCACGGACTCCGCCGACGGGTTCGGGGTTCCGGGAGCACCTTCTGACGTGCCCTCGGGATCACCGCCCGGATCTCCGGTCTCCCCGTCTTCCTCCGCCGGTTCCGGCGGAGCATCCTCCAGCGCCCTCGCTCGCATCAGCGACGTCGGCGCGCCCCCGCTCCGTGCCTGGGAGCGGGTCTCCGGTGCATCCGACGACGCCTTGCCGACGTCGCCGGTCGCCGACACCGACGTCTCTCCTGACTGACTGGCTGTCGCGCCGTCCTTCCCCAGTGGACGGCAGATGCTGTGCTGCGCGCGCACTCCACATCGCACGCAACCCATCCAGATATCCCCAGCTCCAGTCAGGAGAAACATCATGCGTACTTCCCTCAAGCGGGCCCTCTGGGGCACGCTCATCGCCGGCGGGATCACCCTGTTCGGCGCGACGGCCGCGAACGCCGCCGAGACATCCGGAGACGACGGTCTGCTCTCCGGCACGCAGGCGGTGGCACCGATCACCGCGCCGATCACGGTCGTGAACAACGCGATCTCCCTGCTCGGCACCTCCGCCGCGACGGCACCTGCCGCCGCTACGCCGCCGGCACCGACACCGCCGCCACCCCCGCCCGCTGCCCCCGCGGCGCCGGTAGCCCCCGCTACCCCCGCGGCTCCCGTCGCTGACACGAGCGGTGAGTCCGGCGCGGCATCCGGCAGCCAAGCCGTGGTCACGGTGACAGTGCCGGTGACGGTCACGAACAACTCCGTGAGCGTGCTCGGCACCTCCTCGACCAGCACTCCGGCCGCGGGTTCCCAGAGCGGGGCTCCCCAGGCCCCGGCTCCCGCGGCTGGAGTGCCGTCCGTGACGACCAGCGGCATCGACGGCGTGCTCTCGGGCACGCAGGCGCTGCTGCGGGTCGACGCTCCGATCACCGTGTCGGGCAACGCCGTCTCGGTGATCGGCACCAGCGGCGTGGCAGGGCAGGGAGCCGCAGCACCGGCGCCCGCGACCACCTCGCCGGTCGCGGCGGAGACCGACGGGACGGATGCCGTGGGCAGCGGCACCCAGGTCGTCGCACCGGTCACCGCGCCGATCACCGTCGGCGGCAACGCCATCTCGGTGCTCGGCACCAGTTCGGCCACCGGCTCGACGGCCGGCGCAGCGGCGACGGGATCGGCGCCCGCGACGGAGGGGACGACGTCGGGAGACGATTCGATCCTCGGCGGCACGCAGGTCGTGGCACCCGTCACCGCACCGATCTCGGCGGTCGGCAACGCGATCTCCGTGCTCGGCACCGGCTCGGTCACCGGCGCACCGGGAGCTCCCGCATCCGGCGGCTCCACGGGCACACCGTCGGATGCCGGCACGTCCGGCACCGACGGCATCGCCGGCGGCACGCAGGTCGTCGCTCCGGTCACCGCCCCCGTGGCGGTCCTCGGCAACGCCATCTCGGTCCTCGGCACCAGCGCGGTGACCGGCGGCGGAGCAGGTGCGGCCCCGGCAGCGGGCACCGGCGGCGACGTGACGACGGGCGGGGATGACTCGCTCGCCGGCGGCACCCAGGTGCTCGCGCCCGTCACCGCACCGGTATCCGTCCTCGGCAACGCCGTCTCGGTCCTCGGCACCAGCGCGGTGACCGGCGGCGGAGCAGGTGCGGCCCCGGCCCCGATGCTTCCGGGCATCGGCGGGATCGACACCTCCGGCCTGGACTCGATCCTCGGCGGCAGCCAGATCGCGCTTCCGGTGAACCTCCCGATCACCATCGGCGGCAACGCCATCGCGGTGGTCGGCGAGAGCACGGTCACCAACCCGGGTACGGGCCCTGGCACCGACCCGGGAACCGACCCCGGCACCGACCCGGGAACCGACCCCGGCACGGACCCGGGTACCGACCCGGGAACAGACCCTGGCACCGACCCCGGGACTGACCCGGGAACGGACCCGGGAACCGGTACCGGTGCTGAGCCGGCATCCGGGGCCGCTGCGGCCGACGCTGCAGACGGTCTCGCGATGACCGGTGGCACCTCGGTCATCGGCCTGGTCGGGCTGGCCCTCCTGCTCCTCCTCGGAGGCGCGGGGCTGCTCCGCCGTCGTCACTCGATGGCGTAGCGCAGACGCCGGCGGTGCGGCCGTCCTCGGGGAGGAGACCCGCACCGCCGGTGCGTCCGCGTCGCGCACGGACGGATCTCGATCCGGTCGTGCGCGTACGGACGCAAGGGGGTGCCCCGTGGGCTCGCGCCCACGGGGCATCCGTCCTGCCCTCCTGCCGCCAGCTGTCCGAGTGTTTCGCGCGGGCAGCCGGGGCGTGACCGGCATCCGCCCTTCCTGCCTGCCCAGGTTTTTCGGCCGATCCCACGTTCTGCGGAGAATCCGCGCGGAACCGGCCGCAAGAGATGGAAGGGCCCGAAAAACGTGCCGGCGGCGGACACGCAGAACGCCCCCTGTCCCGAAGGACAGGGGGCGTTCGTGCTACCGAACTACTTGGCCGCGACGACCTGCAGCGTGATGACCGCGGTCACGTCGTCGTGCAGACGAACGGTGGCCTCGTGGTCACCGGTCGACTTGATCGGCGAGGTGATCTGCACCTTGCGCTTGTCGATCGAGCCGAGCCCGGCGGCTGCGACAGCATCCGCGACGTGGTCGGTCTTGACCGAACCGAAGAGACGACCGGCGGCGCCTGCCTTGACGGCGAGACGGACCTTCGTGCCCTCGAGCGCGTTCTTCAGTGCGACAGCGTCGTCACGATCGTGGATCGCGCGTGCCTGACGCGCGGCCTGGATCGAAGCGACCTGCTTTTCGCCACCGCGGGTCCACGCCGTGGCGAAACCCTGCGGGATGAGGAAGTTGCGGGCGTACCCGTTCTTGACCTCGACGACGTCACCGGCACTACCCAGTCCGGCGACCTCGTTCGTGAGAATCAGCTTTGCCATCTCGATACCCCTTACCGGCCGGCGCCAGCGTAGGGCAGGAGCGCCATTTCGCGCGCGTTCTTGATCGCCGTGGCGATCAGACGCTGCTCCTGCACCGAGACACCGGTGATACGACGGGCGCGGATCTTGCCGCGCTCCGAGACGAACTTGCGGAGGGTGGCGACATCCTTGTAATCGATGACACCGACCCGGATGGACTTCGCGGGAGCGGTGGGCTTGCCACCCTTCCGCGGCTTGCGGCGGTCGCCGCTCGACTTTCCAGCCATTGGTTTTCCTTAATGATGAGCGGCCCTTCGACAAGCTCAGGGACCCAAGGTCCCCGGGGCTCAGACCGCGAGAGTGAGTTTAGAAGGGGGTGTCGTCGCCGAAGCTGCCCGGAGTGCTCCAGGCATCGGCGCTGGTCGAGGAACCGGGCGTGGACCACGGCTCTTCCGACACCTGCTGCTGTGCGGGACGGGACTGTCCGCCACCGCCACCGCCCTGGCCGCCACCGGCACCGCCGGTCGACGCCGCACGGGTGACCTGCGCGGTCGCGTACCGGAGCGAGGGGCCGATCTCGTCGACCTCCAGCTCGATCGCGGTGCGCTGGTTGCCCTCGCGGTCCTGGTAGGAGCGCTGACGCAGACGGCCCTGCGCCATGACGCGCATGCCCTTCGTCAGTGAACCCGCCACGTGCTCGGCGAACTCGCGCCACACGGATGCACGGAGGAACAGCGCGTCGCCGTCCTTCCACTCATTCGCGGCGCGGTCGAAGTTCCGAGGCGTCGATGCGATGGTGAAGTTCGCCACCGGCAGCCCGTTCTGCGTGTAGCGCAGCTCGGGGTCGGCCGTGAGGTTGCCCACAACGGTGATGACGGTTTCGCCGGCCATGGCGCTTACGCCTTCGCAGCCTTGGCGGCCTTGCGGGCAGCCTTCTCTTCGGTGCGCTTGGCCTCGAATGCGACCATCGCCTGAGCCTCTTCCGGAGCGGAGGACCTTGGTGCGCATGATCTGCTCGTTCAGCTTCAGCTGACGGTCGAGCTCCTGCGTGGCCTCGCTGGTGGCGGTGAAGTTGACGACGGCGTAGATGCCCTCGTTCTTCTTCTGGATCTCGTATGCAAGACGGCGCTTGCCCCAGATGTCGACCTTGTCAATCGAGCCACCATCGTTGGTGATGACCTTCAGGAACTTGTCGAGCGTAGGGGCTACCTGGCGCTCGTCGATCTCGGGGGTCAGAATGACCATGAGTTCGTACTGGTGCGTCACTTACCCACCTCCTTCGGACTAGAACGGTTTCCGCGTATCTCGCGGAAACAGGAGGGTGTGTGAACGTGCCCGCCAGAAGGCAGACAACCTGGACAGTCTAGCGGATGCTCCGGACGGGCGCCAACGCGGACTCAGAACCGCTGCCTAGAACCGCTGCGGCGCCGAACGCACGACCAGGAAGATCAGGTACACCCCGCCGAGGACGAGCGTCACGACGCCGACGGGAAGCGCGTGCCCCGGGATGCCGTTCTGGCCGAGGATGTCGGCGAGGGACAGCAGGACAGCTCCCGTCAGCGCGGTCGCGACGAGGTGCGCCGGACCGTTCTTGACGACGAGTCGCGCGAGGTGCGGTGCGGCGAGGGCGACGAAGGCGATGGGACCGATCGCGGCCGTGACCACGCCGCAGAGGCCCACGGCGATCGCGACGAGTCCCGCCTTGGTGAGGTTCATGCGTCCGCCGAGGCTCGTGCCGATGTCGTCGCCGAGCTCGATGAGCCACAGGCCGCGGCGCGCGAGCACCAGGACGACGATCAGCGCGGAGACGACCACGATCGGCAGGAGGGCCTGCGCCCATCCCACGCCGTTCAGCGATCCGGCGCCCCAGATCGCGGCGGAGATCGCCACCTCCAGGCGCGCTCGCAGCAGCATCCAGGCGTTGAAGGCCGCGAGGACCGCGCTCACCCCGATGCCGACGATCACGATGCGGTACCCGAGCGCTCCGCGACCGGCGACCAGCGCCGCGACCAGTGCGGCCGTCGCGAACCCGCCGAGCACAGCGGCGATCGCGACCACGACCCCCGACGAGCCGCCGGTCGTCAACACGATCAGCGCGCCGGTGTACGCGCCGGTGGTGAGGCCGATCACATCGGGGCTGCCGAGCGGGTTCCGGGTGATCGTCTGGAAGACGGTTCCCGAGAGCGCGAGAGCCGCCCCGAAGAACACCGCAGCGAGCGCCCTCGGCATCCGCCAATCGATGACGACCATGCGCACACCGCCCTCGGTCTCGAACAGCGCCTGCACCACGCGCACCGGTGAGATCACGGTGTCGCCGATCGACAGGCTGGCGAGGAACGACGCCAGGACCGCGACGACGAGGATGCCCATCGCCCAGCGCCCGCGCCGATCGAGGGTGCGCCTCGCGCGGCGCAGCTCGGTGCGCGACGAGACGTTCACAGCTGCACCGGATTCTTGCGGCGGCCGATCCAGATCAGGAACGGTGCCGCGACGAACGCCATCACGATCCCCACCGGCACCTCCTGCGGGGCGATGATCACGCGGCCCACGACGTCCCCGAGCACCACGACGATCGCCCCGATCACGGCGGCCAGCGGCACGATCGCCTTCTGCGACGACCCCACGACCCCGCGGGCGATGTGCGGGGCGGCGAGCCCCAGGAAAGCGACGGGTCCGGCCACCGCGGTCGCCGTCCCGGCCAACAGCGTGACCGAGGCCACCGCGCCGGCGCGCAGCGGCCCGATGCGCACGCCGAGGGCGGCTGCCGTGTCGTCGCCCAGGGCGAGCACGTCGAGGCCGCGGGTGATCAGGAGCGCGAGCACGAGCCCGACCGCGATCACCGGACCGGCGATCGTCAGGATCGACAGGTCCCGCCCGGCGAGTGCCCCCGACTCCCAGCTGCGCATCTGCAGGAACGCGTGGGGGTTCAGCAGCACGAGCGCGGTGGTGATGCCGCCCAGCACGGCGGCGAGCGCGACCCCGGCGAGCACGAGGGTGACCGGGCTCCCACCGCCCGCCGCGCCCAGCAGCACCACGCCGATCGTCGCGACGAGCGCTCCGGCGAGCGCGAACAGCATGAGGTGCGGGAAGTCGCGGATGCCGAGCGCCGCGACCGCGACGGCCACGGCGACCGAGGCTCCCGCGTTGACGCCGAGCATGCCGGGGTCGGCCAGTGCGTTGCGGGTGAGGCCCTGCATCACGGCCCCCGCGGCACCGAGCGCGAGGCCGACGACTAGTCCGAACACGGTGCGCGGGATACGGGACTCCCGCACCACGAGCTGCAGGTCGCTCCCGTCGAAGTCGGTGATCGCGGCGAAGACCGTGTCGAGGCCGACGAGCTTCGTTCCCACGGTCAGCCCGATCCCGGCGGCCGCGACGAGGGCGACGAGGGAGAGCACGATGACGAGCGCGATCCGCCCGGTGGAGTACCGGGACGGATCGCGTCGTGTACGTGCGGCGGAGGTCACTCCGCGGTGCGAGCGGGCCCGTTCCCGCCGAGGGCGTCGGCCAGGGCCGGCACCAGCGAGTCGAGCACGTACGGCAGGCTCAGCGGAGACGTGAAGTAGATCGCCCCGGCGGTGACGCCGTCGGTGTAGACGACCGAGTCGTTCTTCATCGCCTCGATCGCGGTCACGAACGGCTCGGCCTCGAGGGCGGTGATGTCGTCGTCGCCCTCGGTGCCCCAGATGAGCACATCGGCCGCGTTCAGCACGTCGAGGTTCTCGACCGGGATGTACGCCTGTCCGCCCGATCCGTCCTCCGGCGCGTAGGCGTCGATGTCGGCGGGGATCGAGAAGCCGAGATCGGTGAGGAAGTCGGTGCTCAGGCCGTCCTGGTAGGCGATCGCCGAGCCGTCATAGATCGCGTTCTGCAGGAAGACGATCGACGTGTCGGCGAACTCGGGGTGGTCCTTCGCAGCCGCGGCGAACTTGTCGTCGATGTCGTCGACGAGCTTCTGCGCCTCGTCCTTGACTCCGACGGCCTCGCCGATCTGCAGCGTCTGCACGTCCCACGGCTCGAAGTACATCGTGTAGTCGCCGGAGTGCGCGACCGTCGGCGCGATCTCAGCCAGGCGGTCGTAGTCCTCCTCCGTCATCCCGGCGTTGGTGCCGATGATGAGGTCGGGGTCGAGCAGGGCGATCGCCTCGAAGTCCAGACCGTCGCTCGTGGTGAGCACCTCCGGCTCGGAGTCGCCGCGCGCCTCGTCGGCCCAGGGCCAGGACGCGAAGTCGTGCTCGCCGTACCACTCGGTCACGCCGACGGGCTTCACGCCCAGCGCCCAGAGCGTGTCCTGCTCCGTGTAGCCGACCGACACGACGCGCTGCGGCTGCTCGGCGATCTTCGTCTCTCCGTAGGCGTGCTCGATCGTGACGGGGAAGGCACCCGCGTCGACGGCGGGCGCGTCGTGACCGGCGTTCTCGTCGGCGGGCGCGCACGCGGTGAGGGCCGCGGCGGCGACGGTCAGGGCGAGGAAGGCCGTGAGCGCCTTCGATCGGGTGAAGGGCATGGAGAAACCTGTTCTTCGAGGTAAGGGTTGGCTTAGCTTACCGAGTTGCCGTGGCTCCCCGCATCTGTTCCATCACGATGGGGAGTGCTACCCCCGTTCGGTGTCGGGCACGTGGTCCCGCGTTTGGCATGCTGGAGGAGTGCCCGGTGATCCTCATCGGGCGCACGACCGAAGGGGGGACGCCATGCGCGTCAACAAATGGGGGGTCGGCGTGATTCTCGCCGCCTCAGTTCTGCTCACCGGGTGTGCCGGAGGCGGCTCGGACAAGCCGGCCGACGCGAAGCCCAGTGGCGCGGCGTCGCAGGAGGCCGAAGCTCCGACCTCCGACTGCCCTGAGCTCAAGGAGGGCGCGACCGTCGACGGCGCAGCCCTCGGCACCTGCATCGCCGACGCCATGGAGGGTGTGGCCGGCTACGCCGCCAAGACCAGCGTGATGGGCATGGAGTCCACCGCGAAGTTCAACCCGTCGGAGAAGGCCATCGAGTCGATCTCCCCCGCCGGATCGCTGATCGCCATCGGCGACGACGCCTGGGTGAAGTCCGGCGCCGGCGAGTGGCAGGTCGCCGACCCGTCGTCGAGCGACCCGATCATCGCGGGCCTCAGCTCCACGGCCGCCGACGTCGCGACGCTCGACCCCGCGGCCGCCGCGGCAGCGCTCGACGGCGAGTTCACCGTCACCGGCACCGGTGAGCGTCTCGGCCAGAAGGTCTTCCTCGTCTCCGGCTCGGTCGAGCAGTCGGGCACCTCGGTCGACGTGATCTTCGAGGTCACCCCGGACTACGTCAGCCTGGCGTCGTCCAGCACCGCCTCGGTCGAGGGCCAGTCGGTCGAGGTCACGATGGAGATCACCGAGTGGGACGTCAAGCAGGAGATCGTCGCTCCGCTCTGATCCAGAGCTGAGGGATGCTGCGGGCCGGGGCTGATGCCTCGGCCCGCAGTGCTTTCTCGTCCGCTCAGCAGAACTCGGCGGACCCGCCCCATCCGCCGACCCACGCCTCGACGCGGGGATCGGAGCGGAGGAGATGGATGCCGGTGGCCTCGACGTGCGCTGTCTCGAAGCCCTCGTCCGACCCCCATCGTTCGGCCCGGCGCACGGCACGGCGCGACCGCAGCATCCCCAGCGAGGCGCCGTCGGCATCCCGAAGGTGCACGATGCCGACATCGCCCGCGCCGAGACCTGCGACGCAGTCCGTGATCCACGGTGTCGCGAGCACGACGATCGGATGCTCGAGTTCCCAGATCACGCGGGCGTCGGGTTCGGCCCCATAGGCGATGCGGGGGTCGTCGGCCGGCCCGGTCTCGCCCGCATCGAGGACGATCCTGGCCCGGGGGAAGGCCGCGAGCAGCGAATCGACCGCGACGAACAGGGCTGCCGGTGGGTGCGAGCCGCGCAACCGTATGACGAGGTCGGGCTCGGCCGACAGGATGCCCCTCGGCGCCGATCCGGCGACGGGGATCGAGGAGACGAGCCGCAGGGTCCTGGGCATTCGCGCGGTCGAGACCCGAGCCGTCACGCTCGGCCCACTCGGGTCCGTCGTGCCACGCCACCGCGCTCGGGACATGGGCGAGCACCGCACCCACCTGCCACAGGCGATGCGCCCACTCCCAGTCCTCGCCGCCGTAGGTCGTGAACGATTCGTCGAAGCCTCCGGTCTCTTGGAAGAGGCTCCGCGAGCACGCCATCACTGCGCCGATGACGAACCGGTAGGACCGGTCGTCGGCGTCGCGCAAATTGCGGCTGCGCGCATACTCGTCAGCGAGCCAGCCCGGCTCCGGCAGTTCGCGGCCCGCCACCGCGTCGACCACCGGCACCTCCGGGTCGATGCCCGCGAGATCAGCGTGCCGCCGGCGACCCACCGTGAGGCAGTCGGGATGGAGCGCGGGGAGCCGGGTGAGCGCACGCACGTAGCCGGGCTCGGGGGCGGTGTCGGCATCGAGGAAGCACAGGATCTCGCCGCTGCTGGCGCGCACACCCCGGTTGCGCACCGCGGCAAGGCGGAAGCCGCGGTCCTCCTGGCGCGTCAGGATCACGCCGTCCGGTACGGAGACCTCCCCCGGCGAGCCGTCGTCGGCGACGACGACCTCGAGCAGCTCCTGGGGGTAGTCCTGCACGGACAGCGCGTGCAGAGTGCGGGCGAGCTCAGTGGGCTGGTCGTAGTGCGCGACGATCACGGACACCCGCGGGAGGACGTCGGGCTCGATCCCGTCGAGCGCGTCCCAGCCGTTGCCCACGACCCGCGGATGCTGCGTCACCGGTTCAGGCCTTCCCACCAGCGCACGTACGACTCGGCGACCTCGGGCCACGACATCGGCAGCTGCGTCAGACCGTGCCAGGTGGACTCGGGCCGGTCGAGGGCAGCGCGGAGTGCGGGTGCGAGGTCGAGCTCGTCGACCGTGCGCAGCGTGCCGGGGCGCAGCTCCGCCATCTCGTCGATGTACCGGTTGCGCACGGCGACCGGTCGGCGGCCCCAGCCGATCCACGAGGCCAGAGAGCCGGATGCCGACACGTGCCGGTGCGCGAAGACGGGTACCGAGACCGCCTGGCCGCGTCGGGCGATCTCTTCGTCGTCGAGCCAGCCGGTCACCTCCACGCCGACCCCGAGGGCGCCGGCCCGGCGGACGAAGGCCTCGAGGTCGGCTGCATGGCCGTCGGAGGCTCGGCCGAGCACCGTCATCCGCGTGATGCCGGCCGCCGCCGCCGCCTGCGCCGCCTCGTCGTGTCCCTTGCCGGGGTAGAAGTAGCCCAGCACGCCGACGGAACCATCCCCTCGGACGGGCTGCACATCCGGCATCGCTCCCGACATGATCGCGACAGGGAGGGGGATGCGGGTGGCCGGACCCGTCCACACCCGCTCCTCGACGAGCAGTGCGCGTTCGTGCTGGCTGTTGACCACCACTCCCCGCGCGGCAGCGGCAACGGCCGCATACGCCGCCCGCCGACGAGGCAGGTTCCGCTCGCCGTCCGATGCCTGCGGGAGGTCGTGCAGGGTCACGCTGATCGGCCGACGCGCCGCAAGGGCGACGAAGACCCGCGCGGCCTCCTCCGGCGAATCGCCCCACAGCCGATCCGTGAAGTGCGCGTGCACGGCGGCGCCGTCGGCCGCCGCATCCAGGTCGACGGGCTCGATCGTGCGGATCGAGGGGTCCACCGCACGCACCGCGGTGGCCACCTCGCGCGCATACACCGCCACCCCGTGGCTGCCGGGGTGCACGAGCAGCAGCGGCACCTCCGTCATGCCGCGCTCCAGACAGCCAGGAGAGGAGCGAGACGCTCGGTGGCGGCGGCGACGAATTCGGGGTGGGCGGCGTACCACTCCGTGTGAGCGGCACGCACCTCCGCGTCATCGATCACGGCGCCGTCGACGAGCCAGTGCGCGCGCGGCTCGTCGGGCAGCGACCAGGCCTCGACGACCTCGGGAGAGAGCGGCGCCTGCACGGCATCGAGGAGAGGGCGGCCCGGGTCGGTCGGCTCCCCGCCGAAGTCGAGGGCCTCGAGCACACGTGCGCCGAGGGGCAGCCACACGGCATTGCCGGGATGGTTGACGGTGCGCGCATGGTCGGCCGTGACCGAGTCGAACAGGTCCGACACCGGCACGTCGGCCTTCTGCTCGCGGATGCGGAGGGTGTCGATCGAGGCGCGCCCGACTGTGCGGACGGCCTCGGGGTTCAGGGCGGCGGCGACCGGGATCCCCGCGGCAGCCGCGAGGGTGCGCACGTCGTGATACGCCACGACCGGCGGGTCCCCCTCGACGCCGGGCACGCGGATGGCGGCCTGGAACGGATGCAGTCCGGCGAAGCGCACGGGCGGGACGGTCAGCATCCGAGCGTCGGTGGCGGCGGCGATCTGCGTGGTCCCCAGCGGCAGGTCGCGGTAGTCGTCGCGGATGGGCTGGCTCACCACGATCTGCGCCGCTCGAACGACCTCGTGCAGTCGCGCGGTCTCCGCGGCATCCATCTCGAAGACCGGCGGGACGCGGATGAAACGGTGCTCGGGAGAGTCGATGACCAGACGCAGCGACTCCGCCTGGCAGTTGCCGAGGATGACCCCGAAGCGTTCGGGAAGAGGCGTATGGCCGAAGAACTCCGAGTAGTGCCGCTCACGCGCTAGCACCGCCGGGGCCTTCGGCGCAACGCCCGTGCGGGAATCGGGGCTGTGGCTCATCGTATGAACGTATACCTCTGAATAATTTTCTCTTCCCCCCTTGCATCGCAGCGGCTCCAGCATCGTGGCACGCGCTTTCATCGCATTCCGTCACGTTCAGGAGAACCGCATCCTCACGACACTCGACCCCATCCGGGTCGCCTCCATCCCGGCCGCCCACCCCTATGTGCGCGCCATCACCGACTCGCAGCGGGTGCGGGTGCTGCCCGACCCGCCCGTCCCCGGAGCACCCGCGGCGCAATGGTGGCCCCCCGTGGCTCTCACGGCAGAGTGGCTCGGCGCACACGCGGCGGACTACGACGTTCTGCACGTGCACTTCGGTCTCGAGTCGTTCTCGCCCGACGAGCTGCGCGAGGCTCTGGACGCCGCACGACGGGCCGGCCGACCGGTGGTGTACACCGTGCACGACCTCGACAACCCGCAGCTGGTGGACCAGGCGCCCTACCGGGCCCTGCTCGATGTGATCGTGCCCGCCGCGGATCACCTCCTCACGCTCACAGCCGGCACCGCGGCCGAGATCGAGCGCAGCTGGGGCCGCCGCAGCCGTGTGCTCCCGCACCCGACGTTGCTCGAGCACGCCGTCGCGTCACCCGGCTCGGGCGACGGGAGCATCCGCATCGGCATCCACCTGCGCGATCTGCGCCCCAACATCGACGCCGAGGGCGCCGTCCACGCCGCCGCCGGCGCGGTCGCCCTGCTCGCCGACGAGGGACTCGCGGCCGAGGTGGACGTGCTCATGAACGAGCGGGTCCGCAGCGATGAGACCGCCGCGCGAGTGGTCGCAGCCGCCGACGCGCATCCTGCCGTGCGGGTGCGGCGCGTCCCGCACCTGAGTGACGCGGAGATCGAGGAGTGGCTCGGCGGTCTCGACCTCTTCGTCCTGCCCTACCACCACGGGACGCATTCGGGCTGGGTCGAGCTCTGCTACGACCTGGGTGTGCCGGTGGCCGGGACCGATGTCGGACACATCAAGGCGCAGCATCCGTCGGACTTCGCCGTCATCGACACCGCCGACGCGCGCACACTCGCCGCTGCCGTGCGACAGGTCGCGGATGCCCGACGCACCACGCAGCGTCCTGCACTGGTCGAACGACGTCGCCGGGAACGGCTGGCCGAACGGACCGAGGTGCGCGCGGCGCACGCCGAGCTGTACGCCACTGCGTGCGCCGGGGTCCGCGCGTGAGCGCGGTCGAGCGGCTGCGCATCCTGGTCGTCGCTCCGGAGCGGCATGCCCTGCGTCAGCCTCATGCCGGGGGCCTGGAGACCGTGGTCTGGAACCGGGTGCGCTGGCTGCGCCGGCAGGGCCATGACGTGCAGCTCTGTGCGGCCGAGGGTTCGGATTTCCTCGATGCGGACACCACCCTGCACCTTCCCCGTCCGCGCTGGCAGCGTGCGCGCGACTCCTCCGACACCGACTTCCCCGAGGGACATCGCCGGGTCCTGACCGACGCCTTCGATCGCGTGCGCGACTGGCTGGATGCGCCCGAGACACGAGTCGACGTCGTGGACAACCACAGCCTGCACGGCGATCCGATCCTGTGGAGCCGCGACATCGGGGTGCCGGTGGTCACGACGCTGCACACTCCGCCGCTGTCCGACATCGTGATCGCGTCGAACGCGCTCGAAGGATCGTCGCCGCACCGCTTCCTCGCCGTCAGCCAGTACACCGCGCGCGCCTGGTCCGCCGAGGGTGTGGACGCGTTCGTCTTCCCCAACGGCGTCGACTCGGAGCAATGGCGCCTGGGCGCGGGCGGCGAGGGCTGGGTGTGGTTCGGTCGGATCATCCCCGAGAAGGCGCCCCACCTCGCCATCCTCGCCGCCCGTCGCGCCGGCGCGCGCCTCAAGCTGGCCGGCCGCATCGGAGACGCCGCCTACTTCGCCCGCGAGGTCGAGCCGCTGCTCGGTGGCGGCATCGAGTACGTCGGGGCGCTGCATCACACCGAACTCTGCGACCTCGTCGGTGCGGCATCGGTCGCGCTGGTGACCCCGGTCTGGTCGGAACCCTTCGGACTCGTGATGGCCGAGGCCCTGATGACCGGTACGCCGGTCGCCGCCTTCGACTCCGGCGGCACGAGCGAGGTCCTCGCCGGAATGCCGGGCACCGCGATCGTGCCCGCCGGCGACGTCGACGCGCTCGCCCATGCCGCGACGGCTCTCGCCCGCCATTCGCGTACGGGTCTCACCCGGCCGCAGGTGCGTGCGGCCGCGACGTCGCGGTACTCGCTCGAACGTCAGCATCGCGAGGTCGAACGCGTCCTCTCCGTCTCCGCCCAGAGCGTCTTCGCGACGTCCGATGTCGTCGAGGCGGTGCGCGCATGATCGGCTGGTACGTGCACGACCACGGGTGGGGACACGTCACTCGGATGCAGGCGATCCGCCCGCATCTCGACGACGAGGTGACGGTGTTCTCGACCCTGCCGGAGCCCGCGGCACTCGTCGCCGGCACGACCTGGGTGCAGTTGCCCTCGGATGCGGAGCCGGTGGTCGGGACGGACGGGATCACCCGCGAGGCCCACGAACTCGGCGACGTGACGGCCGGCGGCGCGCTGCACTGGGCGCCCATCGGGCACCCCGGACACCAGGAGCGTCTGGCCGTGATCGCGGAGTGGATCACGCGGAAGCCCCTCTCGGCCTTCGTGGTCGACGTGAGCGTCGAGGTCACGATCCTCACGCGCCTGATGGGCGTGCCGACGGTCACCCTCGCGCAGCCGGGAGAGCGCACCGATGCCCCGCACCGGCTCGGCTACGACCTCGCCGACCGCATCCTGGCGCCCTGGGCGACGGGCACCATCGAATCGTCGGCACTGGTCGAACGGATCGATCGCGTGCGCCACGTCGGGGCGATCTCTCGCTACGACGGCCGTCCGCGGCCCGTCGATCCGTCTCGCGATTCGGAGGAACGGCGGGTCCTGTTCCTGAGCCGCACGCTCGATGCCGCACGCCTCGCACGGGTGACCGCGCTGCTGGAGGCCGACGGCTGGGTGGTCGAGACCGCCGGGGCAGGTGTCGACGATCGCGTCGACGATGTCTGGCCGCTGCTGTGTCGCGCCACGGTCGTGGTGAGTGCGGCCGGTCAGAACGGCATCGCCGACCTCGCCGCCGCCGACGCCCGCGCGGTGGTCCTCCCGCAAGAGCGCCCGTTCGGCGAACAGGAAGCCACCGCGCGGGTGTTGGCCGCGCAGGGGTATGCGCTGACCGCCCCGGCCGAGGTCTCACCCGAGGAACTCCTCGATCTGGTCCGTCGTGCCGCCGCGACGATGCCCCGGTGGGACGGATGGCGCGTCGCCGGCGCGGCTGCCCGCGCGGCGGCCGTCATCGAGGAGGTGGTGGCATGAGCGTTCGCGTCGCCGTCATCACTCCGGCATCCATCGATCGTCTGGCGCACCTGCACCGGCAGCGTCGCTTCCTCCGCGAGGCGCAGACCGCCGGCCTCGAGATCGTGCGCATCGAGGCGTGGCTGGACGAGGAGATGCCTCCCGCCCCTCCGGGTGTGCAGACGGTGCACGTGCCACCGGGGCCGCACGGCATGCGGGTCGGCGCGGCCCGGAACGCCGCCGCCAGGGTCGCGGTCGAGCACGATGTCGACCTGCTGGTGTTCCTCGACGTGGACTGCCTGTCCGGGTCGGCGCTGCTCGCGAGGTACCTCGACGCCGCGCGGGACCACCCGGACGACCTGCTCTGCGGGCCGGTGACCTACCTCGAGAGCGTCCAGCGCCCCGCGACGCTCGACGATCTCGATGCGCTCACCCGGCCGCACCCGGTGCGTCCGCTGCCCCAAGACGGAACGGTCGTCGAGGCCACCGACCGCGAGTTCGACCTGTTCTGGTCGCTGTCGTTCGCGGTCACGCCCGCGACCTGGGCGCGCCTCGGCGGTTTCGACGAGCGGTACGAAGGGTACGGGGCCGAGGACACCGATCTCGGCCGAAGGGCCCGTTCGCTCGGCATCCGGCTGCAGTGGGTGGGCGGCGCGCATGCCTATCACCAGTGGCATCCCGCGGGATCACCACCGTGGCGTCATCTGGACGACATCCTGCGCAACGGCGCGCTCTTCGCCGAGCGCTGGGGCGAGTGGCCGATGGGCGGCTGGATCGATGCCTTCGTGGATGCCGGAGCCGTCGAGGCATACGGCGACGGGTATCGACGCGTACCATCAGCCTGATCTCTCTCACAGCAGCCGACGGGAACACCATGGCCCACAAGAGCCGGAAGAAGCAGAAGGCATCGCGCCTCGACAAGCAGCGGTATGAGGAGGAGCTGCGGCGCCTCCAGATCGAGCTGGTCACCATGCAGCAGTGGGTCATCGCAGCCGACGCGCGCGTGCTCGTCCTGTTCGAGGGTCGGGATGCCGCGGGCAAGGGTGGCGCCATCAAACGGGTGATGCAGTACCTCAACCCGCGGCACGCCCGGGTGGTCGCGCTGCCCCAACCCTCCGAACGGGAGAGGGGGCAGTGGTACTTCCAGCGGTACATCGAGCACCTCCCCACCCAGGGCGAGATCGTGCTGATGGATCGCTCCTGGTACAACCGCGCCGGGGTCGAGAGAGTGATGGGCTACTGCACCGACGAGGAGTACGACCGTTTCCTCGAGCAGGTCCCCGTCGTCGAGCAGATGCTCGTCGATGACGGCATCATCCTGGTCAAGTACTGGTACTCCGTGTCTGACACCGAGCAGGAGAAGCGGTTCCGCTCGCGCCTGAACGACCCGATGCGGCGCTGGAAGCTCTCCGACATGGACCTGCAGTCCATCACGCGCTGGGAGGACTACTCGCAGGCGAAGGACGCGATGTTCGAGGTCACCGACCGCGAGCGCACGCCCTGGTGGTCGATCGACAGCGACGACAAGCGCTCAGCGCGGATCAACACGATCAGCCACCTCCTCAGTCAGATCCCGTACCGCCGGCTCGAGCCGGAGAAGGTCCACTTCCCCGAACGTCCCGCGGCCGCCGAAAAGCCTCGGCCACCGATCGACGATCTCCGATTCGTTCCCGACCATGCGGCGACGCTGTAGCAGGCTCTCGGCGGCAGGACTTGTCGCGGTGATCGTCGCGACTGGTCTGGTCGCCTGCGCGCCAGCGTCGAACCGCTGTTTGCCGGCTCAGCTGGACGCATCGCCCGCATCGGTGGCTCCCGGAGGGAGTGTGACGATCGCCAGCGGGCCCGCGAAATGCGACCTCGCGTATGGCAACGACGCGGCCTACTCGATCGTCCTCATCGCGGATTCGGGGGAACGGTCGGACCCGGCCTCCGTCTCCGTGGGCGAAGACGGATCGTTCTCTGCAGAGCTCCCCGTTCCCGAATCATTCCCGGGAGGCAACGCCTCCGCCGTAGTCGCCGGAAGCCCCTACGACGACTGCACGGATGACACGGCATCCTGCGCCATATCCGCGGTCGACTTCACCGTCGAAAACGGAGATGACGTCCCGTAGAACTGCATCGGTGCAGGTCGGGTAATATGACTCAGACGTCATATTCGGGAGGTGTCACATGAATTCCAGCGCTGTCCTCGTGCGAGCCGCCCGCAAAAGCCGAGGCCTGACCCAGCGCCAGCTCGCTGAGCGAGTCGACGTCGATCAGGGTCGCATATCGCGATACGAAGCGGGCGCGGAGGTCGAGTTCGGAACGATCGCGCGGCTGCTGGGCGGCAGCGGTCATCGTCTGTACTCGGCACCCACGCGAAGAGACGATGCCGCGACGATCGCTTCGGCGATTCGAACCCATCTTCGGCTCGGCGACAAGCAGAGCGCGCTCCGCGAGCTCATCCAGCTCAGTGACAACCTTCTCTCCGAACACGGTCTCGTCCGGGGGATCCTCTGCCTCGCCGAGCCGGAGTCGACGGGGGATTCAGCCTGGGATGCTGCACTCGCGGCGCTCGTCGACCTCCGACTCGGCGAAGAAGGACTGCCTGCACCCGCTTGGGTGCTCGCGCCGAACCGCAGCCTCTCGTCACCTCAGACCCTGGAAGTGGATCCCGCCGATCCGATTCCGTCGGCCGCGGACGTCCCTGCGGAATTTCTTGATCGAGGCGTCCTCGTCTGGCGCGACACCCTGGCCAGCATCTGATGGCTGACTCCCTCGACTACAGCGCCGCCGCGAGGAGTCGCGCATACTCCTCGATGGCGTCGGCGTCAGCCGCCCCGCCCGGCTCGAAGGGCAACTCCAGTCGGTCCTTGCTCTTGTCCCGATAGCGGGGAATGACGTGCAGGTGGAAGTGGAAGACTGTCTGCCAGCCGACGGAACCGCAGCAGTTGAGCAGGTTCACGCCCTCCGACCCGAGTCCGCTGTACATGGCCTTCGCAATCCGCTGGGCGGCCAGGGTGGTGGCCACCAGATCCTCGGCCGGGACGCTGAGAAGGTCGGCGCTGTGCTGCTTCGGGATGACGAGCAGATGCCCGTCCGATCCGGGATCGATGTCCATGAAGGCCAGCGTCGTCTCGTCTTCCGCGACCTTGGCGCACGGCATCCGCCCGGCGACGATCTCGCAGAACACGCAGGTGTCGTCGAGTGCATCCTGGGCAGCGCTGTGACTCATGGCCTCATGATGCCCCACCTGCCCCGGGGCGTCCTCAAGGCCGACGGGGCGCCGCGTCAGTTCAGGACGGCCGGAACCTCAGCCCAGATCGCGCGGTCCTCGACCGAGGGTGCGACCGGGATGCGGCCTGCGCCGTCGGGCTCCGGGATCGCGGCGAGCAGCGCGCGGGTGTACGGATGCTGCGGCGCAGCCCACACCTGATCGGTCGGACCCGACTCCAGCACCCGGCCGGCGAACATCACGAAGGTACGGTCGGCGATGCGCCGGACCACGGCGAGGTCGTGCGAGATGAACAGCATCCCGGCCCCCGACTCGGCGACGAGGTCGCGCATGAGCGCCGCGACGCTGGTCTGGGTCGAGGCATCGAGCGCCGAGATCGGCTCGTCGGCCACCAGCAGCGAGGGCCGCGCAGCGAGGGCGCGGGCGATGGCGATGCGCTGCTTCTGCCCGCCGGAGAACTGGTGCGGGAACCGCGATGCGACCTGCGTGGGCAGGCCGACGCGCTCGAGCCACTCCTCGACGGTCGATCCCTCGGCGCCGCGCGCGCGGGCGGTCGCGATGCCGTCGGCGATCTGCTCCCCGACCCGGCGACGCGGGTTCAGCGAGGTCGACGGATCCTGGAACACCATCTGGATGCCGGTCAGCGCAGTCGCACGGCGACGGATGCCGAGCGGCGACACGGGCGCGTCACGGAACAGCACCGTGCCGGCCGCGGTCTTCTCGATGCCGACGACGGCGCGGGCGAGACTCGACTTGCCGCTGCCGGACTCGCCGACGAGCGCGACGGTCTCCCCCGGCGCCACGCGGAGCGACACCCCGTCCACAGCGATCACGGGCGGATTGCCGGGGTAGCGCACGACCACGTCCTGCGCGTCGAGGACGGCGACCTCACTCATCAGCATCCCCTTCGTCTGCGATCTTCGAACCGGGGAGTGCGGCGAGCAGCGTGCGCGTGTACTCGTGCTGCGGGTCGCGGAACAGCGTCTCGCGGTCGGCGAGCTCGACGATGCGACCGTCCTTCATCACGGCGACCTCGTCGGCGATCGCGCTCATGACGCCGAGGTCATGCGTGACGAGCAGCACGGCCAGGTTGCGATCGATCGCGAGGTCGCGGAGCAGCTGCAGGATGCCGGCCTGCACGGTCACGTCGAGCGCGGTGGTCGGCTCGTCGGCCAGCAGCACCTCGGGGTCGCACGCCAGGGCGCAGGCGATCGCGATGCGCTGGCGCTGTCCTCCGGAGAACTGGTGCGGGTAGCGCTTCAACGCCTCCGCCGGGTTCGGCACCTGCACGGTCTCGAGCAGTTCGACGGCTCGGGCCCGAGCGGCCGCGCCCTTGAGCCCGAGGTGCACGCGCATGTGATCGGTGAGCTGGCGGCCGACCGGCAGCTGCGGATGCAGCGACGCCGACGGGTCCTGGAACACCATGGCGATCCGCTTGCCGCGCACGCGGTTGAGAGCCCGGCGGCCGAGACCGATCAGTTCCTCCCCCGCGAGCGTGATCGATCCGCCGGTGCGGGCCTGTCGCGGAAGCAGACCGAGCACGGCGAGCGAGGTGAGCGTCTTGCCCGACCCCGACTCCCCGGCGAGGCCGTGGATGCGACCGGGCAGGAGCTCGAGCGAGACGCCGCGGACGAGCGGACGCCCGATGTCGATCGTCAGATCGCGGATGCTGAGCGTCGCGTCTCGCGTCGCGACGGTGCGGGCGCTCATGCCAGCACCCCCGCCGAGGCCTGGTGCTCGTCCTTCTTCTCATGCACGACCTCGGCGGTCGGGTCGAGCACGTCGCGCATCGCGTCGCCGAGGAAGTTGAACGCCAGCACCACTGTGAGGATCGCGAGGCCGGGGAAGACCCCGAGCCACCACGCGTCGAAGTTCTGCATCGCGCCGGAGATCATCGAGCCCCACTCCGCGGTCGGCGGCTGGGCGCCGAGACCGAGGAAGGAGAGGCCGGAGAGCAGGAGGATCGCGGCGCCGATGTCGAGCGTCGCCAGCACCAGCACGGGGCCCGCGATGTTCGGGAGGATGTCGACGAAGAGCGTGCGCAGCGGCGAGTGGCCGAGCAGGCGCCCGGCGATCACGTAGTTCTGGCCGCGCAGGCCGAGCACGATGCTGCGGGTCACGCGGGAGTACTGCGGCCACGACACCACGATCGCTGCGATCACCGCGTTGAAGAGGGACGGGCCGAGGGAGGCCGCGACCACCATGGCGAGGATCACGGTCGGGAACGCCATGAAGAGGTCGGTGATGCGCATGAGCGCCTCATCGAGCCATCCGCCGAAGTACCCGGCGAGCGCGCCGATCACGGTGCCGATGATCATCGCGGCGATCACGAGCATCAGCGCGAGCGGGAGGCTCACGGTCGCGCCGGTCATCAGCCGCGAGAAGATATCGCGGCCGTTGCCGTCGGTGCCGAGGAGGGTGTCGATGCCCGGCGGCTGCAGGCGGGGCAGCACCTGGGCGTTCGGGCCGAACGGCACCCACCACTGCGCGGTAAAGGCGACGATGATCCAGGCGCCGGCGATGACGGTGCCGATGATGCCGAGGGGCGTGCGCCAGGCGCGCGGCCAGCGGAAGCGGAAGCGGCCGGCCGGGGTGGCGGCGGCGATGCGGCTCATGCGATCCTCACTCTCGGGTCGAGGACGCCGTAGAGCAGATCGACGACGAAGTTGATGAGGAGGTAGATGACTCCCACCACGAGTCCGACGCCCATGATGCCGGGGAGGTCGAGGTTCGCGGCCGAGTTGTAGGCGTAGGTGCCCAGGCCCGGCCACGCGAAGACCGATTCGACGAGCACCGTGCCGGAGAGCAGCGACCCGAACGCGACGCCGACGATCGTGAGGATCGGCAGGGAGGCGCCGCGGAGCACGTAGTCGAGGATGACGCGCATGGCCGGGAGCCCCTTCGACCGAGCCGCGCGCACGTAGTCGCTCCCGAGCACCTCGAGCACCGAGGTGCGGATGAACCGGGTCAGCAGGCCGATCGTCACGAGCGAGAGCACCAGCACCGGCAGGGCGAGGTGCGCGAGAGCGTCGAAGAAGCCGACGCCGTCGCCGTTCAGCAGGTAGTCGACCGTGTAGAGGCCCGTGATCCGCGGCGGCGGCGTGATCGACGGCGAGATGCGTCCCGAGCCGGGCGCGATGCGCAGCTCGAGGAAGAAGACGTAGAAGCTGACGAGCGCCAGCCAGAAGGTCGGCACGCTGAGTCCGACCAGCGTCACGACCCGGATCACCTGGTCGGTGACGAGACCGCGGCGGTAGGCCGCGAGGGTGCCGAGCACGATGCTGACCGCGAGGCTCAGGATGATCGCGCCGATCGCGATCTCGATGGTCGCGGGCACCGCGGTGGCGAGATCGCTGGCGACCGGACGACCGGTCACCAGCGACGTGCCGAGGTCCCCGCGGAGCAGGTTCCCCATGTAGATGAAGTACTGGACGAACAGCGGCTGGTCGAGTCCGTTGGCCTTGATGAAGGCTTCGCGGGTCGCGGGATTCTGCGATGCGCCCTCACCGAGCGCGGCCGAGACCGGGTCTCCCGGCACCAGGTTGGTGAGCGCGAACGTGACGATCGTCACGCCCACCAACAGGAGCAGGGAGGTGCCGGCCCGCCGCAGCAGGTACCCGATCAGAGGAGACCTGCGCCGTTGCGCCTGTCTCTGCACCGCCACCGTCGTCATGAGAGTTCCGTTCAGCCGGCCGGGGCGATCTCGGCGATGTCCATCTCCCAGACGGAGTTGTACACGGCGCCTTCGACGTCACCCGCCGTGGCGATGTTGCGCCCGGGAACGATGAGCGGCACGAAGGGGCCTTCGGCCTGCATGGCCTCGGCGAACGCGGTGAAGGCGTCGGTGCGCGTGGCCTCATCCGTCGCGCTGGCTGCGCCTGCGGCGATCCCGGCGATCTCCGGGTTGGCCTCGGCAGCCCAGCCGGCGCGGAGGCCGACCTTCAGGCCGGGCGCGAACGGCAGGAAGTTCGCCGAGTCGGCGTAGTCGGGACCCCAGAACCACAGGCCGAAGCCCTCGGTGCCGTTGACGTAGGCGTCGAGCTCGGTCGCGAACGGCGCGGGGGCCAGCTCGACCGTGATGCCGGCATCCTCGAGCTGCGCCTGGATGCGCTCGGCGAGCGGGGTGAACTCCACGCCGCCGACCGGGTAGTCGTTCGGGAACTGCAGCTTCAGCGTCTGGCCCGTGTAGCCGGCCTCCTCGAGCGCGGCCTTGGCCTTGTCGAGGTCCTGCTCCACGCCGCCGTCGAGTGCGCCCTCGAATCCGGGCGGGATGACACCGGTCGCCTGTACGGCGCCGGCACCCGCGAGTTCGAGCAGCGCGTCGTAGTCGAGCGAATAGCGGATCGCCTCGGCGATCTTCACGTTCGCGAGCTCACCGGCGACGGCATCCGCCTGGTTCAGCAGCAGGAAGATCGTCTGCCCCGACGGGACGGACTCGACCGTGAGGTCATCGCCGAGACCGGCGACCTGGTCGCCGTTCAGGTCCATCGCGACCATCGAGTCGCCGCCCTTGAGGTTGGCGAGCTGGGTGGCGCTCTCCGAGACGTTGCGCACGACGACGCGCTTGTAGTCGGACTCCTCGTCGCCGTTGTACTCGTCGTTCTTCGTCAGCACGACCTGCGAGCTGAGGTCGAGGGTGTCGAGCACGAACGGACCGGAGCCCGCGGACTCGCCGTCGAGGAACTTCTGCGCCGAGTCGGTGCCGTCGGTCGTGCCGCCGTTCTCGATCACGACGTCGGAGTTCACGATGCCGAGTGCCGGGTTCGCGAGGATCGCGGGCAGCTGCAGCAGCGGGGTCTCGGACGTGAACGAGATCGTCTTGTCGTCGACCTCGGCGATGGTGAGGCCGCCGAGGAGGAAGTTCGGCTTGGCCTCGGTCATGCCCTGGATGCGCTGGAGGGTGAAGACGACGTCCTTCGCCTCGATCGGCGTGCCGTCGGAGAAGACGCGGTCGCCCTCGAGCGTGAACGTGAACTCGGTCGCGGCGTCGTTCTGCTCCCACGAGGCGAGGCCGGGGACCGGGGTCGAGACGTCGGAGCCCTCGAAGTCGACGAGCGTCTCGTAGAGCGCCTTCGCGATCATGTTGCCGGTCGGGTCGTAGGTGTGACCCGGGTCGGCCGTCTCGATCGAGAACGCGGTGTCGATGACGAGCGAGTCGGTGCCGGAGGACTGCCCGCCGTTGCCGGCCGAGTTCCCTCCCGAGCAGCCTGCGAGCGCCAGGAGCGCGACGGCTCCGAACGCGAGGACCGGCGTGATGCGGCGTGACGACATGAGGGCCTCCAAGGGCGAGGAGTACATTCGGGTGAGTCGCCACCGATGTGGACGACCGGGGATCAGATTCGCATCATATGCGACGATGTGTCCAGCGAGTGTGCGTCCCACTGACACGCTCTGTCCAGAAGGTGCGATGTGAGGAGCAATATGTCCAGCAAGGATGCGGAACAGTCGCGGCATACTGGACGAAGTGCTGCTCCTCTGGACGAGACGGCGTACAGAATCCTCGATGTGCTGCGTGATAACGGTCGCGTCTCGATCGCCGCGCTGGCCGACAAGGTGGGCATTTCGAGGGCGAATGCGTACACCCGCGTCGAGTCGCTCGTGCACGACGGCGTCATCACCGGGTTCAGCGCGAGGGTCGATCAGGCCAAGGCCGGACTCTCCATCGGAGCCCTGGTCTTCGTGACCGTGCTGCCGCAGGCGTGGGCCTCTTTCCGCGAGCGCGTGCTCGAGATGCCCGACGTCGAATGGTGCGCGATCACCACCGGTGAGCACGATGCGATGCTGCTGATCCGCGCGGTCGACGTCAGCGGAGTGCACGAGTTCTCGACCGGAGTCATCGCTCAATTGCCCGAGGTACGCACCGTCGTCAGCGTCGTGGTGCTCGACGAGGTCATCCGCCGCCCATACCTGCTGCCGGGCGACCTGCCGGAGCGCAGCCTCGAAGTGCCGCTCGGAATGACCCGCTGGACGCCGGCCTCCCCCGGCCGCGACACGCTCCCGCCCCGCTGACGCGTCGCGTCAGACGCCGGCGATCTCCTCGCACACGCTGAGCTGGGGCAGGCCGTGCATCTCGTAGTGCTCGACGAGGCGGATGCGGCCGTCATCCGTGAGCTCGAGTTCGCTCTCGCCGTCGCCTGTCACGACCGACCCGTCTGCAACCAGCACGTGCACGAACGACACCCAGATCGTGTCGCCGGTGCGGGTACCCACGAACTTTCCGAAGGTCACGGTGTCGCCCTCGTACCCGCCCCAGATCGCGCCGTCGCGCTCGAAGTACTCGAACACGCTGGGGGATCCGGGGTCGACCGCGGAGGTCGTCGACGACACCATCCGGAATCGGCGGCCGTCGAGGGAAGGAAGCGTCGCAGTGGCAGTCACCCCTCGATTATGGGGGATGCCCTCGGACGCGCCCGATTCACCGGACCGGCGGAGCCCCCTCCCTCACTCGAGGTCGAGCGAGAGCAGGCCGGGCAGGTGCGAGGTCTGAGCGCGCACCGCGAGCAGCAGGTCGCCGTACTCCGGGGTGATCGCGACGCGCGGCGACTCCAGCAGATGCGTGGTCCTCTTGCCTCCGGCGCGCTCGAAGCGGATGCGCTTGACGGGATAGGCCGGCGGCGTCATCCAGATGCGGGTGAGCTGGGCGTACGGGTGATCCGCATCGTCGATGCGGATGCTGTGCGCGCTCACGGTCACGTGCGCCGGGATCGAGCGAACAACCCGTCGCCGTTGCACCGCGCCGATGGTGAAGCCGATGGCGCCGAGCGCGGCCATCGGTGCGACCAGGATCAGGGCCGAGAGCTCACTGTCGAGGAATCCGGGGATCGCGGCCAGCGCCGCAGCACCGAGGGTCACGACGACGAACGCGACTGCCGCGCCGGTGAGCCGGGCGGCCAGTCGTCGTTCCGCCGTCGCATCGACCTGGAACGACGACGGCAGGTGCGCACGCGCCCGGGCCGCCTCGACCGGATCGGCCGCCGGAGGCTGAGCGATCGGGTTGAGCTCCGCGACGAGTTCGCTGAACATGGTGCGGGTGTACCCGGGCAGTTCGACGGTGATCTCGCGGTCGCCGCTGTAGACGACGAGCGCCCGGGTGGTCCCGCTGGGCAGGCCGTTGGTGCGATGCTCGGTGACCTTCGATCGGAACGCGGTCGTCGCCCGCGGAAAGGTCTCGCGGCTTCCGGCGCGCCCGATCTCGACGGTGTCCGGGCGGACGATGACGCGGATGTCACGGAACCAGAAGAACCCGGCGAACACCGCGATCGTCAGCGCGACAGCCACGACGAGCACGATCATGCCGCGCGTCGACGTCGGCATCAGGCGCGGGAGGAACTGCGGGAGGATGAACAGCGCCGCCGCCGACAGGACCGCGGAGAGCACGATCGCTCCCACGGCGGAACGAAGCGGATGCCGGCGGAAGACCCGCTCCGCGGGGGCGATCTGGGCGTCATTCACCATGCCGGTGCTCCTCTGAAACCGTGGACCGGCTGCGGTCCGCCTCTTACCGTAATGCCGGTACGCGGTCGCGTCACGCGCGATTTCAGCTGCCCCGGATGCCGCGGTCGCGCCGAGAGCTACGGCGGTCGCCCCGGCGGGTACCGTGGTCGCATGGAGTGGATCGCAGACCCCGGCGTCGGTGCATGGCTGCGCGACCGCCTCGAGCCGGAGCACTCGACCATGCACGGGGTGGTTCCGCACGGCTTCCCCGCCTACGCGCGGGTGTTCCATCCGGCGAGCGCGCGCTCCCTGCCCGACCGGCCGGTGCCGACGTCGGAGGAGTGGGAGCGGATGCCGGAGGCCGAGCGCGCGCGCCTCATCGAGCAGGTCGTCGATGTGCCGGCCACCTGGGCCGAGACCGCGGCAGCGTTCGGCACGACCATGCATCCGCTGGCGCAGTGGCAGCGCATCGTCCGCACGCCCGTCGACGGCGACTGGCGCACCCGCATCGCCCCCGACGGGCGCGAGTTCACCGCGCCGATGGAGGGCGCTCTCGACCCGGACGTGCTCTCCCGGATCGCTGCGCATCTCATGGCCGGCACGAGCACTCCGGATGCCGGCTTCGCCGCCGTCTGGGAGGGTTTCGGCGGGCTGCTCGGCTTCGTCGGCCACTCGCCGTCCCGGGTCTTCGTGACGTTCTCCGACGATCCGAACCACCAGGCGATGCTGGATCGCAGCACGCACGACCCGTTCAACAACGTGTTCCGCAAGCCGACCTGGCAGGAGGGGATCCTGTCGCGCGAGATCTCCGAGGGGCCGAGACTCTCACTCCTCGACCGCGACTACGTGGTGTTCTCGGCACCGCCCCGAGCGTTCGCCGACCCGGACTGGGTGCTGCAGGTGCCGTGGCGCGATCTCCCGGCGGAGGAGCACGGCTTCGCTCCGCAGGCGCAGAGCCCGAACCTGCTCTGGCCGGAGGACCGCGCCTGGGTGATGGTCTCCGAGATCGACTTCGACTCGACGATCGTGGCGGGCTCCGACGAGCTCGTCCAGGCGCTGTGCGCGGATGAACGCCTCGAGGCGATGCCGATCCCGGAGGGCGCGATGCTGACCTGGGATGCGGACAGGGTGAACACATGACCGCGCCCCAGCCTCAGCCCTCGATGACCTTCGACGCCCGCCCGCTCACCGATCCGGTCGATGCGTCCGCCGTCCGCGCCTTCGCCGCGGAGGTGCGCTCCCGGCAGACGGTGGGGGCCTCGGCATCCACCATCATCGGCATCGTGGCGGTCTGCTTCGCCGGCGTCGTGATGCTCCCGATCTTCGTCACGGTGATCCTCAGCCTCGCTGCGAGCACCGGCTCCCCCGTGTCGGCCGCCATCCCGCTGGTGCTCGTCGCGCTGGTGCTGGTCGGGATCGTCGTGATGATCTGGTTCGGGGTGCGCAATGCCCAGGCCACGCGCTACCGGCTGAGCCGCTTCGCCCAGGCCAACGGCATGACGTACGAGGCGAAGATCGCCGACCCTCCGCTCCCCGGCATGATCTTCAGCCTCGGCCGCTCGCGGCAGTCCACCGACATCGTCCGCGGCACCCGGCCCCGGTTCGTCGAGTTCGGCAACTACCAGTACACGGTGCAGTCGGGGAAGAACTCCACGACCTATCGCTGGGGCTACGTCGCAGTGAAGCTCGACGTGCCGCTGCCGAACATCGTGCTCGACGCGACCGGCAACAACGGTTTCGGATCGAACCTCCCGGCGGCGTTCCAGAAGGAGCAGCGACTCTCACTCGAGGGTGACTTCGACCAGCACTTCACCCTGTACTGCCCCGAGGGCTATGAGCGCGACGCGCTGTACCTGTTCACGCCCGACATCATGGCCCGGTTCATCGACAACGCGGCTCAGCTCGACGTCGAGATCGTCGACGACTGGCTGTTCCTGTACACGCAGCGCAAGGTGTCGACGCTCGACCCCGCCACCTGGGCGTGGCTGTTCGGTGCGGTGGGCGCGCTGCTGACGAAGTTCGATCAGTGGGCGCGGTGGCGCGACGAGCGGCTGCTCGCAGAGAACGCGGATGCCGTGGCGGCAGCATCCGCTCTGCCTGGATCGATGAACGCGCAGTTGCCGTTCGCTCCGCCCGTCGGTCTGCTCACTCCTCCTCCGGGCGTCGCGCCGCAGGGGCGACGCCTCAAGCGGAGTGGCACCTGGCTGCCGATCGTGGTCGTGATCGGCTTCGTCATCTTCTGGTTCTGGAGCCGGCTGAACTGAGAGTCAGAGGCGGAGAGAGTGTGGGGGTGGGTGTCGGCTGGGGACCGAACTTCCCACCCCATCCCCCCTCGGGATCGAAAGAAGATCGACTCTCCCTCCGCAGGACGGCAGTGCCGTCCGCGCCTGCGGTCAGCTGGGGACTGACGCTGCTCGGCGCATACGTGAATGGTATACCGGAGGACGTTGCAACCGGTTGCGTACATGCGCCGGAATGCGCTTGCGCGGAGAGGCGCTCGGCGATCAGGCGCGCACCCACCGCGCCGCGAGCGATTCGAGTACCGCGTCGAGCGAACTCCAGGCATCCGACGACCGCATCGCCGAACCGATCCGCTGGGCGTTGGCACGATAGGTCCGGTCGCTGAGCACGAGGTCGACGGCCTGGCGCACGCGCAACGAGCTCGGTGTGTTCGAGCGCAGATTGACGCCGGCCCCCGACCAGCCGATGCGCGCGGCGACCTCGACCTTGTCCTCGGTCTGCCCGGCCACCACCAGCGGCACCCCGTGCGTGAGCGCCTGTTGCACTCCCCCGAATCCTCCGTTGGTGACGAGCACGTCGGTCCGGGGCAGCAGCAGGTCGTACGGCAGGTACTCGGCGACGCGCACGTTGGCGGGCAGGTCGCCGGACAGCGCCTCGACAGGACGGCCGCCGGTGGAGACGACGACCAGGGCGTCGGACTCCGCGAGCCCGTGAATGGTCGGCTGCACGAGCTGCCCGAAGTCGGAGTTCGCGATGGTGCCCTGGGTGACGTGCACCACGGGCCGGGTTCCGTCGAGGTCGCCCCACCACTCGGGGACCTGGGCGTTCGACCGCGGAGCGGGAAGCGGCCCCGCGAAGTGCACGGTCGCGGGGAGATCGGATCGCGGATACTCGAACTCCGGCACCGAGAACTGCACGTAGGCGTCGGCGCGGCCCGCCCAGTCGAGCACGAAGCCGCCGAGCCCGGTGCCGATCGCGCGTTCGGCCATCGCGTCGGCTTCGCGCTGCACACCGCCGAAGATCATCCGCTCGGCCACGAGGCGCAGAGCAGCGTTGCGCAGCCGGCCGATCGGTCCCCGCATCGGCGGCACACCGAGACCGAAGGGCGCGGCATCCTTGCTGCGGACGCCGAGCGGGAAGATCCCGAGCGCGACGACGGGCGGGCGCTCGCGCTCCGGCAGCAGCTGCAGCAGCGCGCCCCCGACGAACAGCGGTTCGGTGAGCACGGCGTCGATGCGGCGGCCGGCCAGCTCGCGGCGCACCGCCTCGAGTTGCGCGGCGCCAGGGCGGATGAAGAGGTTGCTCATGTCGAAACGCAGCGCTGCCGGTCCTTTCAGGCCGACGCGCTCGGGGAACGCGCCGTCGGCATCGTCGAGGTCGACGTCGGCATCGGCGGGCAGCGCGACGAAGCGTGCGCCGACCGCGATCACCCGCTCGGCATAGCGCTCGCTGGTGAGGAAGCTCACCCCGTGCCCGGCTTCGAGCAGATGGCCCGCGATCTGCAGGAGGGGCATGACGTGACCGTGCGCGGGTGTGCAGGTGATGAGGTACTCGGACATGGTTGTTCTTTCCGTAAGATTGAATGTACCGTCGTAGTATTCACCACCCCCTAAGGAAAGTCAATGACTTCGGATGCTCCTCGCACCTACCGATCCGAGCTGAGGGCACGCCAGGCCCAGGAGACGCGGGGCCGGATCATCGCGTCTTCCGCCCGGTTGTTCGCCGGCCAGGGCTATCAGGCCACGACGATCGCTGCCATCGGACGTGAAGCAGGCGTGTCCGCAGAGACCGTGAAGACGACGGCCTCGAAGGCGGCGCTCCTCATCGCGGCGTTCGAGGTGACATTCTCCGGATCCGAGGCTGCGGAGACCCTCACCGACACCGAGGTCGCGGCCGGGATCATCGATCTGCCGGACGAGGTCTTCCTGAATGCCGTGCTCACGCAGATCACGACCGCGAACGCCCGCGGCCACGCGCTCTGGACGGTGCTGCTCGGCGCCGCACTCTCCGACCCCGTCGTCGACGAGGCGCTCCGCGGCATCCTGGAACGCCGCCGCGCCGACTACCGCCTGCTCGTCTCGGAGCTCGTCCGCCGCGGCCTGACCCCGCCGATCGATGAGCCGGATGCCGTGGCCGACGCGCTGTCGTTCCTGCTCTCGCCTGAGAGCTACCAGCAGCTGGTCGCGCAGTCCGGCTGGACCCCCGAGCGCTACGACGCGTGGCTGCGCGCCGCGGTCGCGGCCGAGCTCACTCCGCGCGGCTGACTAGCGCTCGAGAGCCGCCTTGCGCCGCTTCAGGTACTCGGCGAACTTCGGAGCCGTGTAGGCGTACTGCCCCTTCTGGATGCGGTACAACACGCCTTGATCGGTCAGCCGACCCATCAAGACATTGATGTTTCCGTCGCTCTTCGCACTCAGTGCGCGGATGTCCGCTGTCTTGAGCGGCGGATAGGGACAAGCCGCACTCAGCATCAGGACGTCCTGCTCACTCGGGGTCAACGTCTCGATGCGTCCTGCGTAGAACTCTTCGTCGAGGCGCTCGTAGATCTGCTCCTCGATGAGATCGAGCATCTCGACCGTGAGTGAATCGACCTTGGCATCCAACGCGGCCTCCCAGAGCTCGGCTCCCCACAGTTGGATGAAGAACGGATACCCCTCAACCTCTTCGAGCACGCGAGCGACGAGGTCGTCTGCAGCAGTGATGCCGGTGCCATCCAACGGCACGACGAAAGCATCTCGAGCTGCACCCGGGTTGCCTTCGAGTTCTCCGATGTTCTCCCCCTTGAACATCCGCTCGGAGTAGGTGCGCGCTCGCTGAAGGTTCGCGCGGAGCGTTGGCAGTCCACACATGACCAGGGCGATCGGCAGACCGGACTCCTGGAGGGCGTTTACGGCTGCGACGAGCATGGAGAGCGGATGCTCGCCTTCGCGGTCTTTGTCGTCGCGAATCACCTGCGCCTCGTCGAGAAGGATCGCGAAGCCCTCGCGCCCTGTCTCGACGGCGGCCTGCACGGTGTCGAAGAGCGCCTCGGCCAGTTCCGTCTCGCGTTCGCTGGAACCGGCGAGGCTGAAGGTGACGTCCTCGACCGTGACGTTCAGAAGCCCGCGGCTGGCCACCCACACATCTGAAACCGCCGCTCGAATCGCGCTCGCGAGGGAGAGCCGTCGCTTGGCTGCGGCGGCGAGGGCGACAAGAAGATCGGTCAGCTCGGTCTCGGTGTTGTGCCGCGGTTCGAGCTGCTTGCGGACGACCGCCCACCCCTTCGACCGGGCCTCTTGCTCCAGTTCTTTGAGCAGCACGGATTTCCCGACTCCCCGCAGTCCCGTGAGGCGGAGATTGGCGGGAATCTCGGGCGCCCCATCGAGAATCTTCTTGAATCGCGCAATCTGCGGTTGGCGTCCTGCCAGGTGCAATGGAGCGGTGGCCGCCCCGGGTCGGTAGGGGTTCTTTCTCGGCAAGTCACTCATTACGGCACTCCTGTTAGATTCACTTCAACCTAACATGATCGGTGTAATGACCGGAAGACCCGGCAATGACTGGAGACCGATCGCTCGCCGCCCTGAGTTACTCCGCGCGGCTGAGCCCGAAGTACTCGAGTTCCGCGGCGTTCAGCATCCGCGATCGGATGAGGAACCGCATGCCGGTCGGACCCTCGACGCTGAAGCCGGCGCCGCGCCCGGGGACGACGTCGATCGTCAGGTGCGTGTACTTCCAGTACTCGAACTGCGACTCCGACATGAAGACCTCGACCGGATCCGCGAGGCCCACGTCGAGCCCGCCGAGGAGCACGTCGCCCGGACCCGTGATGAACATCCCGACGGGGTAGCACATGGGCGACGAGCCGTCGCAGCATCCGCCGGACTGATGGAACATCAGCGGACCGTGCTGCTCGGTGAGCTCCCGGACGAGGGATGCCGCGGCATCCGTCACATCCACCCGCTGATACGTGCCGATGCTGACCATGACCGTCCCTTCTCCGTTTCTCACACACCTCTGGGTCCCTGAGCCTGTCGAAGGGCCGAACGCTCGGCGACGCTTCGACAGGCTCAGCGACCCACCGGATCGATCAGAAGAAGCCCATCGGGCCTTCCGCGTACGAGACGAGAAGGTTCTTCGTCTGCTGGTAGTGATCGAGCATCATCTTGTGGTTCTCGCGGCCGACGCCCGACTGCTTGTATCCGCCGAACGCCGCGTGCGCCGGGTACTGGTGGTAGGTGTTCGTCCAGACGCGTCCGGCCTCGATGGCCCGGCCTGCGCGGTAGGCGGTGTCGCCGCTGCGGCTCCAGACCCCGGCACCCAGGCCGTAGAGGGTGTCGTTGGCGATCGAGATCGCGTCGTCGAAGCCGTCGAACGAGGTCACGGACAGCACGGGTCCGAAGATCTCCTCCTGGAAGATGCGCATGTCGTTCGTGCCCTCGAAGACGGTCGGTTCGACGTAGTAGCCCTCGCTGAGGTCGCCGCCGAGGTCGACCCGCTCGCCGCCGACCAGCAGCTTCGCGCCGCCCTGCTTGCCGATGTCGATGTAGCTGAGGATCTTCTCGAGCTGATCGTTCGAGGCCTGGGCGCCGATCATCGTGGCCGGGTCGAGCGGGTTGCCCTGCACGACCTTCTTCACGCGTTCGAGTCCGTCCGCGAGGAAGCCGTCATAGATCGAGCGCTGGATCAGCGCCCGCGACGGGCAGGTGCAGACCTCACCCTGGTTCAGCGCGAACATCGTGAAGCCCTCGAGCGCCTTGTCGTAGAACGGGTCGGCGGTGTCGCGGGCGACGTCTTCGAAGAACACGTTCGGGCTCTTGCCTCCGAGTTCGAGCGTCACGGGGATCAGATTCTGCGAGGCGTACTGCATGATCAGGCGCCCGGTCGTGGTCTCGCCGGTGAAAGCCACCTTGCGGATGCGCTTGTGCTGCGCGAGCGGCGCGCCCGCCTCGATCCCGAAGCCGTTGACGATGTTGACGACCCCGGCCGGCAGCAGGTCGCCGATGATCTCGAACAGGAAGAGCAGGGATGCCGGGGTCTGCTCGGCCGGCTTGATGACGACGCAGTTGCCTGCGGCGAGCGCGGGCGCGAGCTTCCACACGGCCATCAGGATCGGGAAGTTCCAGGGGATGATCTGACCCACCACGCCGAGCGGCTCGTGGAAGTGATACGCGACGGTGTTCTCGTCGAGCTGGCTGATCCCGCCCTCCTGCGCCCGCAGCACGCCGGCGAAGTAGCGGAAGTGGTCGATCGCGAGGGGGATGTCGGCGGCGAGGGTCTCGCGCACCGGCTTGCCGTTCTCCCAGGTCTCGGCGACCGCGATCTCCTCGAGGTGCTGCTCCATGCGGTCGGCGATCCGGTTGAGGATGACCGAGCGCTCGGCCGGGCTGGTCTTGCCCCAGCCGGCGAATGCCTGCCAGGCGACATCGACCGCGCGGTCGATGTCGGCGCTGGTGCCGCGACCGACCTCGGTGAAGGGCTTGCCGTTGACCGGGCTGACGTTCTCGAAGTACTGGCCCTTGACCGGCTCGACGAATTCGCCGCCGATGTAGTGGCCGTAGCGCGGGCGGTAGGCGGCGACGGCTCCGGGCTGTCCGGGAGCGACGTAGGCGGCGGACGCGGGGGCGGTGGACACGTCTTCTTCGACGATGGTCATCGTGACTCCTTCGACGGGCCGCGCTTCGATGCGCGGGCTGTTCCCCGACGGTACGTCGCTGGAGGTTGCACCCGAGTGCGCAACGTTGCGAGAGGTTGCAGCGGTCGAACGTCCCTGGTTCCGGTCGCGATATTCCAGCAATATCGGCTCGAGATGGGTGCAGTTTCGCGACCGGAGCCGAGGTCGGACCCCGCGGTCAGGCCCGGTCGAGGCGCTCGATCCGGGCGACCAGCGCGGCGCGCTTCGGCGAGCGCGCCGGGAGCATCTCCAGCGCGAGGCGGAGCACCTCGGCATCCCCCTGCCCCTCGGGGATCTCGGCATACGCGAGCAGCACGTCGAGGCTGGCCTCGGACAGCATCACCTCGCGGAGCGCCGCGCGCACCGACTCGCGGAACTCCTCGACGCCGGGCGAGGTCGACTCGGGCAGCACCGGCCCCCGGTAGGCGGTCAGCGCCACGCGGTGCGCGCCGCGGTCGAGCAGCGAGAGCACGTCGTGGGCATCGGTCTCGAGCGGCACGGGCAGCCGGTACGGCCGCGACTCCGGCACCAGGTCGGGGGCGGTCCGCTCGAGCACCTTGCGCAACCGCACCATCTCGGGCCGCAGCGTATCGGGCGAGACCCCGGGGCCGTACACGAGCTCGCAGAGGCGCTCGGCGGACAGGCCCTGGCGGTGCACCGCGAGCATCAGCAGGATGGCGGCGTGCCGGGCGCTCAGCTCGACCATCGACTCATCGTGCGCGGACTCGGTCTCCAGCCGGGCACGGTCGCGGCCGAGCACGTGCAGGGTCGCTCGGGCCGTCTTGGTGCTCCGGGCCTTCGCCGGAGCCGAGCGCGGACTCGGGGTCTCGTTCCGTTCGCGCAGCCGGGCCACCATCAGCTCGGACTCGACGGCTCGGGCTGTCGCGTCGACCAGCAGACGCGCCTGGGTGCTCACGACCTCGGGACCGCCGGTGATGTCGATCACCCCGAGCAGCCGTCTCGTCTCAGGGTCGTGCACAGGAGCGGCCGTGCACGACCAGGGGTGCACGAGCCGGTTGTAATGCTCGGCGCCGCGGATCTGCACCGACTGCCCGAGGGCGAGGGCGGTGCCCGGGGCGCTCGTGCCTACGGCATCCTCCGACCAATTCGCCCCGGCGACGAAGCCCATGTCGTCGGTGAGGGATCGGAGCTGCCGGTCGCCCTCGATCCACAGCAGGCGGCCGGCCTTATCGCCGACGGCGATGATCACGCCGGAGTCTTCACCGGTGTCCGGAAGCAGCAGGGTGCGGATCATGTCCATCGCGGAGGCGAGCGGATGCGCGAGGCGATACTCCTCGAGCTCGTCGCTGATCAGTTCGAGCGGCGGCGCGCCCTCCGGCCCGACCCTCCCCCGCCAGGACCGCTCCCAGGACTCCCGCACCAGCGGTCGCACCTCGCGGAGCCGGCGATCGTCGAGGTTCCCCGCCAGCATCTCCTCGTGCGCGCGCTCGATGAGCAGTCGCGACGCCGGGGGAAGCGCGTCGCGGGAGACCTGCCACGGTGCAGACACAGCGTTCTCCGATCGTCGAAGATGATGCGTGGTCTCAGTGTAGGAGTCGGATGCCGCCGGCGTAACCGGTATATCGGTTCGAGATATACCGCGAAATCTGTCATCTGGCAATGGCGTATCCGATATTCCGCTGCCCTCTTACCGTGGAGACCATCACCGAGTCAGGAGGTCTCATGTCTGTCAGCACTTCCGTCCCCACTGGCTCCGAGACGCGCACCCGAGAGCACGAGGTCGCATCGACGGCCCCAGCCCAGGCCAGCTGGGAACTGCACGACTTCGACCGTTACGTCGTGAGCCAGGACGGCCCGGTCGGGTACATCGAAGTCGTCTCCCCCGTGTTCGTCTGCTACCTCGGGCATCCCTATGCCCTGGCGGAGGAGATCGCCCAGGTTCTCGACTTCGAGCGGGCAGTGCAGATCGTAGCCGAGCAGGCCGCGTCATCGCGGCGGCCTAAGCTCGCTCCATGAGTCTTGAGATCTGGCCGGGATCGGCATACCCCCTCGGAGCGACCTTCGACGGACAGGGAACGAACTTCGCGCTGTTCAGTGAAGGCGCGGAAAAAGTGGAGTTGTGCCTGTTCGAGGACGACGGTTCCGAGCAGCGCGTGAGCCTCACCGAGGTCGACGCCTTCGTCTGGCACGGCTACCTGCCCGCCGTGCAGCCGGGGCAGCTGTACGGCTACCGCGTGCACGGACCGTTCGACCCCGCCGACGGCAAGCGCTTCAACCCGAACAAGCTGCTGCTCGACCCCTACGCCAAGGCCGTCGCCGGCCGCATCGAGTGGGGCCAGGCTCCCTTCGGCTACGACTTCGGCGACGCCGATTCCCGCAACGACGACGATTCCGCCGCCTCGATGGTGAAGGGTGTCGTCGTCAACCCGTTCTTCGAGTGGGCGGGCGACCGGCTGCCGAAGACCCCCTACGCGCAGACCGTGATCTACGAGGCGCACGTGAAGGGTCTGACCGTTCGGCATCCGGAGGTCCCCGAGGAGCTCCGCGGCACCTATGCCGGCATCGCCCACCCCGCCGTCATCGAGCACCTCACCCGCCTCGGCGTGACGGCCCTCGAACTGATGCCTGTGCACCAGTTCGTCGACGACTCGGTGCTCGAGGAGAAGGGCCTGTCGAACTACTGGGGGTACAACACCCTCGGCTTCTTCGCCCCGCACAGCGGCTACTCGTCCAGCGGCGAGCACGGTCAGCAGGTGCAGGAGTTCCGTGCGATGGTGCGGGCGCTGCACGCGGCCGGCATCGAGGTGATCCTCGACGTGGTCTACAACCACACCGCCGAGGGCAACCACATGGGGCCCACCATCTCGATGCGCGGAATCGACAACGAGGCTTACTACCGCCTCGAAGAGGACAAGCGCTACTACACCGACTACACCGGCACCGGGAACAGCCTGAACGCCGGCAGCCCGCACGCACTGCAGCTCATCATGGACTCGCTGCGCTACTGGGTGACCGAGATGCACGTCGACGGATTCCGCTTCGACCTGGCATCGACGCTCGCCCGCGAGTTCTACGACGTCGACCGGCTGTCGACGTTCTTCGAGCTCGTGCAGCAGGACCCGATCGTGTCGCAGGTGAAGTTGATCGCCGAGCCGTGGGATGTCGGCCCCGGCGGCTACCAGGTCGGCAACTTCCCGCCGCAGTGGACCGAGTGGAACGGCAAGTACCGCGACACCGTGCGCGACTTCTGGCGCGGCGAGCCGCAGGCGCTCGGCGAGTTCGCCTCGCGCCTCACCGGCTCCGCCGACCTGTACGAGCACTCCGGCCGCCGCCCCGTCGCCTCGATCAACTTCGTCACCGCGCACGACGGCTTCACGCTGCGCGACCTGGTCTCGTACAACGAGAAGAACAACGAGGCCAACGGCGAGGACAACAACGACGGCGAATCCCACAACCGCTCCGACAACATGGGCGCGGAGGGACCGACCGACGACGAGGCCGTCAACCGGCGTCGGGCCCGTCAGCAGCGCAACTTCCTCGCCACGCTGCTGCTCTCGCAGGGCGTGCCGATGATCTCGCACGGCGATGAGCTCGGACGCACGCAGAGCGGCAACAACAACGGCTACGCGCAGGACAACGAGCTGACCTGGATCGACTGGGATGCCGCCGACCTGCCGCTGATCGAGTTCACCGCCGCCGTGGCGCGGCTCCGCCGCCGGCATCCGACCTTCCGGCGCAGCCGGTTCTTCAACGGCCGCCCGGTCGACCTCGACGACGAGCGCATCGCCGACGTGGTCTGGCTCCGGCCCGACGGCAGTCCGATGGCGCCGCGGGACTGGGACTCCGGATTCGGACGCCTGGTGGGAATGTTCCTCAACGGGCAGGGCATCCGCGAGAAGGACATCCGCGGGCTCGCCGTCACCGATGTGAACTTCATCGTGTACTTCAACAGCGGCGACCAGCCCGTCGACGTGACGCTTCCGGATGACCGGCACGGCGAGCACTGGCATGTGGCCGTCGACACCGCGGGCGAGCTGGCCGACGGATCGGATCACGCCGCCGGCACGCAGCTCACGGTCGAGGCGAAGTCGCTCCTGGTGCTGCAAGAGGTCGACGGACCGGAGCCGTCGACTGACGACTCGGTGGATGCTTCCCTCCGGATGCAGAACGATCAGGCAGACGGCGTGTCCCCCGCGCCGAGAGCGGAGCAGGCGACCTCATGACACGACGGCCGATCTCGACGTATCGACTCCAGATCAGCGACCGGTTCCCGCTCGACGAAGCGGCCGCGGTCACGGAGTATCTGAGCGAACTCGGGGCCGGCTGGGCGTATCTGTCGCCGCTGCTCGCGGCCGTGCCCGGCTCGAATCACGGCTACGACGTGGTGGATCACTCCCGGGTGGACCCGGACCGCGGCGGCGAGGCGGGACTCGAGCGGTTCGCCGCCGCCGCGCGAGCTGCCGGCCTCGGCATCCTCGTCGACACCGTGCCCAATCACGTCGGCGTGGCCGTTCCGCGCCAGAACCCGTGGTGGTGGGACGTGCTGCGGCTCGGCCGGGCGTCTCGGCACGCGGTCGCGTTCGACATCGACTGGAAGGCCGGCGGCGACCGGGTGCTGCTGCCCATCCTGGGCTCCTTGCCCGACGACGCGCTGGCCAAGGGCGAGCTCGTCATCGATACGTCGCCCGCCGACGACGCCCCCGACGGCGTGCTGAGCTACTTCGACCATGTGCTTCCGCTCGCGCCCGGGTCCGCCGCGCACGCGGACGACCTCCCAGCGCTGCTCGCGGCGCAGCACTACGAACTGCGGTTCTGGGAGGACCAGAACACCGGGCTGAACTACCGCCGGTTCTTCGCGGTGGTGGAGCTGGCTGGCATCCGGGTCGAGCTGCCCGACGTGTTCGCCGACTCCCACCGTGAGATCGTCCGCTGGGTGCGCGACGGCCTGGTGGACGGCATCCGCGTGGATCATCCCGACGGACTCGCCGACCCGGCCGGATACCTGGAGCAACTGGCGGATGCCACGGGCCGCGCCTACACGCTCGTCGAGAAGATCCTCGAGCCGGGTGAGGCGCTCCCCGCCTACTGGCGCACCGACGGGACCACCGGTTACGACGCCCTCGCCGAACTCGACCGACTGTTCGTCGACCGAGACGGGGTCGACGAACTGACCGCCCTCGACGCGCGGCTGCGCACCGAGTCGGGACTGCCCGAGGCGCAGGCCTGGCCCGACCTCATCCACGACACGAAGCGGATGATCGCCGACGAGCTGCTCGGCTCCGAGGTGCGGCGGCTCGTGCGCACCCTGCCACAGGGGATCGTGCAGGCCGAGGATGCGCTCGCCGAACTGCTGGCCTGCTTCCCGGTGTACCGCTCGTACCTCCCCGAGGGCGTCGCGCACCTGCGGCACGCGTTCGCCGACGCGCGGCGTCGCCGCCCCGATCTCACCTCGGCCTTCGCCGAGCTCGAGCCGCTGCTCGCCGACGCGCGCCTCGAGGTCGCTCAGCGTTTCCAGCAGACCAGCGGCGCGGTCATGGCGAAGGGCGTCGAAGACACCGCGTTCTACCGCTACTCGCGCCTGGGATCGCTGACCGAGGTCGGCGCGGATCCGTCGATCGCCGCCCTGTCGGTCGCCGAGTTCCACGATGCGCAGCGTGATCGTCTCGCCGGCTGGCCGTACGCGATGACGACCCTGTCGACGCACGACACGAAGCGCTCCGAAGACGTGCGGGCGCGACTCGCCGTGCTGTCCGAGATGCCGGACCGCTGGGCCGAGGTGCTGACCGAACTCCGCGCCGTGGCGAGCACCGGCCACGGTCCGCTCGACGCACTCCTCTGGCAGGCCGTGGTCGGTGCCTGGCCGATCCCCTCCGACCGTCTGCTCGCCTACGCGACCAAGGCCGCGCGCGAAGCATCGGAGTCCACGACGTGGCAGCATCCGGATGCGGATTTCGAGAAGGGTCTCGACGCGATCGCACAGTCGATCGAGGGGGCGGCGCGACCGATCATCGAGCGCTTCGTCGCCGAGATCGTGGATGCCGGGCGCTCCAACTCCCTGTCGGCGAAGCTGCTGCTGCTCACCGGCCCCGGGGTGCCCGACGTGTACCAGGGCTCGGAGCTTTGGGACCTGTCCCTGGTCGACCCCGACAACCGCCGTCCGGTCGACTTCGACGCGCGTGCACGGATGCTGCGAGAGCTCGACGCCGACGTCGCCCGCGGCATCCTCCCTCCGGTGGACGATTCCGGGCGGGCCAAGATGCTCGTCACGTCGCGCGCTCTTCGCCTGCGGCGCGACCACCCGGAGCTGTTCCGCTTCTACCGCCCGGCCGTCGTCGAGGGAGAGGCCGCCGATCACGCTGTCGCGGTGCACCGCGGCGGGGCGACCGCCGTCGCGACGCGGCTGCCGGTGGGTCTCGCCCGCCGCGGCGGCTGGGGCGACACCGTCATGATGCGGCCCGACATCCCCGGTACCGACGTGCTCACCGGACGGCGCATCGAGCCCGGCCCGGTGCGACTGGCCGAGCTGTTCGAGACCTACCCGGTGGCGCTGATCGAGCTCGCCCGGTGAGAGAGGACCCACGATGATCGAGGTCTGGGGACCCCGCGCCCAGCGGATGCGGCTCCGACGAATCGCCGACGACGGCTCGACGGTCGATGAACGGGAGCTGGATGCCGGCGCCGACGGCTGGTGGCGCGCAGACGTCGAGCTCGCTGACGGTGAGCGCTACGGATTCCTGATCGATGACAGCGATCAGCTGCGTCCCGATCCTCGGTCGCGACGGCAGCCGGAGGGTGTGCACGGGCCCTCGGCCGCCTTCGACGTCGACGCATTCACCTGGACCGACCACTCCTGGACCGGACGGCAGCTCGCCGGCGGCCTCATCTACGAGCTGCACCTCGGCACGTTCACGCCGGAGGGCACGCTCGACGCGGCCATCGGGCGCCTCGACCATCTCGTCGATCTCGGGGTCTCGCATGTCGAGCTGCTCCCGGTCAACGCCTTCAACGGGCAGTGGAACTGGGGATACGACGGCGTGCTCTGGTACGCGGTTCACGAAGGGTACGGAGGCCCGAGCGCCTACCAGCGCTTCGTCGACGCGGCGCATGCGCACGGGCTGGCCGTGATCCAGGACGTCGTCTACAACCACCTGGGTCCGAGTGGCAACTACCTGCCGGAGTTCGGCCCGTACCTTCGGGAGGGCAGCCGCAACACCTGGGGCGACTCGGTGAACCTCGACGAATCGGCCGTGCGCGAGTTCATCGTCGAGAACGCCCTGATGTGGATGCGCGATCATCACGTCGATGGGCTCCGCCTCGACGCGGTGCACGCGCTGCACGATGAGCAGGCGGTGCACATCCTGCGCGAGCTCGCCGAACGCACCGATGCGCTCTCGGCGCACGAGAACCGTCCGCTGACGCTGATCGCCGAGTCCGATCTGAACGACCCGACGCTCATCCTGCCGCGGGATGCCGGGGGCTACGGCCTCACGGCCCAGTGGTCGGACGACTGGCACCACGCGATGCATGTCGCACTCACGGGCGAGACGGTCGGCTACTACGCCGACTTCGCCGCGGAGGATGCTGTCGCCAAGGTGTCGGAGGGCGGGTTCTTCCACGATGGGACGTTCTCGTCGTTCCGCGGGCGTGCGCACGGAGCGCCGGTTCCGTCGGAGGTACCCGCGTGGCGCCTGGTGACGTTCGCGCAGGATCACGACCAGATCGGGAACCGGGCCGCCGGCGACCGCCTCTCGGCGTCGCTCTCGGTCGATCGGCTCGCCGTCGCCGCGGTGCTCACCCTGACCGCACCGGGAACGCCGATGCTGTTCATGGGTGAGGAGTGGGGTGCGTCGACCCCGTGGCAGTTCTTCACCTCGCATCCGGAGCCGGAGCTCGGGCGTCTGGTGTCGGAAGGGCGCAAGGCCGAGTTCGCGAGGATGGAGTGGGACACGGATTCCGTGCCCGACCCGCAGGACCCCGCAACCTTCGAGCGCTCGCACCTCGATTGGAGCGAGCTCTCGCGCCCCGATCATGCCCGCCTTCTGAATCTGTACCGCGAGCTCGCGGCCCTGCGGCGCGAGCGGCCGGAGCTGACGGATCCTCTGCTGTCGGCGACGACTGTCACGACCTGGGAGTCCGACGGCACCCCCGATCATCGGGTGTACCGGATCGACCGTGGCGACCTCTCGGTGCTGGTCAACCTCTCGGCCGATCCGGCGGAGTTCGACCTCGGGACGGATGCTGAGGTGTTGCTGTCGACGGTGCCCGTCGAGGTGATCGAGGGTTCGCCGGTGCTGCCGCCGGACTCCGCGGCCGTCGTCATCCGGCGTCCGTAGCGCTGGCTGGCGAGAGCGACCAGGATGGCGGGATGACCTCCTCCGTCGCAGTGGTCTCCGACATCCATGGCGTGCTACCCGCCCTGGAAAGTGTGCTCGCCGAGCCCGCCGTCGCCGAAGCCGAACTGCTCGTCGTGACGGGCGATCACACCTGGGGCCCGCAGCCGACAGAGGTGCTCGACCGGCTGACAGCGCTCGGCGACCGTGCGGTGCTCGTGCGCGGCAACGCCGATCGTGAACTGCTCCATCTCGCGCTCGGCATTGACGACGCGGCCGACGCCGACGACTTGACGATCTGGGGTGCGGGTCGACTCTTGCCTGCCCACCGCGACCTGCTCGAGCGGATGCCGGAGCAGGTCACGATCGACGTGGACGGATTCGGCGCCGTGCGCTTCTGCCACGCCACGCCGCGGTCCGACGAGGAGGTCGTCCTCGTCGACACCCGGGCGGAACGCTGGGTCGAAGCGCTCGCCGATCTGCCGGATGACGTCCGCACCCTCGTCTGCGGGCACACGCACATGCCGTTCCTGCGGCTGGTCGACGGACGACTCGTCGTCAATCCGGGCAGCGTCGGGCTCCCCTATGGGCGTTCCGGGGCTCACTGGGCGCTGCTGTCGAACGGTGCGGTGACGCTGGGGCGCACGCCGATCGACCCCGACGAGCTCGCCGCCGAGGTCATCGCGAACTCGACGTTCCCCGGCATCCGCGCCTGGGTCGACGACTTCCTGCGCTCCCCCGCGACCGACCTCGACGCCCTCGCAGCGTTCGGGCCGCGCGATGGACGGACTCCCGGAGATGCGACCGGCTGAGTAACCTCGATCGCATGGGCAAGGTCGCGTGGGGTTTCACCAGTTCGATCGACGGCTTCATCGCTGGGCCGGGTCACGACATGGGCTGGCTCTCGGCCGCGGAGCCGATGACCGAGGGGGCGACCGAGCGGATGGCGGGAGAGGTCGCCGTGATCATCTCCGGCCGACGCGGATACGACGCCGCGAAGGCGCAGGTCGACGAGCGCGACGAGATGACCTCCGAGGCCTACGGCGGAGCGTGGTCGGGAACCGAGTTCATCCTCACGCACCGGCCCGAGGAGTTGGCGGAAGACGACAGCGTCGTCGCGCTGGACTGCGACATCATCGAGGCGATCCGTCGCGCGCAGGAGATCGCCGGCGACCGCGACATACAGATCATCAGCGCCGACATCGCGCGGCAGGCTCTCGAGCACGACCTCGTCGACGAGCTGCAGGTGTTCGTCGCGCCGGTGTTCCTCGGCGACGGCATCCGCATCTTCGATGTTCCCGGTGGTCGACGATACGACTGGGAGCTCGTCGAGATCTACGAGGGGGCGGAGCGCAGCTTCGGGCGCACCTACCGCCCGAAGCGGTCGAGTCCGGAGTGACCGCTCCCAGGGTCCGCGTCAGGTGGCGCGGCTACCCTCGGAGGATGCGTCGACTCCTCGCTGTTCCGCTCGTGCTCGCCGCCGGTCTGCTCGCGGGCTGCTCGCAGGTGACCGGGTTCGCCGGCGATGTCCTCGGCGTCCCGGTGGAGGAGACGTGCACGGCCTTCGACGATGCATACGGCCAGTACGAAGCTCTGCTCGCGCAGGGCGACGTGACCGCGGAGCAGGCCGACGCCGCGCGCGACGAACTGGTCGGCACTCTGGAGGGCCTCGCCGACGACGTCGACGGGCAGGTGGGCGATGTCATCCGCTCGGGCGCTCAGCAGCTCGGCGCCATGACCGACCTCCAGGCGCCGGAGACCATCGAAGCCATCACGCAGCTGAAGGACTCGGTCTCGGCGTTCTGCGGCTGAGTCCGGCCGCGCCGGTCAGACGGGCAGCACGCGCCCGGTGATCACGCCCTCGACCGCGCGGATGTAAGCCGTCGCGACCTCGTCGTCGGTCACCGGACGGTGTCCGGGGAAGGTCGCGTGATAGCCCGGAGAGTTCTCGAGCACGTCGGGTGAGACGGCGTTGATGCGGATGCCGCGCGGCGCCTCGGCCGCGGCCGTGATCACGAACGACTCGAGCGCGCCGTTGGCCATCGCGGCCGCGGCGCCGGTGGCGATGGGTTCGCGGGCGAGCACACCGCTGGTCAGGGTGATCGAGCCACCGTCGCGTACCCGGTCGAGCGCCTGGGAGAGCACCTCGATCTGGGCGAGCGTCTTCTTCGTGAAGGCAGCGACGTAGTCGTCGCGACCGAGCTCGGTCAGCGGCTTGAACCCGACCGAACCGACGGCGACCACGACGGCGTCGAGCTCGCCGACCGTGGAGAACAGCTCGCGGATCGACGCGGGGTCGTAGACATCGACGGAGGGAGTGGAGCTTCGCGAGGCACGGACGACCTCGTGTCCGCGCTGCTCGAGCGCGGTCGCGACGACGCCGCCGATGCTGCCGGTCGCGCCGATGACCAGTGTCTTCATGTCGGATTCCCCTCGTCGAGCACCTCCCCGCGGGACTGCGCGAGGACTTTCCAACCTATCGCTCGGCGTGAGAGACAACGTCGAATTCCGCTCGCAGGGGACCTCACGCGGGCGGCGCAGGGGGTCAGTAGATGTTCGTCGGCCCCACCGGCTCTGCACCTCGCCTGCTCGCGATCTGCGTGCGCAACGCGATGTCGTCCCACAGGCGCACCTCCTTCACGATCAGCCCCTGGTGCAGGGTGAACTGCGAGATTCCGAGCAGGTCGATCGGTTCGCCTGTGAGGGGACCGTAGTTCGGTACACCGATGTAATCGCCGGTGAACTTCCAGGTGACCGCCACACGGGTGCCGGCGTAGCGGATGTCGTGGTGGGCCTGCACGTCGCGGACCTCGAAGCGTCCTGCCGGGAACGATTCGAGCAGCGAGAGCAGCGCACGGCGGTACCCCTCCGGCCGGATGATGTGTCGATTCCCCACGGTGAGCAGGGTGAGGTCCCGATGGAAGAACTTCTCGACCGCGTGCAGGTCGCGGTCGTTCCAGACCGCCTCGATCATCTCGAGCACGGTCTCGACCTCGGCCCTGTGCTCGTCGGGCCGCGGACCGGAGTCGCCGGTGATGACCGGATCGTCTGGCGCAGCATCCGCCCAACTCGCGACGTAGCCGCGGAAGGCGTACTCGCGCGCCACCTCGTCGGGGTCGAGCCCATCCTGCAACGCCTCGGCGAGGGTATCGCGCACGACCCACTCCTCCACCATGCGTCCGCGCCGGTAGAGGCAGTTCGCGATCGTGCGGCTCACGCGCGGCGACAAGAGGTCGCCGACGACGACGAGGTGCGAACTGAGGAACGCGTCGTCACCCCGCGCCTCCCACACGATGTCCTCGGTCTGGCTGACCCGGTCGGGTGCCTCGGCGATGCGCATCAGCGTGCCCTCGAGCACCTCGTCACGGGTCGTCGCGGTGCCGAAGCCGCCGTGCACGATCGAGTCGGGTTCGTAGTTGTCGCGGATGAAGCTGATCGAGCGGTCGACCCAGATGAGGTCGGTCACCTCGCGGATGAAATCGTCCGGATCGGCGTACGGCTGGTAGGCGACGGGGTCGAGGGTCACGTGTTGCTCCTGCTTCGTTGCGGTGAAGGGCGTGGGCGGTCAGGAAAGGGAGTCGGCGACGGAGCGCCAGCGGTCGGAGAACTCGGCCGCGCGAGCATCCGACCACTGCGGTTCGAAGGTGTGTGACGGCGACCAGGGGATGACGGCGTCCGCCAGGGCCAGCCCGGGATTCATCGCGCATCGGGCGAGGGCCGCGGCTCCCAGCGGCGTCGCGTGCTGGGAGGGATACACGTCGACCGGGATGCGCATGAGGTCGGCGACGGCCTGCATGAGCACGCGGCTCTGCGTGAGGCCGCCGTCGACGCGCAGACGCTGCAGCGGCTGCCCGAGGTCGGTGGCCATCGCCCGGGCGAGCTCGGCGACCTGGGCGGCGATGCCCTCGAGCACCGCGCGCACGAGGTGCTCACTGCCGGTCGACAGGGTCATGCCGGTGATCGTCGCCGTGGCATCCGGTCGCCACCACGGAGCCGCGAGACCCGCGAGCGCCGGCACGCACAGCACGCCGTGTGAGTCGTCGGCGGCCACCCGGTCGAGGTCGGCGGCGGTATCGATGAACGTCAGCCTCTCGAGCCATTGCACAGCGGATGCCGCGGTGTACACCTGCCCGTCGAGGCAGTAGGTCGTGCTTCCGCCCTGCTGCCAGGCGACCGACGACGACAGATTCGCCGACGACCGCACCGCCGTGTTCCCGGTGTTCGCGAGCAGGAAGGCACCGGTTCCGAAGGTGCACTTCGCCTCGCCCGGTTGCAGGCAGTTCTGCGCGACGAGGGCCGCCTGTTGATCGACGATGAGCCCGCCGACGGCTGCGTTCGACCCGAACGCGGTGGTCGACCCGGCGATGTCATCGCAGGCGAGGATCGTCGGCATCCGCTCATCGCCCAGACCGAAGAGGTCGAGCAGTCCGGCATCCCACGCTGCGGTGTCGAGGTCGAGCACGAGCGAGCGGCTGGCGGTCGACGCATCCGTCACGAACTCCCCGGTCAGCTGATGCAGCAGCCACGTGTCGGAGGTCGTGACCACCCCTTCCCGCGTGACGTTGCGGCGCAGCCACGCCTGCTTCGGCGCACTGAAGTACGGATCGAGCACAAGGCCGGTGCGGGTGGCGATGTCGTCGGCGTGGTCGCGCAGCTCGGCGCAGATCGACTCGGACCGGCGGTCCTGCCAGACGATCATGTTCGACAGCGGCACCCCCGTTTCGGGATCCCAGGCGAGCACGGTCTCGCCCTGGTTCGCGAGAGTGACGATGTCGATGTCGACCTTCGCCTGGTTCGCGGCGACCCGTCCCGCGCGCAGCACCGAGTCGAGCACCGCCAGCGGGTCGTGCTCGACGCCGCCGCCGGGCAGGTAGGTCGGACGCACAGACACCTCGCTGAGCGACAGCACCGCACCGGATTCGTCGACGACGACGGCCTTGGTGCCGGAGGTGCCCTGGTCTATGGCGAGAACGGTGGTCATGGAGTTCCTCTCTCAGGCGGTGGTCTGCCGGTGGCGCGCGGTGCGCTGCCACCAGGGCCCGTCGGATGCCGGTGCTGCGGCGACCGTCGGGGGTCGCAGCTCGCCAACCTCGATGCCGAGCTCGGGAAGCAGGCCGGTGACGAAGTCGGCGATGCCGAGCGAGGCCGTGAGCCCCGTGGAGCGGATCGCGGCGACGTTGATGAGCCGGTCGTTCCTGTCGGATCGCCCGATCACGTAGTTGCTGTCGCGGCCGGCCGGGCGCAGCCCCGCATAACTCGCGATCGGCTCCAGCCCGTCCAGCGCGGGGAACTGCTCGACGGCTTTGGCGAGGATCTCGTCGCGAGCCTCCGGGCGCACCGACCAGTCCTCCTTGTCGTCGAGGTCCACGGCGGTCGGCCCGGCGATGACCTTGCCGTCGAGAGTCGGGAAGACGAGCACGCCCTTGGTCCGCTTCGTCGGCACGGGCAGGATGATGCGGTCGAGCGTCTGCCCGTCGGGCAGCTCGAACACGAAGAACTCGCCCTTGCGCGGATAGATCTCGAACGAGTCGTCGCCGACGAGACGCGCGACCTCGTCGGCGTAGAGGCCCGCGGCGTTGATCGCCGCCGAGACCTCGAAGCGTCGGCCGTCCACCGTCTCGAGCAGCAGCCCATCGTCGATCGGCGAGATCGCCGATACCCGCGCGTCGAGCTCGATGCGCGCACCCGCCGCGACCGCCGACGTGGCGAGCGCGAGCGCGAAGGCGACCGGGTCGCTGACCGATTCACCCGGCACGAGCAGCGCGCCGTCCGACTCCCGCACTTCGACCGCGACGCCGTTCGCGGCGGCGTTCTCGGCGAGGCCGCGCACGGTCTCGCGGTCTTCCTCGGAATGCGGCACGAGTTCCGCGCCCGTGTGGACCACGGGCACCCCCAGCGCCTCGAGGATCGTCGGACGGATGCGGGCGGCCCGCAGGATCAGCTCCGTCTCGAGCTGCTCCGGAGTGGAATCGAACCCCGTGTGCAGGACTCCGGAGTTCGTCCCGCTCGCGCCGAGGGCGAGTGCGGACGCGGACTCGAGGAGCACGGCATCCACCCCTCGATGCGCGAGGGTGTAGAGCAGGGCCGATCCCACGATGCCCCCGCCGATGACGGCGACGGGACGGGACGGAGAGGGCGACGACATGATGCTTCTTTCCTTCGGTGGTTACGAGCAGTCTTACGCGGTCGGGGTCGCGCTGTCTTCATCGAACGTGCGGTCGACGTCGGCCATGTCGGGCATGGTCAGTCCCTTGCGGCCGCGCGTGACGACGAGATAGACGAGGTAGGCGATTCCGATCACGAGCATGATGCCGACGTAGAGGCGCGGCTGCGCGAACGAGTCGTCACGGAAGATCAGCAGTTCGTAGACGAGCCAGACGCTCGCCAGGATCAGTACCGGGATCTCCCAGCGGCCGAGACGGAAGCCCGTGCTGGCCGGGAGCGACTTCCGCTTGACGATGTAGAGCAGCACGGTGCCCGCGTAGATGATCGCCGGCAGCAGTGTGGCCGCCGAGAACAGGATGAAGAGCGCATCGCTCGTGCCGCTGAAGACCGCGAGGATCGCCTGGGTGATCACGAGGTAGCCGAGGGTCGCGGCCACCGGGGTGTGGCGGCTGCGGTGCACGCGGCGCAGCAGCTGCCAGCCCGGGAAGCGCTCGTCGCGCGACATCGCCCAGATCAGGCGGGTGCCGCTGAGGGTGATCACGAGTCCGCAGGAGAAGATCGAGATCACGACGAGCACCAGCATGCCCTTGCCGACGACCGGTCCGAGCACCGAGGTGATGACGGTGGCGACCGGGGTCGCGGACTTCGCGAGTTCCGCCGTGTCTCCGGCGAGCGCGGTCACCGCGATCAGGAACAGCATCCCGAGAACACCGAGCGCGATGACCGCCTGCACCATGGCGCGGGGGATGACGCGCTCCGGGTTCTTCGTCTCCTCCGCGAGGTTCGCCGCCGACTCGAAGCCGACGATCGTGAACGCCCCGAGCAGGAAGGCGAGCGGGAAGGGTCCGGCATCCGTCAGTCCACCGAAGTCCCAGTACGCGGCCTCGGCGACCGGCGCAGTGGCGAAGAGCGTGGAGAAGTCGAGACGGCCGAGGGCGGCCCCCACGGCGAAGAGCAGGACGGTGATGCCGATCATGCCGATGATCTGCACGGTGACCGCGACCTCTCGTTCACGCGGTTGGTGGCCTTGGTGCTGAGCGCGACGAGGATGGCCTGCAGCAGCATGACGATCGCAGTGATGACCCAGCAGTTCGCCGGGGTGGGGCTGTAGCCGAGGAGCTCGGGGAGGATCGTGGCTGCGATCGTGTAGTCGACCGCCACCACGACGATGACGAGGAACGCGAACGACACCCAGCCGGTCAGCCAGCCGAGGATCGGGTTCGCCAGACGGGACACCCACTGGTAGGCGTACCCGCTGATCGGGATGCGTGCCGCGAGGGCGCCGAAGATCAGGGCGACCATCGTCTGGCCGACGACGGCGATCGGCCACGCCCAGATTCCGCGCGGGCCGCTGCTGTTGAGCACGGCGCCGTAGGTGGTGAAGATGCCGGTGGCGATCGAGACGAAGCCGAAAGCCACGGCGAACGAGGCGTAGAGGCCGAGTTCCCGCTTCATGCGGGTGCCGGTCTCGCCGACGGAGGGGGCGGATACCGCTTCAGGTGTGTCCATGCGCGACCTTCGTTCCGTATTGGTATAGACCAAGGTGGTGTATACCAAGGTACGCTAAGGGGGTGCCGGGTAGCGTGTCAAGAGTGACGAAGGATGCCGCGGAAGATGTAACACCGTCGAAATCCGCCGAGCCCGCCTATCTCCGGATCGCCGCTGAGCTCCGCACCCGGATCGAGGCGGGCGAGTTCCCGCTCGAGACGCCGCTCCCCCCGGAGCGTGACCTGTGCGTCGAACTCGGCGTGAGCCGCATGACCCTGCGCCGCGCCCTCGGTGTGCTGGAGCAGGACGGGCGCGTGCACCGTGACGCGACTCGCGGCACCTTCGTCTCGGCGCCCCGCGTGCAGCTGCGGCTCGGTTCCTTCTCGCAGGAGGTCGCCCGCGCCGGGCGGAACCCCGGCGCCGAGCTCTTCTGGGCCGAGGAGCGCCCGGCCGATGCCGAGGTCGCCGCGGGTCTCGACGTCTCCCCCGGGCATCTGGTCTACGCCCTGCAGCGACTTCGGCGGTCCGACGATGAGCCGCTCGCGCTGGAGACCACGTACTATCGGGCCGATCTGGTGCCGGGGCTCCTCGAAGGGGATCTCACGGGGTCGCTGTGGGGCGAGATCCGCCGGCGGTTCGATCTTCGGATCGCTCGCACCTCGGCGGAACTCGAGGTCGTCGTACTCGATGCGGAGACCAGTGCGCACCTGGGATCCCGTCAGGCGGCAGGCGGCCTTCAGCTGACGCGGCGTACGTTCGTCGACTCGGGCGCGTGCGTCGAGTACGCCCTCGACGTCTACCGCTCCGACCGCGTCTCGCTGCTGATCGAGCGGACCGTGGACGACGAGTGATCACCGTGTTCGACCTCGACGGCGTGCTCAGTCGCGCCGACACGATGGCGACCCTCGTCTTAGCTCGGCTACGACGACGACCATGGCTGGTGCTGCCGGTCGGCATCCTTGCAGCGGTCGCAGGGCTCGCCAGCACTGCGGGGGATCTGCGGCCCCGGTGCAATCGCGCCGTCGTGCACATCGCGCTGAGGGGGATGCCGGAGGACGAGTACCGGCGGTTGGCCGAGCGCACGGCTCGGCGGCTCGCGGCACGACGTGGCAACACGGCCGCCGAGATCGTGAACGCAGCGCGCGCGGCGAACGTCGCCGGGGCGTGCCTGGTGACCACGGCGACCGAGAGGTTCCTCGCGCAGCGGTTCCTGAAGGAGATCGGCGTGCGCGGAGCGGAGGTGCACGCGTCGGAGTTCGTGTTCATGCCGGCCGGGCCGAGGTTCCGGTCGCATAACGTCGGACGTCGGAAGGCCTTCGCCTTCCGGGCCGCGCACCCGACCGGACGCATCGGACGCTTCTACACGGACTCGGCGAGTGATCTACCGCTGGCGGAGCTCGCCCGTGATGTCGTTCTCGTCGGGCCCTCGCGACGTTCGGTGACGGCGTTCGGGTATGCCGGAATACGATTCCGGCGGCTCGGCTGAAGCTCTGTTCCGGGTTGATGCGGATTGCTAGCATTGTGCTGTCAAGGAGGTGCAGTATGGCGACGGTGACGATCCGGAACCTGAGCGACGAGGTGGTGGCCGCACTCAAAGAGCGCGCACGGCGCAACTCCCGCTCCATGGAGGCGGAGGCGCGCGAGGCGCTGATCCAGTTGGTGCAGGAGAACGACGCGAGCGGTATCGAGAGCGACCTCGTACGACGGCTGCCGCCGCCGAGGCGCTGGTCCGTTCCGGCGGAAGAGATCATGGCGTGGGTCGACGCCAATCCGGCATCTGAGGAAGAGAAGCAGGCGGCGGCGGAGTGGGTGGAAGAGCTGCGCGCGGAGCGCGAGAATCCGATCTTCGACTACCGAATCCAGGACCCCTGGGAGCGAAATGCTTCTGCTTGACACGAACGTGCTCATCCAGATCAAGGACGTGCGCCTGCCGTCGGAGGACGTCGTCTTGAGCGCACTCACCTACGCGGAGTTGCGCTTCGGCGTCGAAGGAGCAATCGACGCCCGGGCGCGACGCCGGAGGGTGGCAGATCTTGCGCGGGTGAACGCGATGTTCCCAACGCCGTGGTTGTCCTTCGATCAGAACGCTGCCGAGTCTTACGCTCGTCTTGCCGCCCGTGTGGCGACACGGCGCGCATCCCACGCTCGGAGCACCGACATCATGCTGGCCGGCCACGCGAATGCCCTGGGCGCAAAACTCGTCACGTTCAACGCGAAAGACTTCGAGCTCGTCGCCGACGAAGTTGAGATCGTCGTGCCCGAGCGGCGCTGAACGGGCTCCGCGTCAGCCCCGCGCTGCCCACCATTCGCGCAGCCGCTGCTCCGCGGCCTCGGCACCCAGCACGCCCTCGTCGAGGCGCAGGTCCAGCAGGAAGCGGTAGGCCTCGCCGACCTCGCGGCCCGGCTTGATGCCCAGCACCTCCTGGATGCGGTTGCCGTCGACCTCGGGGCGGATGGAGTCGAGCTCCTCCTGCTCGCGGAGGGCCGCGATGCGCGACTCGATGTCGTCGTAGGCGCCGGCGAGACGCCCGGCCTTGCGCTTGTTGCGGGTCGTGACGTCGGCGCGGGTGAGGATGTGCAGGCGCTCGAGCAGGTCGCCGGCATCGCGCACGTAGCGGCGCACCGCGGCATCCGTCCATGTCCCCTCGGCGTAGCCGAAGAACCGCAGGTGCAGCTCGACGAGGGTGGCGACGGCATCCGTCGTCGCCGTGTCGAAGCGCAGCGCCTGCAGACGCTTGCGCGCCATACGCGAACCGACGACGTCGTGGTGGTGGAACGTGACCACTCCGCCGTCTTCGAGCTTGCGGGTTCGGGGTTTGCCGATGTCGTGCAGCAGCGCGGCGATGCGCAGCGGCACGTCGGGCGCGGCACCCGGGTGCCGGGAGTGCTCGAGCTCGATGGCCTGGCTGAGCACCGTGAGCGAGTGCTCGTAAACGTCTTTATGGTGGTGGTGCTCGTCGACCTCGAGGCGCAGCGCACTGACCTCCGGGAGGAACTCGTCGATGAGCCTGGACTCGACGAGCACGCGGATGCCGCGCACCGGGTCGTCGGTCTGCATGAGGCGCACGAGCTCGGACTGCACGCGCTCCGGGCTGACGATGCCGAGAGTGCCGCGCAATTGCTCGATCGCGTCGAACGTGTCGTCGTCGACGCGGAAGCCGAGCTGGGCGCTGAAGCGGGCGGCCCGCAGCATCCGGAGCGGGTCGTCGCCGAAGGAGATGGCGGGATCCGCGGGCGTGCGAAGCACCCCGGCGATGAGGTCTTCCACGCCGCCGGTCGGGTCGACGAGCTTCGTCGACGGCACCTGCAATGCCATCGCGTTCACGGTGAAGTCGCGGCGCACGAGGTCGCCCTCGATCGAGTCGCCGAACTCGACGGTCGGCTTGCGGGTCACGCCGTCGTAGCTGTCGGCGCGGTAGGTCGTGATCTCGACCTGCTCGCCCTGCACGCGCGCGCCGATGGTGCCGAATGCGCGGCCGATGTCCCAGTGCGCGGTCGCGATCGGCTTGACGATCTTCAGGATCTCGTCGGGCGAGGCATTCGTCGTGAAGTCGAGGTCGTGCGTCTCGCGTCCGAGCAGCGCATCGCGCACCGGTCCGCCCACGACGGCGAGGTCGAACCCGGCATCGGCGAAGGCAGTGGCGAGGGTGCGGACGACCGGATTCTCGGCGAGCGCACCGAGACGGACGAGGCCGTCGGCCATGTTGAGCATGGGTTCCAGCGTACCGGGACGGATGCCGCGGCCGTCTTCGCCCCTTCCCCCCGACCCGACGTGAGCCTAGATTCGATCCTGTGCCCGCAGCGATCCGAATCACGCCCATTCATGTCGGCGACCTGAGCGCCGACGGGAAACCGATGCCGGTCTACGTACACCTCATCGAGCATCCCGAGGGCAGGGTCCTCGTCGACACCGGTTTCACCGAGGCCCATCCCGCCACAGCCGACCTCGAGCCGCGGCCGTATCCGCTCGACACGCAGGATCTCGATCTCGCGAGCGTCGACTTCGTCGTCAACACCCATCTGCACTTCGATCACTGCGGCGGCAATCACCTCCTCCCCGGCACTCCGATCTACGTCCAGCGCCAGGAACTCGACGATGCTCGCACCCTTGACGACTACACGATCCGGGAGTGGGTCGATCCGCCCGGGGTGAACTACGTGCCGGTGGACGGAGAGCACGAACTGCTTCCCGGGGTGCGCCTTGTTCCCGCTCCCGGCCACACCCGCGGCTCGCAGATCGTCGTCGTCGACACCGGCGAGAGGCCGACGATCATCGCAGGAGACACCGCAGTGTGGTTCGGCGAACTCGAAGACCCGCAGACCGAAGGCCAGCGGCTGATCCTGTCGCTGCATCCGGAGCACGTCTGGATCAGTCACGAGCACACCGCCTGGACGAGCGAGGATTGACGTCATCATGCAGCTGAACACCTTCACGCCTCCCGAGACGCCCGCCGCTCACGCGGCACGGGCGCTGGCCGAGCGGTATCACTCCGAGTCGATGCAGAATCACGTGGTGCGGTCGTGGCTGTGGGCCGAGGCCTTCGCGGTCGCCGAAGAGCGCAGCGATATCGACCACGAACTGCTCTACGTGTCGGCGCTGCTGCACGACATCGGCATCGTGCCCGAGTTCGACAACGTCCAGATCTCGTACGAAGAGGCTGGCGGGCACGTCGCTGTCGCCCTCACGACCGGCGCGGGGTGGGATGCTGCGCGGAGTCAGCGGGCGCTCGAGGTCATCGTCCGCCACAACTGGCCTTCGGTCGATCCCGCGATGGATGCCGAGGGCTACCTGCTCGAGATCGGCACCGCGCTCGACATCTCCGGCGCGCGGGCAGACGTGCTCCCTGCCGAGTTCATCCAGGAGGTGCTGGCTGAGTATCCGCGATTGGAACTCGCACGCGAGTTCGGGGACGGCGTCGTGGATCAGGCGGCGCGCAAGCCGCACACGTCCGCGCATCGGCTGGTCGAGGGCGGCGTCGTGGGCAAGCTGGCGAATCACCCGCTGGAGCGGTCGCCGGGTTTCGCCGGACTGAGCGGGCCCGCCGCGGGCTCACTCAGAACAGCGGGTTCTCACCCTTCGCCTGGGCGATGGCCCGGGTCCGCGCCTGGATCATCCGCACCAGCGCCATGCTCAGCAGGAACCCGCCGATCGCGGCGACGGCCACGATGAACCAGATGCCGATCTCGGGCTCGATCAGCGCGAAGCCGTAGATGACGATGGCCAGCGCAGCCAGCACCACGCCCTCGATCAGCGCGAACATCAGGAACAGCCGCGTCTGCCGACGGCCGTAATCCGCGACGACCTCTCGGACGCGCGCATCGATCGAGGGGTCACCGGCGTAGGTCATGAGCCCAAGTTAGCGGTCGGGGGATGGCGACGCGCGAACCGATGCCGCGCGCGTGGGCGCCCCTAGACTCGGCCGCATGAGATCTGGCCGGACGAGCGTCCTCCTCTTCTGCGGGCTCGCGGTGCTGCTGGCGGGATGCGCGCCCGCAGCGCAGACGTCGCCGAATCCTGGGCTGCTCACGGCCGATTCGCGCCCGGAAGCGGTGAGGGAAGCTCTGATCGACGGCGTCGTGAGTGTGGAGGGCGACTGCTTCATCCTGTCGGCCGACGGAGAGCGTTGGCTCATCGAGTGGCCCTACGGTTCCACGCTCGGGCCGGACGAGCAGTCGGTGGAGGTGGAGGGTTTCGGCGCCGTGCGCGTCGGAGATCGCGTGACCGGGGGCGGCGGGTACAGCGACCAGACGGACGGATGCTCGGCCACCGATGTCGAAGGCACCGCCTCCATCGACACGGTCACCGACACGCAGCCGGAGTAGACGAGCGGCGGCACCTCGCAGCTGCCCGAAGCAACCCGGAGCCCGCGGCATCCGCTCTGTTCATCTCCCCGACGCCTCGGCGTCAGCCTGCGGTCATCCGGTTTCGATGGTCTGTGAGGGCCACGTGCGGCTGAGCACGAACCCCCACCCCACAAAGGACTCACATGACCTCCCCCACCCCTGCGGTGCGGTGGCGTCGTCGCGGACTGACGTCCGTCGCGCTGCTCGCCCTGCTCGGCGGCGCCGTCGTCGCCCCCGCGGCATTCGCCGCACCGGATGCTGCGCCCGAGGTGCCGACCGGATCACTGATCACCGGCGACACCGCCTGGCACTACCTGGATGACGGCTCCGACCCGTCGCCGAAGCCCGCGGCCCTCCGCGACTGGACGCTGCCCGCCTACGATGACAGCGCCTGGAAGACGGCCCCCGGTTCGTTCGGTGTGAAGAACGGCAAGCTCGGCGCGGTCGGCCCCGTCACGCCGAAGACTCTCCTGAACCACTACCTCGACGGCACCAAGGCCCCGACGGTGCCGACGTACTTCTTCCGCACGACGTTCGAGCTCGGCGCAGGCGTGGCCGACCAGGTCGCGTCGCTGGCGAGCACGGTCACCTACGACGACGCGCTCGTGGTGTGGATCAACGGCACGGAGGTCGCGCGCTACGTCGACGGCCGCATCACCGACACGCAGAACGTCGAGTACGCCGGCGACTCGAACGGCGACCCGCTGACGAGCACCATCTCGGCCGAGGGCGACGTGCTCAAGGACGGCACGAACACGATCGCCGTCGCGCTGCACCAGGACCGCGAGAGCAGCTCCGACATCTACTTCGACATGTCGTCGCTGACCCTGGTCAAGGCCTCCGACCCCGGCACCCCGGTCGTCGCGCCCCCGACCCGCGTCATCCTGACGCCGACCGAGAAGCCCGAGATCTCGCAGTCGTTCTCCTGGCTCGCCGGTGACGCCTCGCACACGATCGGTCAGGTCGAGATCGCGCCGGCCGCGGGTGGCGAGAGCCGCACCGTCGACGCGTACGACGCGGGCGTGGTGAACGGCAACCCGAACCACCACTTCTCCGCCACCGTGACCGGCCTCATCGCCGCGACCGACTACCGCTACCGCGTCGGCCTGCCCGGCAGCTGGAGCGACTGGTTCGAGTTCACGACGGCCGACCCGAAGGCGACCGACTTCCAGTTCGTGTACTACGGCGACGCGCAGATCGGCCTCGACACCACCTGGCCGAGCGTGGTCAAGCAGGCCGAGGCCAACGCTCCCCGCTCGATCGGTTCCGTGCACGCGGGCGACCTGATCAACACGTCGAGCAACGAGAACGAGTGGCTCAACTGGTTCAAGGGCATGGAGGACTCCGCCACGCGCACCAACGTGATGGCCGCCCCCGGCAACCACGAGTACTCGGGCGATAAGCTGCTCACCGCCTGGAAGGCCGCCTTCGAGTATCCGCGCAACAACCCGTCGACCTCCTCGATCGGCGAACTGGCCGACCTGGCGAAGGGTGACACCGAGGTCGCGGCGCAGTACCGCTCGCTCTTCGACCACTGGAGCAAGTTCGCCGCCGAGACCGCGTACTACACCGACTACCAGGACGTGCGCTTCATCACGCTGAACGCGACGCGCGATGCGACCTTCCTCACGCCGCCGGCACTCCCCTCGTGCACGGGTGACGACTGCCCGATCACCAAGGGCGAGGAGCTGTGGATCCGCTTCCAGGGCGCCTGGCTCGACCTGCTCCTGCAGAACAGCCCGTCGAAGTGGAACGTCGTCACGTTCCACCAGCCGGTGTTCTCGGCATCCGAGGGTCGCGACGAGCCGAAGCTGCGCGCCGACTGGGTTCCGGTCTTCCAGCGCAACGACATCGACCTGGTGCTCATGGGCCACGACCACACGTACGCCCGCGGCTACGTGAACACCGACGCCACCGAGACCCCCGGTCTCACGACCGGCCCGGTGTACGTCGTGTCGAACTCGGGCGCGAAGCACTACGAGCTCGAGACCCCCGAGAAGAACGTCTGGACCAACAACGGCGCCACCCAGGTGCTGCGCGGTCAGGGCGTCACCACGTACCAGGTGATCGACGTCTCACACGGTCAGCTCGTCTACCGCTCGTACCTCGCCGAGAAGCAGCCGGATGCCACGACCGACCTTCCCGTCGGCGCGGTCTACGACACCTTCACCATCACCAAGTCGGATGCCGGTGAGAAGTGGGTCACCGAGGCCGGCGTCACGCCTCCGGTCACCGAGCCCGAGGTTCCGGCCGAGGTCGCGCTGAGCGCGGCATCCGTCCAGGCCGGCGGCAAGGTCACCGTCTCGGGCACCGGCTTCGAGGCCAAGGCCGAGGCACGCCTCGAGCTGCGGTCCGACCCGGTGCAGCTGGGTACGGTCACCGCGGATGGTGCCGGTGCGTTCTCGCGCAGCGTCACGATCCCGGCGGCCACGCCCGCCGGAAAGCACACCCTCGCGGTGATCCTCGCGGACGGCACCGAGGTCACGGCCTCGCTGACGGTCACGGCGGCAACGTCGGGTGGCGGAGCGGTCACCCCGGGTGACGGCACCGGCGGCGCGTCCGACGGCGACCTCGCGACGACGGGTGCCGACAGCACCCCGTACGTGATCGCGGCCGTGGTGCTGCTCGCACTGGGCCTCGGCCTCGTCGTGCTGCGCCGTCGTCGGCAGCACGCCGAGTAGTCCGCAGCATTCATCAGGAAGACGCCGTCGGGGCTTCGGCTCCGGCGGCGCCTTCGTGCGTCAGACGCTCAGGACTTCACAGGGTGGCGAGCACCTGCGCGAGTCCGTCTTCGGCGATCGTGCCGGTGACCTCGGATGCCGTGACGATGAGCTCCTCCGGCGCGTGCCCCATCGCCACGCCGCGGCCGTGCGCGCTCGCCCAGGTGAGCAGCTCTATGTCGTTGAAGCCGTCGCCGACGGCCATCACCCGGTCGCGGCTGAAGCCGAGCACCCCGCGCAGCTCTTCGGCCGCCGTCGCCTTCGTGATGCCCTCTGCCGCGATGTCGAGCCAGGCCGTCCACCCGAGCGAGAACGTCACGCCCCGGAGGTCCATCTGCTCGACGGTCCGGCGGAAGCCGTCGATCTCGGCCGTCGGCGCGATCGCCACGACCCGGACCGCCCTCCCTTCGACCAGGGTCTCGAACGGCACGATGGCCTGCTCGACATCCGGCACGGTCGTCTCCGAGGGGAACGGATGCGTGAAGCGGTAGGCGCCGCGCTCGTCCTCGACCGCGACGAGAGCATCGGGGAGGTGCCGACGAACGGCGTGCAGCACAGGCGCGGCCTCGAACCCCGCGACGCGCAGCCGGCGGTAGCCGCTCGCCTCGCCGGGATCACGTTGCAGGACCATTCCGCCGTTCGAGCACACGACGTACTCGGGCCACGCCTCGATGTGGTCGAGCACCGACAGCGTCGTCGCCGCAGACCGTCCGGTCGCGACGAGCAGGTGATGACCGGCGCGTTCGACCCGACGCAACTGCGCCTTGACCGCGGCGCTCGCCCGCCCTCCCTCATCGATCGTGGTGCCGTCGAGGTCGATCGCGACGAGCCACTCCTCCGGGTTCCTGCGGTGTGCGGGCGCGGTCGTCCCGCGCACGTCGGCGGCGTGGATGACGTCGTCGTCGGACATGGTGGCTCCCCCATCGGTGGGTCGTGAGAAATGATAGGCGGAGGCAGCGACATCGACGCAAGCCTCTGCTGTCCCTCAACCCAGTCGCTCCAGGACGACCGCAGTCGTAGGATCGGCCTCGTGGCCGACGACGACGCTCCTTCCATTCCCGACACGTCCCGCCGAGGTTTTCTCAAGATGGGTGGCGCCGCGTTGGCCGGCGCGGTGGTGGGCGGAGCGGGCGGTGCCGCGATCGGCGCGACGATCGCGGCGGGTGCGCGTGACGGATTCGCGACGGATGCTGATCCGTTCGCCGCGCTCACTCCGCGCAGCGAGCCGGGCTTCGACCACGTCGTCGTGGTGATGGGCGAGAACCGCTCCTTCGACAACCTGCTCGGCTACCTGTACTCGAAGGACACTCTGCCCGAGGGCGAGACCTTCGACGGCCTGGCCTTCGGCGACCACAGCAATACGGCATCCGACGGCACGGTCGTGGACGCTCACATCTACCAGGGCGACACCGACCGCATCATGAGCCTCCCCGACCCGGATCCGGGCGAGGAGTACCCGCACGTGAACACGCAGATCTTCGGCACGGTGGATCCGAAGACCAACGCCGACCTCTTCGTCGACCAGATGACGTCCCCTTTCAACGCCCCGGTCCACGGCGAGAAGGCGACGATGTCGGGGTTCCTCGAGGACTACATCATCAACTTCCGCCGTCTGCGCCGGGGCGCCCCGCCGTCGACGGAGGAGGCACGGCACATCATGGGCTCGTTCTCGCCCGACATGCTGCCGGTGCTGTCGACGCTCGCCGCCGAGTTCGCGGTGTTCGACCACTGGTATGCGGGGGTGCCGTCACAGACGTTCTGCAACCGCTCCTTCTTCCACGCGTCGACCTCGCACGGCTTCGTGACGAATCAGGGTGGCGACGGCTACCGAAAATGGCTCGACGCCCCTGCCGCACCGACCGTCTTCAACCGACTCGAAGACAAGAAGCTCAGCTGGAAGATCTACCTCGACAAGCTTCAACTCGTCTCGTTCACCGGGATGCTGCATGCAGCAGTGCTCGAGAAGTACTGGCGCACCGAGCACTTCGGCACCATGGAGGACTTCTACGCCGAGGCGAAGGCAGGCACGCTCCCGGCGTACGCGTTCATCGAGCCGCGGATGGTCTACGACCACAACGACTTCCATCCGCCGTTCGGGGCCGTGCGCGAGAGCGCCGATAACAGCGAGGAGATCTTCGACAGCGCGGTGTCCGACGTCCGCGCGGGCGACCGGCTGATCCACGACATCTACGAAGCGGTGCGCACGAGCGCCACTCCTGACGGGTCGAATGCCGTGAACACCCTGCTGCTCATCACCTTCGACGAGCACGGCGGATGCTACGACCATGTGCCGCCTCCCGCCGCGACGAGACCGACGCCCGACAGCGGCGCTGGCGAGATGGGGTTCACCTTCGACAGGCTCGGATGCCGCGTGCCCGCCATCGCCGTGTCGGCCTACACGAGGCGCGGAACGATCATCCACGACGAGATGCACCACGGATCGGTGACCGCGACGCTGTCGCGCCTGCACGGACTCGAGCCGCTGAACGACCGCGACCAGTCCGCCAACACGCTGATGAACGTCGTGAACCTCGACCAGCCGCGGCATCCGTCCGACTGGCCCGTCACCACACCGGCCTACACGCCCCCGAATCCCGAGCAGGCTGCACCCCACCCCGGGGATGCCGCTCGCTTGAAGCCGCTGACACCGCCGGCACGCGGCCTCCTGGGTCTGCTCATCGCCCGCTACGGCAAGCCCGGCGAACCCGAGCCCGAGACGTTCGCCGACGCGTATCGGCTGCTGCACGAGCACGGCGAAGGGTTGTTCGGCCCGTCGAAGGGGTGACTCACTCCTTCGACGAGCGCTCCCGGTCCTACTCCTTCGGCGCGCGCCGGCGGGCGACGATCAGCAGGGTCGCGCCGACGACGAGCACGGCCGCACCGCCCGCGGCCCAGGCGAGCGTCTCCGGACCGAGCCCGGTACCCGGCAGTGTGCCTCCGCCGCCGACCGGCGGGTCCGGATCGGGATCGGGATCAGGGTCGGGGTCCGGCGGAACGACGACGGCGGCGGCGAGCGCGAAGTCCTGCTCGACCACCGACTCACCGGCGGCGGTGATCACGACGGTCCTGGTCGCGGCTCCCACGACCAGGCTGCCGCTCGGCGGCACGACGGTCAGCGTGTAGGTGCCGGGCGGCAGTGCTCCGAGCCCGAAGGCTCCATCGGCGTCGGAGGTCAGCTGCTGCGTGCCTCCTGGTCCGTCGACCTGCACGACGACCCCGGCGATCGGGTCTCCGTCGTCGGTGCGCACCGTGCCGTCGAAGGCCCCCAGCCGCGCGAGGGCGAAGTCGACGTCGGCGACGTCATCCGCTGCGACCTGCTCCTGCCGGGTGAGCGGACCCGCGGCGACGTAGCCGGGAGGAGCCGTGATGGTGATGTCGTAGTCTCCGGCCGGCAGCCGCGGGAACGAGTAGTCGCCATTGCCGTTCGTGACGGCGGTGATCGGTCCGCCCGGCCCAGTGGCGGTGACGGTGACTCCCGGGATGCCGGAGCCGTTCGAGGTGACCGAGCCGCTCAGCGTCGGACTCTCGGCGACCACGAAGTCGACGTTCTCGATCGGATCCTCACTGCCCGCCGGGATCGTGAAGTCGGGCGGGGTCGAGGTGATCGTGTAGCCCGAAGGCGCGGTGATCATGGCCGTGTGGGTGCCGACCGGGATCGAGTCGAAGAGGTAGTCGCCGGCGGCATCCGTCGTGGTCGTCTGTCCGTCGATCGTCACGGTGACGCCGGGCACGGGGTCGCCGTCGTCATCGAGCACCCGCCCGGAGACGGCCACCGGGACGATGTCGCGCACCGTGAAGTCGGCGACCGCGTCGGCGGTCGTCAGATCGACCGCGACGCTGGTCGCGCCGGTCGAGATCTTGCCGGTCGGCGGGGCGACCCGCACGACGTAGCCGTCGGTCGCGACGTAACCCGGGAAGGAGTACGAGCCGTCGGCGGCGGTGGTCGTCGTGCCGACGACCGTGCCATTGCCGTCGACGAGCGTGAGCCCGACGCCGGTCAGCGGTCCGTCCACGACGTCGACCACCGAGCCGGTGATGTCGCGGGCCTGCGAGACGAACCAGGTCTGGTAGACGGGGAACCCGGCCCGGCGGGTGAAGAAGAAGGTGAGCGAACTGATCGGCGCGGCCGGCTCGAACCAGGCGGCGGATCCGCTCGTGTCCGCGGCGGCCGCGTTCCCGGTGAGGGTCAGGGTCGCGGGATCCCAGCCCGGCACGTCGGTGGCGACGCCGGTGCACGACGGCTTGCCGGCGACACCCGGGGCGCAGTAGTTGAAGCCGCCCTGGAAGCCGAGCTCCGTCGCGTCGAGCGCCTGCCCGTCGGGACCGATGGCCTGGATGCGCACGGCATCCGCATCGATGTCGCCGAGGGCGAAGGCCCACCCCGACGAGGGCGTGGGGTCGGCGAACGAGTAGGTCGTCGTGGAAGGGCTGGTGGCGTTGTCGGCCTTCGGTCGCAGGTTCAGGTAGGGCTGGTCGCGGCTCGAACCGTACTTCGCGCCGATCGGGGTGCCCTCCGACAGCCAGGTCGAGGCACCGGTGATCACAGCGGGCCCGCCGCCACGGGAATCGCTGGTCATCGTCGCGGTGACGGCCGGCTGCGCGGCCACCTGGACCGTCGTCGTGTACGCCCCGCCCGCGCCGGCCAGGGGCTGCCAAGTGGCCCACGAGTTCACCGTCGCCGCAGCCGCCGGCACGGCGCCGACGAGCACGACGACGAGGACGATCATTCCCGCGAGGATTCCGCTCCGAGGCGCACGCATGCGGTCAGAGTACCGGTATATCGGATGCCGGTGAAGAGGACCTTCGGCTCAGATCGCGGACCCCTGAACGGGGCCTTCCGTGTTCGGCTTCCACCCGAGCGCCGGCGCGACGTGGGTCGCGAAGGACTCCAGGACGTGCAGGTTGTACGCGGGTCCGAGCTGGTTCGGAATGGTGAGCAGCAGGGTGTCGGCCGACATCACGGCCTCATCCTGCTTCAGCTGTTCGATCAGCACGTCGGGCTCGGCGGCGTAGGTCTTGCCGAACGTGGAACGGAACCCGTCGATGATGCCGATCTGGTCGCCGTTCTCCTCGCTGCGCAGCCCGAAGTAGGCCCGGTCCATGTCGGAGATCAGCGGGAAGACGCTGCGGCTGACCGAGACGCGCGGCGTGCCGGTGTGGCCCGCCTCCTTGTAGGCGCCGCGGAACAGATCGATCTGCTCGCGCTGCAGCTGGTGGAAAGGCTGTCCGGTCGCCTCGGTGATGAGCGTCGAGCTCATCAGGTTGAGTCCCTTGCGTCCGGTCTCCTCGGCGGTCGCGCGCGACCCCGATCCCCACCAGATGTGATCGCGGAGTGTCGGTGACTGCGGCTCGATCGCGAGGTACCGGCCTTCGCCCACCATGCGCGGGTCGCCGGGGGCCAGACGCTCGCCCTCGATCGCGCGCAGGAAGATGTCGAACTTCTCTCGGGCCAGCACGCTGCCGCGCTCCGGGTCCTCCTCGTCGACGTAGCCGAAGGTCTCGTAGCCGCGCAGCGCCGTCTCGGGTGAACCGCGGCTCACGCCGAGCGCGATGCGTCCGTCGGCGATGTAGTCCAGCGCGGCGGCCTCCTCGGCGAACTGCAGCGGGTTCTCGTAGCGCATGTCGATCACGCCGGTGCCCACCTCGATGCGCTTCGTGCGCGCAGCCATCGCCGACAGCAGCGGCATCGGGGACGCGGCCTGGCGTGCCCAGTGATGCACGCGCACCGAGGCGCCGTTGACGCCGATCTCGTCGGCACCCTCCGCGATCTCGATCGTCTGCTTCAGCATGTCCCCCGCCGTGCGGGTCGACGAGCCGGGCACATCTGCGTAGTGCCCGAAGGAGAGGAATCCGAAAGCCTTCATGATGTATTCCAACGCATGGATGCTGCGCCTATTCCCCCGGCACGAGAAGGCCATCGAAGACCAACGAGCGGATGCGCGGCTCGAGCTCCGCCCACAGCTCACGCAGCGGCACCTCGAAGAGGTCGGCGAGGGCCGCGGCGATCTGGCCGACCGTGAGCTCGCCGTCGCACGCCCCGACGAATGCGGCGAGCGCGGGATCGACGTTCATCGTGCGCGCGAAGCCGCCGCCCTGGCGCAACTCGATCACGCTCGGGTCATCGTTGCCGGGAAGCAGGTGGCGCGCTTCGGTGACGTCGGGGGCGGTGAGCAGGATCGCCGGCAGCCCCGCCGCCAGGAGGTCGTGGGCGGCCAGTCCGGTGCCCAGCGCCGCACCGACGTTCGACACCGGCTGCGGCACCTTCTCGATGCGACGGAGCGGTGCGGTCCGGTCGCCGGTCCCTGAACCGTCCCCTCCGGGCCCTGAACCGACCCCTCCGGTCCCTGAACCGTCCCCTCCGGTCCCTGAACCGACCCCTCCGGTCCCTGAGCCTGACGAAGGGCGCCGCAGCAGCACGTACCCGAAGCCGATCGACGAGACCCCGCGATCGGCGAAGTCGTCGAGCCAGGCAGTGAGGAGCGGAGTGAACCCCGGGTCGCGCGGGGTGGTGCCGCCGTCGCGGATCCACAGCTCCGCATAGCCGAGGGGCGTCAGCTCCTCGCGCTCGATCACCCACAGGTCGAGGTCCGCCGGAACCCAGGCCTGCACACGGGCGAGCCCGGTGACCCCGGCGCGCGACTCCCAGTTGCCGAGCAGCTGGGCGATGCCGCCGACCGTGAGGTGGGCTGGAGCGGTACGCAGGAACTGCTCGACGAGAGCATCCCCCACCATCCCGCCGTCGCGATACTCGTATGCGGGCACGCCGTCGACCCGCGGGGTGATGACGAACGGCGGGTTCGAGACGATCAGATCGAACGCTTCCCCCTCCACCGGCTCGAACATGCTGCCCTGACGGAACTCGATGTTCCCCACGCCGTTGACGCGCGCGTTCACCTCGGCGAACGCCAGAGCACGGGCCGAGATGTCGGTCGCGACCACCGTGCCCGCCCAGCGCGAGACGAGAAGAGCCTGGATGCCGCACCCCGTGCCGAGGTCGAGTGCGCGACCGACCTCGCGCGGCACGATCGTCTCGGCGAGGGTGCGCGAAGCACCTCCGACGCCGAGCACGTGGTCGGCCGGCAGCGGGCCGTCGAGCGCCACCTCGTCGAGGTCGCTGGCGATCCACCACTCCCCGACGCCCTCCGCATCGACGAACGACTGCGGGCGCAGCAATGCGGTCGGCGTCACAGCGGTGCCGTCGTCGGTGGCGAGCCCGAGAGCCACGAGCCCGTCGACGCCGAGACGCGGCAGGGCATCGGCGACCGCCGCCCGGGGTTGTGGCATCCCGAGCACGAGAAGGCGTCCGAGTGTCGCGAGAACTCCGGAGTCCCCGGAGATCGCGCGCAGGATCGGCTCCCGCATGCCGCGGGGCAGAGCATCATCGGCTTCTTCGCCCCACAGCCGACGCAGCGGCTCGGATCGGAGGTCTGCCGCATCGAGGTCGGCGGCGAGCGCAGCGCAGTTCCGCGCGTCGGGGACGGGTACGGGGTGGTCGGACACGGCCGTCACTCTACGCGTCTTCAGGGTTCTCCTTCCCTGCGCCTCCTAGAATCGCAAGGTCAGTACTCACGAGCAGCCTCGGTCCGAGGCGTTCGAGGAAGACCTTCATGTCCGTGAAACCCCCCGAAACCGGCTTCCGTGCGCGCCTGCAGCGGCTCGTACGTCGAACGGCCGTTTTCGCGATCGTGCTGAGCATCGCGGGTTCCGGGGTTCCCACGGTTGCCTCCGCAGAGGAGACGCCGCCGGCGGACGATGACGGGAAGACCGTCGAGCTGCACGTGTCCGCGGGGCTCCGCGGCACGATCGCTCCCGGCGCATCGATGTCGGCCATCCTGACGGTGCAGAACGCCACCGACTCGCCGCTGTCCGACGGACGCGTCCAGGTGCAGATCAGCCGCACCCCGCTCGCCGACGAGGCCGCGGTCTCGAGCTGGCTCGACGACGAGGAGGCGCCGGGGACCTTCACGACACTCGGCTCCGAAAGCACAGAGTCCATCGAGGGCGGCGAATCCGCCACCACCACGGTCTATGTGCCCGAGGAGACTCTCGGCGCCCTCGCACCGGGGGTCTATCCGCTGCGCGCAGAACTGACGGGAGCGACGACCGGCGGCCCCTCAGCCGATGAGACGGTCGCCCGAGACGCCACGGCCACGAGCGTGCTGGTCGTGACCGCCGCACGGACCACGCAGGTCGGCGTGCTCGTACCGATCACGGCGACACCTGCGGACGGCGTGCTGCTCACCGCCGACGAGCTCACCGCGCTCACCTCGCCCGAAGGCGCGCTGACCGCCCAACTCGACGGGGTCGCCGGCACCACGGCCGTACTGGCCATCGACCCCTCCATCCCTGCGGCGATCCGCGTGCTCGGATCGGCCGCACCGGAGCAGGCCACCGAGTGGCTCGAGCGTCTGGATGACCTGCCGAACACCCGGTTCGCGCTGCAGTTCGGAGACGCGGATGCCACGGTGCAGGCTCAGGCGCAGTTGCCCGAGCTGCTGGGACCGACGACACTCTCCCCGTTCCTGGAGCCGACGAACTTCCCGTTGACTCGCGTACCCACCGAGCCGACCGAGGACCCGAACGGCACGGCCGACCCCACGCCCGCTGCCACGGAGACGCCCGCACTCCCCGACGATGAGGACCTCACCGACATCGAGGGTGCGCTTCCGCGCATGCTGTGGCCTCGCACCGATGTCACCGCCGAGAACCTCGCCGCGTTCGCGGGCTACCTCGGTGAGGGCACGACGACCATCGTCTCGTCGACAGCCGTCGGGGGTCGGAGCGCGGCTCACGCGACCACCGCGGACCAGGATCTGCTGGTGACCGATGCCGCAGCATCCGCTGCCCTGTCCGATGCCGCGGCCGAGTCCGACCCGTTCGCCCGCCAGCGGCTGCTCAACGAGGCCGCCGCGCATCTGTACCTCGCATCGAGCAGAACGCCGGGGGCGCCGCTGCTGATCGGTCTCGACCGCGACGAGAACCGGACGTCCGACGCCCTGCGCGAAGTGATCTCGGCGGCCGATTCGATCGGTTTCGAGCTGTCGGCCGTGCGGTCGACGAAGCCCGTGGCGGCGAAGCTCTCGGTCGACGCCGAGGCGCCGGCTGCCGCTCCGCTGAGCGGCCTCCTGAGCGATGAGCAGACCCTCGGAGCCTTCGCGAGCATCCTCACCGAGCCTCAGGACCTGCTGAGCCGGGAGCGCATCCAGATCCTGCGCATCCTCGCCGTCGGCACGACCCCGGAGGACCGCGCGAAGAACATCCTCGCCCACCAGGCTCAGACCCGCGAGACGCTCGGTGCAGTGAGCATCCCGCCCTCGAGCACGATCCAGCTGATCTCGGCCAACACCGATCTGCCGATCCGGGTGCGCAACGACCTGCCCTGGCCGGTGAACGTGAAGCTCTCGGTGCGTCCCACCGACCCCCGGCTCGACGTGAAGCCGCTGGTCGACACGGTGGTGCAGGCGAACACCACGATCATCGTCAAGGTGCCGGTATCGGCTCGCGTCGGCAGCGGCGAAGTCGACCTGCGACTCGGCCTGCACAGCCCGACCGGTGTGCTGATCCAAGACGATCAGACCCTCCGGGTGGCCGTGCGCGCCGACTGGGAGGCCATTGGGCTCACCATCCTCGGCACCCTCATCGTGCTGCTCATCGGTCTCGGTGTCGTCCGCACGGTGCTGCGCCGACGCCGCGAGGCGGCCGAGGCGGCCGCTCTCGGATCCGATCACGACGCGGCCGAAGCAGAGGCGATCAGAGCAGCGCTCGCACCGGAGGCATTCGAGCCGAAGGACGGACGAGGTGAGTAGCCTCGGGCGCGCGAGCGCCGTCATCGGCGCCGGCACGCTCGTCTCGCGCGTCACCGGACTGCTGCGCAGCATCGTGCTGGTCGGGGTCCTCGGGGCGATCGGCTCCGATGCCGCCGACGCGTTCACCTACGCGAATCAGCTTCCGAACAGCGTCTTCTCCCTCATCTCGGTGGGTATTCTCACCGCGGTGATCGTGCCGCAGATCGTGAAGGCGACGGTGGATACCGACGGCGGGAACGCCTTCATCTCGAAGCTCTTCACGCTCGGCACCGTGGTGCTCGTCGTGCTCACCGCCCTCGCCACCGCGTGTGCGCCCTGGCTCGTTCAGCTGGTGGCCGGGCAGGCGAAGCCCGGTCTCCTGGCACTCGCGACCGCCCTGGCCTACTGGTGCCTCCCGCAGATCCTCCTCTACGGTCTGTACGCCCTGCTCGGCGAAGCACTGAACGCACGCCGCATCTTCGGACCGTTCACCTGGGCGCCGGTCGTCAACAACATCGTCTCGATCGCCGGGTTCCTCGCACTCGGCGCGCTCTTCGGCCCCGTACCTTCGCGCGCGTCCGAATGGACCCCGTCGATGATCGCGCTGCTGGGCGGCACGGCGACGCTCGGGATCGCCCTCCAGGCCGTCGTGCTGCTGATCTTCTGGCGGCGCCACAGGTCTCGCCCTCAAGCCGGACTTCCGCTGGCGCGGAGTCGGGCTCGGCAACGTCGGCCGCCTCGCCGGCTGGACATTCCTGATGGCGTTCGCGAGTCTCGCGGCCGGTGTGCTGCAGGGATTCGTCATCAGCGCGGCCGCCGGCAGCGACGCCTCCGCCACGGTGACCGGCAACGCCTGGCTGATCTTCATGCTCCCCTATTCGGTCATCGTGCTGTCGATCGGAACGCCCTACTTCACGCAGATCAGCGAGCACGCCGCTGCCGGACGGCATGACGAGGTGCGAGCCGACATCGCGCGCAGCATCCGCACCCTTCTCTTCTTCATCGCGGCGGCCGTCGCCGCCGTCGCGGCCGCTGCTGTTCCCGCGTCGCGCGTGTTCTCGAAGGCCACGGAGTTCGTGACAGCCGAGGCGGCCGCGCAGTCCGCGGCCGTCGTCCTGCTCTGCTACCTCCTCGGACTCGTCCCGCTGACGATCCTCTTCATCGTGCAGCGCACCTTCTACGCCTACGACGACACGCGCACGCCGTTCTGGTTCACGATGTTCCAGTGCGCGCTGATCGTGGCCACGGCCCTCGCCTCCTGGGCTCTGTTCGAGGCCGGCGTCATCCCGCTCGGTCTCCTGGCGGCCGCGGTCGCACTGGGGCAGTCCATCGCCAGCATCCTGCAGACGATCGTGGCCGCCTTCCTGCTGCACCGGAAGATCGGTGGGCTGCAGATCGGCTCGTGGATGGCGGCGATCGGCCGCTTCGCCCTCGCAGCGATCCCGGCAGGGTTCGCCGGCTGGGGCGTCTATCTCCTCAGCGGAGGGATCGACGGGTGGATGCTGGCCGGCCAGCTGCTCGGCGCGATCGGCACCGCGGTCATCGGCCTCGTCGTGGTCGTCGTGTACCTCGGCATCCTCGCCCTGCTGCGCGCCCCCGAGCTCAGGGTCGCAGGTTCCCTGGTGCGGAGATTCCTGCCCGGTCGCTGAGCGCGCCGCGCGCTCTCAGCTCAGGGAATGCCGCGCGGTTACCATGGGTTGAACCAGTCGGAACGTCTTTCGACGGCATCCATTTTTCTACGACGGAGAGCACATGCGTCAGGTCATCATCATCGGTTCCGGCCCCGCCGGATTCACGGCCGCCATCTACGCCGCGCGCGCGAACCTCAAGCCGCTGCTCATCGCGAGCTCCGTCGAGGTCGGCGGCGAGCTGATGAACACCACCGAGGTCGAGAACTACCCGGGCTTCCCCGAGGGCATCATGGGCCCTGAGCTCATGGCGAAGTTCCAGGAGCAGGCCGAGAAGTTCGGCACCGAGGTGCTCTACGACGACGTCACCGACCTGCAGCTCGACGGACCCGTCAAGACGGTCACGCTCGGCAGCGGCGCGGTGCACGAGACGCAGACGCTGATCTACGCCACCGGCTCCGCCTACCGCAAGCTCGGCATCGAGGGCGAAGAGCGCCTCTCCGGCTACGGCGTCTCCTGGTGTGCCACCTGCGACGGGTTCTTCTTCCGCCAGAAGACGATCGCGGTCGTCGGCGGCGGCGACTCCGCCATGGAAGAGGCCACGTTCCTGACGCGCTTCGCCGACAAGGTCTACGTGATCCACCGCAAGGAGACCCTGCGCGCCTCGAAGATCATGCAGGAGCGCGCCTTCGCGAACGAGAAGATCGAGTTCGTGTGGAACAGCGAGGTCGCCCAGGTCCTCGGCGGCGACGCGGTGACCGGTGTGCAGCTGCGCAACACGGTCGACGGCACGCTCAGCGAGCTCCCGCTCGACGGCCTGTTCATCGCCATCGGCAACGACCCGCGCACGCACCTCGTGCACGACAAGCTGAAGCTCACCGCCGAAGGCACGATCTGGGTCGACGGCCGCTCCTCGGTCACGTCGGTCCCCGGTGTGTTCGCCGCCGGCGACGTGATCGACCCCACCTACCGTCAGGCCATCACGGCCGCCGGCACGGGCACGATCGCCGCGCTCGACGCGGAGCACTTCCTTGCGGATCTGGAAGACGCCTCCGTCGAGTTCCCGGCCGCGGAGGCCGCCGAGATCCTCACCGCGTAGGCGCGCGGGAACACTTTCACCCCGTCGGCTGTTATAGCTGACGAACCTCGAATCAAGGAGAACTCTGATGAGTGCAAAGGCAACGAGCCAGGCGACCTGGGAACAGGACGTTCTGCAGGCCGACGGTCCCGTGCTGGTGGACTTCTGGGCCGAGTGGTGTGGTCCCTGTCGCATGGTCGCCCCGGTTCTGGACGAGATCCAGTCCGAGAACCCCGACAAGATCACCATCCTCAAGCTCAACGTGGATGAGAACCCCGAGCTGGCGATGAAGTACCAGATCACGTCGATCCCGGCGATGAAGGTGTTCGACGGCGGTGAGGTCAAGACGACCATCATCGGCGCCAAGCCCAAGTTCGCCCTCGAGAAGGACCTCGCCGCATTCATCGGCTGATCCTCTGAGACCCTGAGAAGGCCGTCACCTCCGTTTCGGGGGTGGCGGCCTTTTCTGCGTGCTCCTGTGTTGTTTCTTCTGGTGGTTCCGGGCTCCGGATGTTCCCCTCACTCGCGGAACGGGGACCCTCCCGCTTCGCGGGCCCCTCCCGATGCTCGTTCGGGGAACACCCTGCGCCCTACGGTGTTGCGCACGTATGCAGTCGCCGCGGGGGTGGATACAGGGGTTCCGGTGCAGGCACAATCTGCGGAGGGGTTCACGAATTGCGGATGCTTTGGGCGGAAGCATCCGCAGATCGTGAACGGCGGATGCTGCGTGCGCAGCGCGGGAACGGCGGATGCTGCGACGCGGGCTACTTGTCGGAGACAGGGACCGTGGGGAGGCCGCGCGACGCGCGGGCGCGGTCGACGAGGTCCTGGATGACGGGGGTCTTGGCGGCGTTGTAGGTCGATGTGCCGCGGGCGGCAGCGGCGACGGCGTCGCATTTCGCGTGGACGTAGCGATCCGCATCCGCCGGATGAGCCTGGAGCCAGTCCCGCAGGATGCGCTGGTTGACGGTCTCCCAGTCGGACGCGGCGAAGAAGTGCGCGATGCGGGTGCGGGTGCCGTTCTCCTCGAACACCATCACCGGGTGGCTCTGCACGCTGCTGCCCAGGTGCCAGCCGATCGCCTCCAGAGCTGGTCGACGCGCGTCGAAGTCAGCAACGCTCTCGAGGCGAACGGCGAGGTCGATGATCGGTTTCGCGCGCATGCCGGGGACGGCGGTCGAACCGATGTGCTCGATCACCCAGTCTGGATCGCCGTGTGCCCGCAGCTCAGCGGCGATCTCCTCGAACTGCTCCGGCCAGCGCGGGTCGTATTGCACCAGCATCCGGGGCATGTCAGGAGCGGTCGGCGACCGTCGGATCCCACCGGCGGTGGCGCTGCTTCTCGTCGAGCAGCCCCCAGACCGCGGGGGTCAGCTCCGGGTACTCCAGCGCGATCTGCCGCAGCACGCGGTAATGCCGCGCCGCGTTGGGTCGCACGCCGTCGTTCGCGTTGATGTTGTCGGCCCGCAGCAGGTAGACGACGAGTTCGTCGACGCTCGGCAGCTCCTCCATGAACTCCCACGGATCCTCGCCGCCGAGGAGGCGTTCCTGAATGAGCACGGCCAGTTCGTCGGCGGCTTCCGCACGCAGCACTTCGAGGCTGGCGCGGCGCTGAACGGACTCGGACATGCTTCCAGCCTACGTCCGACTGGGGCGCCTCCGGCGCTCGACCTTCGTGTCTTCGCGCATGTCCTCGAGCTCTTTGCCCTTGGTCTCGGCGACCTTGAAGTACACGAAGAAGAACGACAGCAGCGCGAAGAACGCGTAGAAGCCGTAGGCGAACGGCAGGCCGATCGCCGAGAAGGCCGGGAACGTCGTCGAGATGAAGAAGTTCGCCACCCACTGCGCTGCAGCAGCCACCGCGAGGGCACCGGCACGGATCGAGTTCGGGAACATCTCCCCCAGCAGCACCCACACCAGCGGGCCCCAGGTGGCTCCGAAGAACACGACGAATCCGTTGGCGCAGATCAGTGCGACCGTCGCCCACGGGTCCGGGAGCGTCACCGCGCCCTCGGCATCCAACGTGCCGAAGGAGAAGGCGAGAGCCATCAGGCCGAGGGTGACGGTCATGCCGACCGAGCCCACGAGGAGCATGATCCGTCGGCCGATCTTGTCGACGAGCAGGATCGCGACGATCGTCACGACGATGTTCGTCACCGACGTGATCACGGTGATCAGCAGCGCCTCGGATTCACCGAATCCGACCGACTGCCAGAGGGTCGTGGAGTAGTAGAAGATGACGTTGATGCCGACGAACTGCTGGAACACCGACAGCAGGATGCCGACCCACACGATCGGCTTCAGGCCCAGCCGGTTGCCGCGAAGATCACGCAGCGATTCCGTGCGCTCGGTGTTGAGCGTGCCGGTGATCTCGGCGATCTTCGCCTTCACGTCGACCGCACCCGTGACCGTCGTGAGCACCTCGGAGGCCTTGTCGATCTCCCCCTTGGCGACGAGGTACCGCGGAGACTCGGGCAGTCTCATCGAGATCGCGCCGTAGACGATGGAGGGCACGGCGCCGGCGATGAACATCCAGCGCCAGGCGTCCAGACCCCACAGCGGCTCGGCCGCTCCCCCGGCCACGTTCGCGAGCATGGCGTCCGAGAGCAGGGCGATGAAGATACCGGTCACGATGGCCAGCTGCTGCAGCGAACCGAGTCGCCCGCGGATGTTCGCCGGCGACACCTCGGCGATGTAGGCCGGGGCGATGACGGATGCTGCGCCCACGCCGAGGCCGCCGACGACGCGCCAGATGATCAGGTCCACGACGCCGAACGCGAAGCCGGAGCCGAGAGAAGACAGCAGGAAGAGCACGGCGGCGACCACCATGATCGGGATGCGGCCGAAGCGGTTCGCCAGCGGGCCCGCGAACCACGCCCCGACCGCGCATCCGATCAGTGCCGACGAGACGGCGAAGCCCTTGAGGCCCACACCGAGATCGAAGCCCGACTGACTGCCGGCCAGCGCGTCGACTGCGCCGTTGATCACCGCGGTGTCGAAACCGAACAGGAAGCCGCCCAGGGCGGCGGCGATGCTGACCGCGATGACGCGGCCTCGTATGGCGGATCCAGGTTGTGTGCGCGACATTGTGCCCCTCCTCGACGTCATCTGACGCGAGTCTAGGCCTCCCCGGGGACGTCGGGGGTGATCAGCTGCGGCCGTATCCCTCTTCGCCGATTTCCTCGAGAATCCGGTTCAGATCCTGGATGGAAGCGAAATCGATCGTGACCTGGCCTTTGCGCGCACCGAGAGCGATCTTCACGCGCGTGTTCAGGCGGTCGCCGAGCTTGCCGGCGACCTCGTCGAGGTAGGCGCGTCGGGCTCCCGGCGTAGGCTTCGTGCTCTTCCCGGCGGAGGGCTGGGACTTCGCGGCCTCTTCCGTGGCACGCACCGAGAGGTCTTCGTTCACGACCTTGTCGGCGAGCTTCTGCATCGCCTCCGGAGTCTCCAGGCTGAGGATGGCGCGGGCGTGACCCGCGGTCAGAACACCTGCGGCGACACGCTGCTGCACGGGAACCGGCAGCTTGAGCAGTCGGATGGTGTTGCTGATCTGCGGACGCGAACGTCCGATGCGCGTCGCGAGCTCCTCCTGCGTGATGCCGAAGTCCTCGAGCAGCTGCTGATAGGCGGAGGCTTCCTCGAGCGGGTTGAGCTCCGAGCGGTGGAGGTTCTCGAGCAGGGCGTCGCGGAGGAGATCCTCGTCAGCCGTCTCGCGGACGATGGCCGGGATCGTGTCGAGTCCGGCCTCGCGGGCGGCGCGCGTACGCCGCTCCCCCATGATCAGCTCGTACTCGCCGTCGCTGTTCTTGCGCACGACCACCGGCTGCAGCACACCGAACTCGCGGACGCTGTGCACCAGCTCGGCGAGATCGTCCGAGTTGAAGTGCGTGCGCGGCTGCCGGGGATTGGGAACGATCTGGTGCGGATCGACCTGCACGAGATGGATGCCGGGGACGACCGCGAGATCGGGCTCCTGCGCCACCGTGCTGATCTGTACCTCGCTCGGGCGCAGGTTGGCACCCGGGAAGAACACGTCCACCGGACGCTCCGCCTGGTCTGCCGTCGGGATCAGGGCTCCGATGCCCCTGCCCAGTCCAGTGCGCTTCGCCATCATTTCTCCTTGCTCTGCGTCGCCGTCCGCGACGCGATCTCGACGGCGGCCTCGCGGTACGCGATCGCACCGGCGGATTGCCCATCGTAGGCGATCACGGTCTGTCCGAAACTCGGTGCTTCCGACACGCGCACCGACCGCGGGATCACCGTCGTCAGCACCTGCTCGGGGAAGTGCGTGCGCACCTCATCGGCCACCTGCTGTGCGAGCCGCGTACGCCCGTCGAACATCGTCAGCAGGATGGTGGAGAGGTGCAGCGAAGGATTCAGGTGCTTCTGGATCATCTGGATGCTGCCGAGCAGCTGGCTGAGACCCTCCAGCGCGTAGTACTCGCACTGGATCGGGATGAAGACCTCGGATGCTGCGGTGAAAGCATTGATCGTGAGCAGCCCCAGCGACGGTGGGCAGTCGATGATGACGAAGTCCATCGGGCTGTCGACGAGGTACACCTCAAGTGCGCGGCGCAGGCGGTGCTCTCTCGCCACCTGGGCGACCAGCTCGATCTCGGCGCCCGCGAGGTGGATGGTGCTCGGTGCACAGAAGAGATTCGGATCCTCCGGGCTCTGCTGCACGATGTCAGCGAGCGGGAAGTCCTCGATCAGCACGTCGTAGACACTGGGGACCTCGGCACTGTGGGGAACTCCCAGCGCGGTGGATGCGTTCCCCTGCGGGTCGAGGTCGATGACAAGGACCTTCGCACCCAGACCGGCGAGAGCGGAGGCGATGTTGACGGCCGACGTGGTCTTACCCACGCCACCCTTCTGGTTCGAGACGGTGAGAACGCGCGTCTCGCCCGTGAATTCGACCTTCGCACCCTCGAGCGCCCGGCGCCGAGCGGAAAGATCGGCGAGCTCCCGCGCGAGCGGTGTATCCATCCCGAACGATTCGCTCGAAGATGCCTTTTCGGATTGTTTCACGTGAAACATCCACTCCTTTCGGGGCCGCGTTCCACTCTAATCGCTGGGGGCGGCGTTGGGAGCCGAGGGAGGGTGGTGGGGGTGGTGAAGACGGCTCTGCGTCCGGCTGCTCGGGGATGTCTCAGCTGCTTCTGTGGGGCCGGGTGGGATGCTCCCCCTCCTTCGCAGAACGGGCACCCTCCCCGCAAGCGGGGACCCCTCCCGATGCTCACTCACGGGAGCATCCCACCCTCTCGGTGCCGAGCGGGTTTCAGTCTCGCGGGGTTCACACCTCGATCCGGAATGATGAGACGAGTATTCAACTTCGCGGCGCGACCACCCCACGCCCTATTCCGACGCGTACCGCGGAATGCCGTTGGGCGTTCGGTGATGCGTGACATCTTGCTTTATGGCAGGCGACCCCTGCACCCTCACGTTACGAAGCAGTCATATGCATGCCCCGCTGAAGAGGCGCCGGTCGGGCGGGAGTATTCGACAAGGCGTGTCTTCGGGCGCCGAAGTGAGGCACCCTAAGCCCGAGTCGTTGTTCCACGTGAAACATTCGCGGTCCCCCCGGTAGAGACGAGGGACCCGCGGAGTCGGCCTGGGCGGGGAGCTGAGTCAGTGAGATGGGCGGAGCTATGGGTATCGAGTAGGACGGCTGCCGATACTGAAGTTCTTGCCTCGAGCGAAGGTGCTTCCGCGATCCGTTGGTACTCCCCCACACCCCCAGTGCACCTAGCGACGCCGGGTCGAATGTTGGCGGCGATGGGCGGGTGTGTGCCGCGAGCACGGGCTGAGATTCAGCACATGTCGTCAACTCGATGCGATGTCGATGTTTCACGTGAAACATGCGGGTTGTGCTGGAGATCGATGAGGAATCGAGCGGCTCGAGCCTGACGGCGCGAACGGGATCGAATGGCAGCGGAAGTCGATCCATCGAGCACTCCGCGGGTGAGGAGGGGGAGTACAGCCGGAGCGCGAGGTGAATGCTTCACGTGAAACACGGTGGTGGTTGGGATCCCCCGGCGACGATGCGCCACACCTCTGCCCGTCCCCGCAGCGACGACGCGCGGCACTTGGCAGCGGTGCGATACGCCGTATGAGCGCTCGTGCGAGACGCACGGTCGTCTGCGTCGTTCTCTGGCCACTGGGCGAGAATGCCGGGGTCGGCCGGTGGCCCCGATGCTCCCTGTAACCGTGACCAATGTTTCACGTGAAACAGTGCGCAGAACGCTCGGGGCATCGGCGGGTGGCTCGCTTTGCAGGCACCAGAGGAGACAGCTGCCGCAGCCAATCAAGTCGGGCGCGCATGCCGGCATTGATGAAGGAATGATCTTCATCCGTCATTGGCACCGTGCGGCGCGCAAGGCTCTGGAGCGGGTGCACGATGTGTCGGCGCCTCTGACGTCGTGCGGCACGATGCTTCGTGAACACGATCGTCCACGAGCGACAAACCAGAGTTCGCGGGTGGCCACGTCGGAGTTCGCGTGTAGAGAGGTGTCACGTGACGTGACGTCCCCGTGTGGTCGAACCCATTCGCCGGCTACAGCGTCGAGCCGTAGGCCCAGGTCATCAGTCCAACGAAACCCCCACGGTCGCGTCAGCGCAGCCATAGAGCTTTCTGATCATGGAATCCAGAACGAGGGTCCTCTGCGCAGGTCGGTCACAGCATTCGCAACCGACGGGAGCGAAGCCGCGACGATAGCGATCAGTGCTTATGGACGGCCATCAGGCGTTCAACCACGTCCCCGGATCACCGCGCGACACCGTGATGTTTCACGTGAAACATCACGATGATGACCTATCGGACGATCGCCCGCACGACCCGTGTGATCTCCGGGAGAACGCCCTCACCCAACACCTCGACGCGCACATCGGTCAGTCGGAACTTCTTGATCTGCTTCGCCGCAGCATCGATCTCGTTGGTTGCGTTGATCCCCTTGAGAACGGTCAGCTCTCCCCCATCGCGCACCAGAGGCGCTGTCAGCGGGATCAGTGTGCGCAGTGCGCTCACCGCGCGGGCCGTCACGACATCGAATCCCTCAGCAGGGCGTACGTCTTCGGCTCTGGCTCGCACGACGTCCACATTGGTCAGTCCGAGGGCAGCCACCTGCTCATCGAGCCAGGTGATGCGGCGCTCCATCGGCTCGATCAGTGTCCACTGCACGTCGGGCCGGGCAATGGCCAGCACCAGACCGGGGAGGCCCGCGCCGGAACCGATGTCTGCCACCGAGCCGTGGAACAGCGGAGCGGCGATCACGCTGTTGAGGATGTGGCGGGTCCACAATCGAGGAAGTTCGAGAGGACCGATGAGCCCTCGCTCCTCCCCCTCCCGAGCAAGAGCCTCGGTGAACGAGCGTGCGACGTCGATACGGTCCCCGAACAGCTGAGCCGCGACCTCCGGCTCGACTTCGAGTTCGCTCATCGCCGCACCCAGCGGCCCTGAGCCCGACGATGTTTCACGTGAAACATCAGCGACGGCGTAGGACGGTGTGGCGGTCTGCGCCCTCGCCGTACGACTCCGACACCAGACCGCGATCGGCGGCGATGTCGTGCACCAGCTTTCGCTCGTAGCTCGACATCGACGGCAGGGATGCCTGGGATGAGCCTTCGTCGAGCTTCGCGGCCGCGGCATCCACCAGCGTCTCGAGCTGACGACGACGGGTGTCGCGCGATCCGCCAATGTCGAGGATCAGTCGCGAGAAGGATCCGGTGCGGTTCTGCACCGCGAGACGCGTGAGCTCCTGCAGGGCCTGCACGGTGTCGGGCGCCGACAGCAGGGCGAGTCCATCACCCTCGGCCTCCACCGACACATAGGCCCGACCCTGACGGACATCCAGGTTCAGATCGCCGTCGATGTCGGCGATGTCGAGGAGTTCCTCGAGGAAGTCCGCGGCGACATCGCCCTCGTTCTCCAGCTCTGCCACCGTGGGTTCGGTGGTCTCGGTCGCGACCTCGCTCATGAACCGCTGCCCTTCTTCTTCGCACGCTTCTTGCCGACAGGCTGCTGGCGCTTCGGTGCCTCGGCCTTCGCCTTCTCCGCCAGATCGAGCAGACGCTGCTGCTCGGCCTCGTACGCAGCCATCGGGACGACCTTGCCCGACGAATCGATCGCCTTGCCCTTCTTCGCGAGTCGCTCTTCACGAGCCTTCGCGGCCTCCGACCCGGGGGTCGGCATCTCGCGGATCACGAGGAACTGCTGCCCCATGGTCCAGAGGTTGGAGATGAACCAGTAGACGACCACGCCGAGCGGGAAGAACACACCCGAGAAGATGAAGCCCAGCGGCAGCACGTAGAGCATGATCTTCTGCATCTGGTACGCCTGGCCGGTCTTGGCCTCGGGCGACAGGTTCTTCGAGATGATCTGCAGCTGCGTGAAGAACTGCGAGCCGATCATCAGCACCACGAGCGTGACCAGGATCACGATGGCCGTGGTGTTGCCGGCATCCACCGCGTTGCCGAGCGTCTCGTGCAGCGAAGCGACACCGAAGAGCTTGGCGTCGTAGAACTCCTTGGTGAGCTCTGGGCTGAGAAGCCCGACGCCGCCGATGTTGTCCTTGGCGTGCTTGCTGACGTCGCTGAGCACGCTGAACAGCGAGAAGAAGATCGGCATCTGCACCAGCAGCGGAAGACAGCTCGACATCGGCGTCGTGCCGTGCTTCTTATACAGGCCCATGGTCTCGCGGCTCATGGCCTCGCGAGAGAGCTGGTCCTTCTTGCCGCGGTACTTCTCTTGAACTTTCCGCAGTTCAGGAGCGATTTCCATCATCTTTCGCTGGCTCTTGATCTGCTTCACGAACAGCGGGATCAGAGCGGCACGGACGACGATGACGAGACCGACGATGGAGAGCACCCAGGTGAGACCGGATGCCGCGGGCAGACCGACCGCGGTGAGCAGCCAGTGCCAGGCGACGAGGATCATCTCGACGACCCACTTGAGCGGCCACAGGATCGTGCCGATCAGGTCGAAGCCACCCGCCGCGGGCGCATCGCTGGGGGTGTTGCTGGCGAGCAGAAGGTCAAGACCCACCGTTCAGTCCTTTCGGGCAGGGACGACGAAACCGTGAGAAGTCAGGTCGTAGCGGAAGTGTTCGTGCGGACGGACGTCGTCGACGCCTCCGCGAGTCCAGGGATTGCAGCGGAGGATGCGCCACGCGGAGAACAGGGTTCCCCGCACGGCACCGTGCTGCTGCACCGCACCTACAGCGTAAGCGGAACAGCTGGGGTAGTACGCACAGACATCTCCATAGAGAGGAGAGATGGTCTTGCGGTACGCCGTGAGGAACCCCAGCACCAGATTGCGGGGAACCAGCGGGATGCTGCGGAGGAGATCGCCGGACTGCAGGTGCGCCGATCCGATCGAGGACGCCGGCAGGGCAGTCACGGGGTGCCCGCAGCCGACGCCGGCGCCAGCCGGGTAAGACAGCGGTCCACGTCTGCGCGGAGCTCGGCGAACGATGCCGTGGCAGACGCAGGAAGGGCACGGATGACGACATCCGTGCCCTGGGGAACTCGCGGGAGCGCCTCCGCACACACGGCTTTGAGTCGCCGGCGCACGGTGTTGCGCACCACTGCAGTGCCCACCTGCTTGCTGATGATGAAACCGAACCGTACGGTTCCGCTCTCACCCGTCGACAGCATCGACGTGATGAGGCGCGACCCGCCACAACGGGAACCGCGGCGAACGACCATTCGATAGTCGCTGCCGCGAGTCAGCCGGTGCGGACGGGCGAGCACAGCGGACTACGCGGAGAGCTCGGTGCGGCCCTTCGCGCGGCGTGCAGCAAGGATGCCGCGGCCGGCGCGCGTACGCATGCGGGCGCGGAAGCCGTGCTTCTTGGCGCGACGACGGTTGTTGGGCTGGAAAGTGCGCTTAGTCATGGAATCACTCCGGGAATACTGCCACCGGGTTCACTGCGACCGGAGACATGGGGAACTGCCAAAAATGGCATAAGTCAACCGACTTAGGGTACGTCTTCGCGGCGCGCAGAGCAAATCTGCGCGCTCGGAGGGACGGCATCCGGCACGTACCGCACAGCCATTATCCACAACCCCCGCCATCCGCGATGCACAACACGCGCGCGTGTTTGCAAGGGCAGGTTGCCGTTCCCAGCCGCGATGACTACCGTGGCAACCGAAGTTATCCACAGGGGGCACGGCATATCCACCCCTACCCGAGCCCCCGTCCGGAGCGTCATGTCCTCACCTGCCCAGCCCGACGTTCCGATCTGGACCACGGTGCAGGAGCTCCTGGTGGATGACGACCGCGTCACCCCTCAGCTGCAGGGCTTCCTCAGCCTCGCGGTTCCTGCCGGCGTGATGTCGGCGACGCTCTACCTCGAAGTGCCGAACGATCTCACGGCCGCCCAGATCAACAAGCGTCTGCGTCTGCCGATCATGGAGGCGCTCTCCCACATCGGCGACGAGGTCACCTCGTACCGTGTGGTCGTCAACCACGAGCTCGCCGAGCAGCCGAACGAGCAGATGGCCGTCGCGGACTTCGGCAGGCACGAGCCCGTGCGCATCGAGTCTCCGATGGAGCAGCCGACGCAGCTGCGTCACGAATCGCGCCTCAACCCGAAGTACACCTTCGACAACTTCGTGATCGGTCAGTCCAACCGATTCGCACATGCTGCGGCGGTCGCCGTGGCCGAGGCTCCTGCCAAGGCCTACAACCCGCTCTTCATCTACGGGGACTCCGGGCTCGGCAAGACCCACCTGCTGCACGCGATCGGCGACTACGCCCAGTCTCTCTACGCCGGGGTGAAGGTCCGCTACGTCTCCAGCGAGGAATTCACGAACGACTTCATCAACTCGATCGCGAACAACCGCGGCGCTGCGTTCCAAGCCCGCTACCGCGACGTCGACATCCTCCTCATCGACGACATCCAGTTCCTGCAGGGTCGCGCCGAGACGCAGGAGGCGTTCTTCCACACCTTCAACACGCTGCACGATCACAACAAGCAGGTCGTGATCACGAGTGACGTGGCGCCGAAGCACCTGACCGGCTTCGAGGACCGGATGCGCAGCCGCTTCGAGTGGGGCCTCATCACCGATGTGCAGGCGCCCGACCTTGAGACCCGCATCGCGATCCTCCGCAAGAAGGCCCAGAGCGAGGCGCTGCACATCCCCGACGAGGTCCTCGAGTACATCGCCACGGTCGTCTCGTCCAACATCCGCGAGCTCGAGGGTGCCCTGATCCGCGTATCGGCCTTCGCGAGCCTGAACCGCTCGTCGCTCGACATCTCCCTCGCCCAGACGGTGCTCCGCGACATCATCGACACGGCCGAGGACAACATCATCTCGCCGACCGACATCATCACCGCGACCGCCGGCTACTTCAAGCTGACCGTCGACGACCTCTACGGCTCGAGTCGTTCGCAGCAGATCGCGACGGCACGTCAGATCGCCATGTACCTGTGCCGTGAGCGCACCAGCCTGTCTCTTCCGAAGATCGGACAGTTGTTCGGCAATCGCGATCACACCACGGTGATGTACGCCTACAAGAAGATCAGCGAGCTCATGAAGGAGCGTCGCTCGATCTACAACCAGGTCACCGAGATCACCACGCAGCTCGGCCGTCGCTGACCTGCAGCCCTCAAGAGGGGTCCTCCGCAACCGTCAGGTGTGCGGTGGACCCCTCTTTCTTCGTCACGACATGCCGATGCAGCATCCGATAAATGCTTCTATGCACATGTGGATAACTTGTGGATGACTGTGTTGCAGATCGGGACGAATGTGGGTTCTCGGACCAAACCTGTGGATAACTCCGGGAGGACAGCGAAGGGGCCGGATGCCCGGAACCCGCGGATTCCTCAGGGATTCCACAAGTGACAGCCGTGTAGTTCCTTACTCGCGACTACTATCCACCGAGTTATCCACAGAATCCACAGCGGTTAACACCGTTAAGGAGTTAAGTCTTTCAATGGGCGATCCGATCACCAGACGGTGGGGAGAACGGCCGACCGGATCCCAAAAGATCCGAGCGTAGGGATCGGCGTGGCTGTGGGGCTAGCATGGGAAGCCCTGCACTGGCAGGACCGAAGACGACGAGTCACAGAACGACGACAAGGGAGCACCCGTGAGGTTTCAGGTCAACCGCGATGTCTTCAGCGAGGCAGTGTCGTTCGTCGTCAAGCTGCTTCCCCAGCGCAATCCTCAGCCGATCCTCGCCGGTGTGCTGATCGAGGCAGAGGGCTCCGGCCTGACGCTCTCGGCATTCGACTACGAGGCATCCGCTCGGACGACCATCGAGGCGACGGTCGAGACAGCGGGCACGATCCTGGTCCACGGCCGTCTGCTGTCGGACATCGCCAGCAGGCTTCCGAACGCTCCGATCGAGATCGCCGTCGAGGACGACGGCGGCATCACGGTCACCTGCGGGTCTGCACGATTCACGCTCGCAGCCATGCCGGTCGAGGAATACCCGTCGATCCCCGAGGTCTCCGGATCCTCCGGCGTCGTCCCCGCCGACGACTTCGGCACCGCGATCGCCCAGGTCGGCTTCGCCGCCTCCCGCGACGATGTGACCCCGGTGCTCACCGGTGTGCAGCTCGCCGTGTCGGGTCAGAGCCTGAGCCTCGTCGCCACCGACCGCTACCGGGTGTCGATCCGCGACGTGCCGTGGGACGGCGAGGCTGTCGAAGCGACGGCACTGGTTCCCGCTCGTACGCTCGTCGAGGTCGGAAAGACCTTCGGCCACGCCGGCACCATCCAGATCGCGTTCTCGGGAGCGGGCGAGCGCGAGATCATCGCGTTCACGGCGGGCAACAAGACGGTCACGTCGCTGCTCATCAAGGGCAACTTCCCGCCCGTTCGCCGCCTGTTCCCCGAGCAGACCGAGCACTATGCGGTCGTGAACACCGCCGATCTTGTCGAGGCCGTGCGCCGTGTGTCGCTGGTGCTGGATCGCGCGGCTCCGCTGCGCTTCACCTTCACGAGCGACAGTGTGACGATGGATGCGTCCGGCAGCGAGCACGCCCGCGCGTCCGAGTCGGTCGATGCGATCCTCAACGGCGGCGAAGACGTGACGCTCGGCCTGAACCCGCAGTACCTGATCGAGGCTCTCGGTGCGGTGAAGAGCGAGTTCGTGCGCGTGACCTTCACCTCGAGCGACAACGCGAACAAGCTGAGCCCGGTGCTGATCACGAGCCAGACGTCGGTCGACCAGGCCGGTCTCGATTCGTTCAAGTACCTCCTGCAGCCCAACCTTCTCCTCCGCTGACCCTCGGTTCGAACCCTTCACCACGCTCAGGGACCCAGCCCACTCCCGTATCGCACGCAGTCGGCGAGCGAAGCGAGCCGCTGCCTCCCCCCTTTACCCCTCGCATCTCCCACGCGAAACCTCGAGATGCGCGAAACCTGAGGACGTCGGGATGCTCCCGGCGTGAGCATCGGGAGGGGCCCGCGCAGCGGGAGGGAACCCGCTCTGCGAACGAAGGGAGCATCCCGACGTCCGCCTCGACGCCATAGTGCTCACCCCGCAGACTGTCGGACCCCGAAGGTAGGCTGATCCCGTGATTGTGGAACACCTGAGCCTGGTCGATTTCCGCAATTACGCGACCGCCGAACTCTCCCTGCACCGCGGACCGAACGTGCTGGTCGGTCGCAACGGTCAGGGCAAGACGAATCTCGCCGAGGCTGTGGTCTTCCTGGCGACTCTGGGTTCTCATCGGGTGTCGTCGGATGCGCCGATGGTGCGCGATGGGCATGAGTTCGCGATCATCCGTGCTCGGCTCTCGCATGGGGAGCGCAAGGTGCTCATCGAGGTGCAGTTGAACCGGCAGGGGTCGAACAAGGCGCGCATCAACGGGTCGCCGTCGAAGGCGAACGAGCTGCCGCGGTACGCGCACGTGGTGCTGTTCGCTCCGGAGGATCTGCAGATCGTACGCGGCGATCCGTCGGCGCGGCGCCGTTTCGCGGATCAGCTGCTGATCCAGCGGACACCC